>DBMN01000343.1:0-9455 GCA_002298965.1 Rhizobiales bacterium UBA697 | reverse complement strand
CCCCACCCCTGCCCCTCCCCTGATGGGAGGGGAAGTGCCGCACGCGCGGCGGCCGAATGACCCCTGCGGGCGTGAAAGCCGACGGGGCAGTCCGGAGCCTGTCTTCCTCGGCTCAGGCCCTCAGCACCAGCACGACGCCGAGGACGAGGAGGGCGATGCCGACGAGTTCGCGCAGGCTCGCCTTCTCCTTCATCAGCCCGCGCGACAGACCCTGCGCGAAGAGCAGCTCGATCAGGCCGAGGGTGCGCACCGCTGCGACCGGCGCGATGGCGAAGCCGACGAACCACAGCTGCGAGGCGAGGGCGCCGAGGAAGCCGGCGCCGATCGACGGGCGCCATTCGCGCAACGTCGCGACCAGCACGTCGCGGCGGGCGATCGCCAGCCAGCCGGTCAGCACGATGGTCTGCGCCGCGACCGAGGTGACGAGCGCGGTCGCCGCATCGACCAGGAAGCCGCCGGAATCGGCCGCCCTGATCGCCGCCTTGAACAGCACCGCGGCCAGCGCGAAGAAGCCGCCCGAGGCGATGCCGAGCAGCGCCGGGCGCAAGCCGGCGAAGCGCGAGCCGGTCGCCGCGGCGATGCCGCCCTTCGGCCAGGACATGATCAGCACGCCGAAGGTCGCCAGCGCGATCGCGACGACCAGCGTCGGCGTCGGCACTTCACCGAGGAAGACCAGCGAGAACAGCGCGGCCTGAACCGCCTCGGTCTTGGTCAGCGCGATCGTCACGACGAAGGAGCGATCCTGCATGGCGGTGAGCATCAGGGCGGTCGCGGCGATCTGGGCGAGGCCGCCGAGCGCCGCCCACAGCCAGAACAGCGCCTGCGGATGCGGGCGGTCACCGGTCGCCGCCATCAGGGTGCCGAGGAAGACGAAGGTGAAGGGCAGGCCGAAGAGGAAGCGCACGTTGGTCGCGCCGAGCGTGCCGAGCGACGCCGTCAGCCCGCGCTGCAGCGCGTTACGCAGCGTCTGGGCGCCGGCGGCGGTGACGGTGGTGACGATCCACAGCGATGCGAACATGGCGGCCTTCCGAAGGGGCGGCGAAACGAGAGCGGCCGCGTGGGGGATCCCCGCGCGGCCGCCGTGCATTCGGGTGTCCGAGGATCACTCGGCTGCGGAGGCCTTGCCGGCGGCTTCCTCGCGGCTCTCCTGGGCCTTGAGCTCCTCGAGGCGGGGCATCGAGACGATCGAATAGCCCGAATCGACGAAGTGGATCTCGCCGGTGACGCCCGAGGACAGGTCGGAGAGGAGGTAGAGCGCGGTGCCGCCGACCTCGTCGATGGTCACGGTGCGACCGAGCGGCGAGTTGCGCTTCTGATAGTTGTACATCACGCGCGCATCGGAGACGCCGGAGCCGGCGAGGGTGCGGACCGGGCCGGCGGAGATGGCGTTGACGCGGATGTCGTCGAGGCCGAAGTCCATGGCGAGATAGCGCACCGAGCTCTCGAGCGCCGCCTTGGCCACGCCCATCACGTTGTAGTTCGGCATGACGCGGGTCGAGCCGCCGTAGGTCAGCGTGATCATCGAACCGCCGCGGTTCATCATCGCGGCCGCACGCTTGGCGATCTCGGTGAAGGAGAAGCACGAGATCACCATGGTGCGCGAGAAGTTCTCGCGGGTGGTGTCGGCGTAGCGGCCCTTGAGCTCGTTCTTGTCGGAGAAGCCGATCGAGTGGACGAGGAAGTCGATCTTGCCCCACTGGGCGGCGAGCGTCTCGAAGACGGCGTCGACCGAGGCGATGTCCTCCACGTCGCAGGGCAGCAGCATCGTCGAGCCGATCGATTCGGCGAGCGGCTTCAGGCGGCGGCCGAAGGCCTCGCCCTGATAGGTGAAGGCGAGCTCGGCGCCCTGGCCGGCGAGCTTCTTGGCGATGCCCCAGGCGATGGAATGATCGTTGGCGACGCCCATCACGAGGCCGCGCTTACCCGCCATGATCCCGCTCATCGGGTCCCTTTCTCTTCTTGCCCCGCCGCATCGGATCCCGCGGGACGACGCGTCGGTCTTCTTTCGAATTCGTGACGGAAAGACGACGGCCTTCCCGCGGCGTGGTCACGCCATCGGGAAAGCCGTGATCTTGCCTCGGACCGGGCGTGCCCGATCAGATGTCGTGGCGCGAGAACGCCAGCGTCGCGTTGGTGCCGCCGAAACCGAAGGAGTTCGACAGGACCGTGCCGAGCTTCACGCCGTCGATGCGCTCGCGCACGATCTGCATGTCGGCGAAGGCCGGGTCGATCTCTTCGATGTTGGCGCTCTTGCAGATGAAGTCGTTCTCCATCATCAGCAGCGAATAGATCGCCTCCTGCACGCCGGTGGCGCCGAGCGAGTGGCCGGTCAGCGACTTGGTCGCCGAGATCGGCGGGCAGTTCGCCCCGAACACCGCGCGGATCGCCTCGATCTCCTTCTGATCGCCGACCGGCGTCGACGTGGCGTGCGGGTTGATGTAGTCGATCGGCGTCTTCACGGTCGCGAGCGCCTGCTGCATGCAGCGGATCGCGCCCTCGCCCGACGGGGCGACCATGTCGTAGCCGTCCGAGGTCGCGCCGTAGCCGACGATCTCGGCGTAGATCTTGGCGCCACGGGCCTTGGCGCGCTCGTACTCCTCGAGCACCAGCACACCGGCGCCGCCGGCGATGACGAAGCCGTCACGGTTCTTGTCGTAGGCGCGCGAGGCGGTGGCGGGCGTGTCGTTGTACTTCGACGACATGGCGCCCATGGCGTCGAACAGGTTCGACAGCGACCAGTCGAGATCCTCGCAGCCGCCGGCGAACATCACGTCCTGCTTGCCCCACTGGATCATCTCGTAGGCGTTGCCGATGCAGTGGTTCGACGTCGCGCAGGCGGACGAGATCGAATAGTTCACGCCCTTGATGCCGAAGAAGGTGGCGAGCGTGGCGGAAGCGGTCGAGGACATGGCCTTCGGCACGGCGAAGGGGCCGATGCGCTTGGGGCCCTTGTCCTGGGTGATGGCGGCGGCCTCGACGATGGTGCGGGTGGAGGGACCACCCGAGCCCATGACGATGCCGGTGCGCGGGTTCTTGATGTCGCCCTCTTCGAGGCCGGAATCGGCGATCGCCTGATCCATCGCGACGTGGTTCCAGGCGGTGCCGCCGCCGTGGAAGCGCATGTTGCGGCGGTCGATCAGCGGCTCGACGTCGATGTGCGGCATTCCGTGAACCTGGCAGCGGAAGCCGAGCTGGGCGTACTGCTCGGCGCGCTCGATGCCGGAGCGTGCGTTCAGCAGGCTGTCCAGAACTGCCGCCTTGTCGTTTCCGATGGAGGAAACGATGCCCATACCCGTCACGACGACCCGCCTCATGGGATCACCTCTTTCGCTGGCGTCCGCCCACCGGCGGCGCTCGTGTCGAACTTCGAACCGCCCATCGGCGTTCGACCCCGCGCCGCTCGGGCGGCGCGGAGAACTCTATCACGGAACACGGCGACGTGCGCCGGACCCTTCGCGGAAATCAGGCCTGGAACAGGCCGACGCGCATGTCCTTGACCTCGTAGATCGGCTTGCCGTCGGCGAGAAGCGTGCCGTCGGCGATGCCCATCTTGAGCTTGGTCTTGAAGACGCGCTTCAGGTCGACGCGATACTCGACGAGCTTCGTCGTCGGCAGGACCTGATCGGAGAACTTCACCTCGCCGACGCCGAGGGCGCGGCCCTTGCCGGGCAGGCCGAGCCAGCCGAGGAAGAAGCCGGTCAGCTGCCACAGCGCGTCGAGGCCTAGGCAGCCCGGCATGACGGGGTCGCCCTGGAAGTGGCAGGGGAAGAACCAGAGGTCGGGACGAATGTCGAACTCGGCGCGCACCAGACCGACGCCGTGGGCGCCGCCCGTCTCGGAGATCTCCACGATGCGATCGAACATCAGCATCGGCGGCAGCGGCAGCTGGGCGTTGCCGGGGCCGAACATCTCGCCGCGGCCGCAGGCGAGCAGGTCTTCGTAGGAGAGGCTGGAGGGGCGCTCGGACATCGTCTCTTCTTCTTCCCCCTGATCGGGATGGTGGCTCGTCCCGCGGGCGTCGTCCTCGGGGCGAGCGGAGGTTCGGCGCCTTCCTAACACAGGGGAGAAGCCGCCGAAAGATCCGTGGACCTGCGGGGGAACGCGTCCATGGTCGCAGTCGCGATCGGGCGGCCCTTGCAGAATTTGCGAATGCGTCGCATTATATGATCAATCGTCGACCCACCGGAGAGCCCGCATGTTCGAAGCCGCCAGAGCCTACGCCGATCCGTCCGACGACGCCTTCGGGGGCGCGGACGAGGGTGTCGTCGTGTCGATCGGTCGTCGCGACGGTCCCGCCGTCGAGCGGCTGCGCGCCCATGGCCTGAGGCCGACGCGCCAGCGTCTCGATCTCGTCGGCGTGCTGTTCAGCCAGGGCGATCGCCACGTCTCGGCCGAGCAGGTCTATTCGGAAGCGCTGGCGGCGGGGGCGAAGGTGTCGCTCGCCACCGTCTACAACACCCTGAAGCAGTTCACCGAGGCCGGCCTCCTGGTCGAGCTCGCGGCGGCGGGGGCGAAGTCCTTCTTCGACACCCGGGTCGACAGCCATCACCATTTCTACGTCGAGGACGAGGGCGTGATGATGGACGTCTCGGCCGACGACGTCGGCATCGACCGCCTGCCGACCCCGCCCGAGGGCATGGAGATCGTCGGCTGCGAGGTGACGATCCGGCTGCGCCGCAAGCGGTGAACGGGACGATCCGGGCGCAGGCCCGGATCGCCGGCGAGGGGCGGCGGCGACGTCGCCGTGCGGGACGCTCACTTGCGCGTCCACACCTCCGAATCGCACATCGACTGGCCGACGGCGCAGCCCTGGATCTTCAGGCCGCCGGGCGTGGTGGTGACGGTGCCGTTGAAGGTCATGAAGCCCGGCATGTCGGGATGCTTCATGTCGCCCTTCCACTTGCCGTCGCCGGCGGGCGCGATGCCGGTCATGAACATGTCGAAGCCGGATTCCTGCACCTTGGCGCAGAGGTTGCCGCCGCAGGTGGTGACCTTGGCGGTGGTGCCGTTGGGGCGGGAATAGACCCCGTCGGGGCCGGCGGCGACGGCCGGCGCGGCGACGAGGGTGACGGCGGCGGCGAGGGCGATGGATCTGAGATTCATGGGAACGGTCTCCGGGGTGCCCGAGCGCAACGTCCCCGTCCGAGGTCGCTCGCGGTCGGCCGCTCGCCCGTCGTGACGGCCCTCCTCCGACGGCGCGAGTTCAGAACATTCTTATGTAATGAAGTTCTGATGTGACAGGCGCGACGCGGTCGCGTGCGGCAACGCATGCGCGTGGTGCGACATCGTGGGGGCTCGACGGCCGCGCAGGGCCGAAAAGTCGCGCCGCGGGCCTTTCTTTCGGCTGTCGGCGCTGGTATCCACGGCGCCATGACGACCGATCTGAAGCACATCCGCAACTTCTCCATCATCGCCCACATCGACCATGGCAAGTCGACGTTGGCCGACCGTCTCATTCAGACGACCGGCGGCCTCGAGACGCGCGAAATGGTCGAGCAGGTGCTCGACAACATGGAGATCGAGCGCGAACGCGGCATCACCATCAAGGCGCAGACCGTGCGCCTCGACTACAAGGCCAAGGACGGCGAGACCTATGTCCTGAACCTCATGGACACGCCCGGTCACGTCGACTTCGCCTACGAAGTCAGCCGTTCGCTCGCCGCCTGCGAGGGTTCGCTGCTCGTCGTCGACGCCTCCCAGGGCGTCGAGGCGCAGACGCTGGCCAACGTCTACCAGGCGCTCGACAACAATCACGAGATCGTCCCGATCCTCAACAAGGTCGATCTGCCGGCGGCCGACTGCGACCGCGTCAAGGAACAGATCGAAGAGGTGATCGGCATCGACGCCTCCGATGCCGTGCCGATCTCGGCCAAGACCGGCATCGGCATCGGCGACGTGCTCGAAGCCATCGTCACCCGCCTGCCGGCGCCGAAGGGCGACCGCGAGGCGCCGCTCAAGGCGATGCTGGTCGACAGTTGGTACGACACCTATCTCGGCGTCGTCGTGCTGGTCCGCATCGTCGACGGCGTCATGCGCAAGGGTCAGAAGATCCGCATGATGGAGGCCGGCGCCACCTACGACGTCGAGCGCATGGGCGTCTTCACCCCGAAGATGGTGGAGCTCAAGGAGCTCGGCCCCGGCGAGATCGGCTTCATCAACGCCTCGATCAAGGAAGTCGCCGACACCCGCGTCGGCGACACCATCACCGACGAGCGCAAGCCCTGCGCCGAGAAGCTGCCGGGCTTCCGTCCGACCCAGCCGGTGGTGTTCTGCGGCCTGTTCCCGGTCGACGCCGCCGACTTCGAGGACCTGCGCACCGCGGTCGGCAAGCTGCGCCTCAACGACGCCTCCTTCACCTTCGAGATGGAGACCTCCGCGGCGCTCGGCTTCGGCTTCCGCTGCGGCTTCCTCGGCCTGCTCCATCTCGAGATCATCCAGGAGCGTCTGGAGCGCGAGTTCAATCTCGACCTGATCGCGACCTCGCCCTCGGTCGTCTACAAGATGAAGCTGGTCGACGGCTCGGAGATCGAGCTGCACAACCCGGTCGACATGCCCGACGTCACCCGCATCCGCGAGATCGAGGAGCCCTGGATCAAGGCGACGATCATGACGCCGGACGAGTATCTCGGCTCCGTCCTGAAGCTCTGCCAGGACAAGCGCGGCGTCCAGCTCGACCTGTCCTATGCCGGCTCGCGCGCCATGGTGGTCTACGAGCTGCCGCTGAACGAGGTGGTGTTCGACTTCTACGACCGGCTGAAGTCGGTGTCGAAGGGCTACGCCTCGTTCGACTATCACATCGCCGACTATCGCGAATCGGACCTCGTTCGGCTGCAGATCCTGGTCAACGGCGAGGCGGTCGACGCGCTCTCCATGCTGGTCCACAAGACCCGCGCCGAGAGCCGGGGTCGCGCCATCTGCGAGAAGCTGAAGGACGTCATCCCGCCGCACATGTTCCAGATCCCCGTCCAGGCGGCGATCGGCGGCAAGATCGTGGCGCGCGAGACGATCCGAGCGCTGCGCAAGGACGTGACGGCCAAGTGCTACGGCGGCGACGCCACCCGCAAGCGCAAGCTCCTCGACAAGCAGAAAGAGGGCAAGAAGCGCATGCGGCAGTTCGGCAAGGTCGACATCCCGCAGGAAGCCTTCATCCAGGTGCTGAAGGTCGAGGCCTGACGGCACGTCGTCCGCGCGGTCGGACGGCATTCGGTCCTCGTCTCGCGGTGACATCCGTCGCGGCACTCCTCGCCGCGACGGCAGGACACGAGGGGGCGCGATGGGGACCTCGCAGGACGCCATCACCGACGAGGGGCGCGGTCGGCCTTCGGCCGTGCGCCGTCTGCTCGCCCGTCGCCGAGCGGTGCCGGACGGCGGGTTGCGGCCGGCCTCGGGCGTCGTCGCGGCGATCGGGCTCGTCCTCTTCGCACTGGCGATCTGGCCGGTCGGCGCCTTCGTCCATCTCGGCCTGCAGGACTATCCCAACCATCTGGCGCGCGGCTGGATCCTGACCCGGCTCGACGATCCTTCGGTCGCGGCGCATTTCCGCTCGGCTTGGGGGCTCGTGCCCAATCTCGCCTTCGATCTGTGGATGGTCGCCGTCGGGCGCGTGCTCGACGTCTGGGACGCCGGGCGGCTCTATGTCGTCGTCACGGCCCTTCTGACCGTCGGCGGCGTCGCGGCGCTGTCCTGGGCGTTGCGGCGGCGGATCGGTCTGCCGCAGCTCCTCGCGGTGCCGCTCGTCTTCAACTCCGGCTTCGATCGCGGCTTCCTCTCCTTCAACCTCGCGATGGCGCTGATGCTCTTCGCCGCGGCGTGGTGGGAGGCGATCGACGAGCGTCGGCCGTGGCTCAGGGGTTTCGGCGGGGCGATCTTCTGCCTACTGCTCTACACCGCCCATCTCGCCGGCTTCGGCGCCTACGGCCTGTGGGTGATCGGGGCGCGGCTGCGCGATCTCGGCCGGGGAGGGGGGATGGGCGAGCGCCTGCGCGGCTGGGCGCGCGACGCGGTGCAGATCGTGCCGGTGGTGGGGCTCCTCGTCTTCGAACGGGCGACGCGGACCGAATGGGCGGTGATCGACACGTCGGTGCGCGGTTTCGAGGACCCGCTCGTCCGCCTCGGACAGATCGAGCGGCTGCTCGACATCGGCCCGTGGTGGCACAACGCGGCGGCTCTGACGCTGGTGATCGGCCTGCTGCTGCCGGCCTGGGCCCTCGGCGCGCTCAGGATCGACCGGCGGGCGCTGCCGGCGATCTGGATGGCCCTGGTGCTCTTCGCCGTCACGCCCAACAGTTTCGGCGGCGTCCACATGGCGGGCTGGCGGCCGCTGCTGGTCGCGGCGCTGTTCCTGGCGGCGAGTCTCGAGACGTCGGTTTTCTTCGGCAGGCGTCTTGCGGTCGCCTGGGTGGCGATGCTCGTCGTCGTGGTCGGCTTCGCCTCGGCGGCGACGGCGGTGCGCTGGGCGGCGACGGACCGCGAGCGGCTGGATCTCGACATGGTGCTCGCCGCCGTGAAGCCGGGCGAACGGGTCTTCGTCGTCCAGACCGACGCCAACCGCGATCTGACCCATGCCGAACGGCGGCGGCGCACCGGGATCTATCACCTCGCCGCCTATGCGGTGATCGAGCGCAGTATCGTCGTCCAGTCGCTCTTCGTCTATCCGGGCCAGCAGCCGCTGCGTTTCCGCGACGACCGGCTGCAGCAGGCGCCGGAGAATTCGAAGACGACGATCTTCGATCTGCGGCAGACCTATGCGTGGTTCGGCCGCGACCTCGCGGACCACGTCGCGCGCTTCGACCACGTGCTGGCGATCGGCGAGACCGATGCCGCGTCGCTGCCCGAACTCGGGCGCCTGACGCCGCGCGGCCATGTCGGGCTCTATCGGCTCTTCGATCCGGCGCGATAGGCCGGCGCGCTCACCAGTGCGGCGGCGGCGGATCGGCGGGACGCGACAGGCCGGAGCGGCTCTCCATCTCCAGCAGCTGGTCGGACAGCATGGCGGTGCGGCGATCGAGGATCTCGATGCGCTTCCATTGCTGGACCACCATGGCGTTCAGCTCCTCGATGGTGCGGTCCTGATCGGCGATGGTCGCCTCCAGGCGGTCGATGCGGGCGAGGGCGTCTTCGAGTTCGGTCAAGGCGGGCTCCGTCGGGCTGGGGGCAGACCATCGTCCGGGCGGGGGCACTTGTCCAGCGTCGCCATGGAAACGAATGCGAGACACGACGGCGCGCGCCGCCGCGATCCGGACGAAGAGCTGCCCTTCTCTCGCCGAGATCGCGGCCGATCCTCCGCCTCGGCCGCCCCGCTCTGCCGGGGTGCTTCGCTTCGGAGCGTTTCCCCCATGTCGTCCAATCTGCCGGTTCTCTGGGTTCCGCCCGTCACCCCGCCCGATCCCGACGAACGACCGCCCAAGCGTCGCGGCAATCTCGGCGTGATCCTCGCCGCCGTCGCCATCGTCGGC
>DBMN01000111.1 GCA_002298965.1 Rhizobiales bacterium UBA697 | reverse complement strand
CCGACCGCGCCGACCGCGGCGCTGCGCACCGTCGTGGACGAGGCCGGCCAGCTCGGTTCGGCGACCAAGGAACTCGGCCGTCAGGCTCGCGACGCGCTGGCCGAGACGGCGCTGCCGAGCTTCGGCCGCGAAAACGCCGAACCGCCGCGCCGTCGCGAGACGGCCGAGCGCCGTCGACGCCGCGACGAGGCGATCAACGGCGAGCGCGGTCCCTCGCGCCTGCCGGTGATGATCGGCCTCGGCGCCGCGATCATCGTCTTCGTCATCGGCATCGTCGCACTGTGGTCGCAGCGCGAGGCGATCTCCGCCTTCTTCGGCGGCCGCGGCGAGAAGGTCGTCGACATGGCCTCGCGCGGCGGCGAGAAGCTGACGCCGAAGGTCACCGACCGCATCGCCTCCGACGACGCCGGCAAGAACGGGCCGGCCAAGCCTGTGCCGACCCAGACCATCACCACCCAGCCGCAGCTGCAGGGCGCCGACGGCTCGCGGGCCGACGCCATGCCGAAGCAGGCGGTCCCGCTGGTCGCCCAGAAGGCCATCCTCTACGAGGAGGGCAAGGCCGGCGCCCAGGCGATCATCTCGCCCGGCAAGGTGGTGTGGCAGGTGGTGCCCGACCCGACCGCCGGCCGCGACGCCGTGCTGCTCAGGGTGCGTGCCGAGATCCCCGACCGCAAGATGGTCGTGAACCTGTCGATGCGCCCCAACGCCGACACGTCCTTCCCGGCGAGCCATCTGGTCGAGATCAAGTTCCAGCTGCCCGCCGACTTCGACGGCAAGGCCGTCACCGGCGTGCCGGGCATGATCATGAAGGCGACCGAACAGTCGCGCGGCGATCCGCTGATCGCGGCCTCCGCCAAGGTCGCCGACAACTTCTTCTGGATCGCGCTGGGCGCGGCCGAGACCGACCGCGAGCGCAACTTCAAACTGATCAAGGAGCGTGGCTGGATCGACATCCCGATCCTCTACGACAACGGCCGACGCGGCATCCTGACGCTCGAGAAGTCGGGCGCGGGCGACGCCGCCTTCGCCGACGCCTTCGCCGCCTGGGGCCAGGCCAACTGATCCGATCGATCGGCATTCCCGAGGCTTCGTCCATCGAGGCCCGAAACGCGAGTCCATCATGAGCACTCACGCCGAAGTCCGGCGCCGCACCGTCCGCGACATCCGCAACGCCAAGGGCAAGACGCCGATCGTCTCGCTCACCGCCTATACCGCGCCGATGGCGCAGATGCTCGACGACGAGGTCGACTTCCTGCTGGTCGGCGATTCGCTCGGCATGGTCGTCTACGGCCTGCCGTCGACGCTCGCCGTGACGCTCGACATGATGATCGCCCACGGCGCCGCCGTGGTGCGCGGCTCCAAGCGCGCCATGGTCGTCGTCGACCTGCCCTTCGGCGCCTATCAGGAGAGCCCGGAACAGGCCTTCCGCGCCTCCGCCCGCGTGCTCGCCGAGACCGGCGCCCAGGCGGTGAAGCTCGAGGGCGGCACCGAGATGGCGCCGACCATCCGCTTCCTCGTCGAGCGCGGCGTGCCGGTGATGGCCCATGTCGGCCTGACGCCCCAGGCGGTCAACGCCTTCGGCGGCTTCCGCACCCAGGGTCGCAACCCGGAAGAGGCGGCGAAGATCTTCGCCGATGCCGTCGCCGTCGCCGAGGCCGGCGCCTTCGCCGTGGTGGTCGAGGGCACGGTCGAGCCGCTCGCCCGCCGCATCACCGAAGCGGTGGCGATCCCGACCATCGGCATCGGCGCCTCCGTCGCCTGCGACGGTCAGGTGCTGGTGATCGACGACCTGCTCGGCGTCTTCTCCGACTTCACCCCGAAGTTCGTGAAGCGCTATGCCGAGCTCGCCCCGGTGATCCGTGCCGCCGCCAAGACCTACGGCGACGAGGTGCGCGAGCGCCGCTTCCCCGGACCGGAACACGTCACGCCGGGTGCGTGAAACGCGCCCCGACGACGAATCGGCGTGGCGTTCCGGCCGACGATCGGCTAATCGGACGCCATGGCCGCACCTCTTCTCACGCTTCGCGACGTCACGCTGACCTTCGGCGGCGCCCCTCTGCTCGAGGGCGCCGAACTGATGGTGCACGAGGGCGAACGCATCTGTCTCGTCGGGCGCAACGGCTCGGGCAAGTCGACCCTGCTCAAGGTCGCCGCCGACATCCTCCAGGCCGACGGCGGCGAACGCGTCGTCCAGGGCGGCGTCACCATCCGCTATCTGCCGCAGGAGCCGGATCTCTCGGGCTTCGCCACCACGCTCGCCTATGTCGAGGCCGGTCTCGGACCGGGCGACGACGGTCACCGCGCCCGCCTGCTGCTGGAAGACCTCGGCCTGACCGGCGACGAGGATCCGAAGACGCTGTCGGGCGGCGAGATCCGCCGCGCCGCGCTCGCCCGCGTGCTCGCCCCCGAACCCGATGTGCTGCTGCTCGACGAGCCGACCAACCATCTCGACCTGCCGGCGATCGAATGGCTCGAGGCCGAGTTGAAGACGATGCGCTCGGCGCTCGTCCTGATCTCGCACGACCGGCGCTTCCTCGAGAACCTGTCGCGGGCGACCGTCTGGCTCGATCGCGGCCGGACGCGACGGATGGATCGCGGCTTCCACGACTTCGAGGCCTGGCGCGACGACCTGCTGGAGCAGGAAGAGGCGGCGCGCCACAAGCTCGACCGCAAGATCGCCATGGAACTCGACTGGCTGCGCTACGGCGTGACCGCCCGGCGCAAGCGCAACCAGCGCCGCCTCGCCGACCTCGGCGCCCTGCGCGAGCGGCGCAAGACCGAGCGGCGGGTGCAGGGCGAGGTCAAGATGGCGCTCGCCGAGGCCGAACAGTCCGGCAAGCTGGTGATCGAGGCCAAGGGCATCGCCAAGAGCTATGACCGGCCGATCGTCGCCGACTTCTCGATGCGCATCGCCCGCGGCGACCGGATCGGCGTCGTCGGTGCCAACGGCGCCGGCAAGTCGACGCTGCTCGGCCTTCTCACCGGCCGCCTCGCGCCCGACGCGGGTTCGGTCCGCATCGGCGCCAACGTCGAGATGGTGACGCTCGACCAGAAGCGCGAGGCGCTCGACCCGACCGCGAGCCTCCGCGAGACGCTGACCGGCGGCCGCGGCGACCACGTCTCGGTCGGCGGCGAGATGCGCCACGTCATCGGCTACATGAAGGACTTCCTGTTCTCGCCCGATCAGGCCAACACGCCCGTGTCGGTTCTGTCGGGCGGCGAGCGCGGCCGTCTGATGCTCGCCCGCGCGCTGGCGCGGACGGCCAACCTGATGGTGCTCGACGAGCCGACCAACGACCTCGACCTCGAGACGCTCGATCTGCTCGAGGAGATGCTCGGCGATCACCCCGGCACCGTCATCGTCGTCAGTCACGACCGCGACTTCCTCGACCGCGTCTGCTCCTCCGTGGTGATGGCGGAAGGCGACGGGCGCTGGGTCGAGTATGCCGGCGGCTATTCCGACATGGTCGCCCAGCGCGGCGCCGGCGTCGCCGCCCGCCGCGTCGAGAAGGCGGAAGCCCCGGCGCGCGCGCCCAAGGCGGAGACGCCGCGGGCCGAGGAACCGGCGAAGAAGCGGCGGCTCTCCTTCAAGGAGAAGCATGCGCTCGAGACTCTGCCGGGAAAGATCGAGGCGCTGCAGAAGAAGCTCGGCGAGCTCCATGGCCTGATGGCCGACCCCGACCTCTACGCCCGCGATCCCGCCCGTTTCGACAAGGTGTCGAAGGCGGTCGACGAGACGCAGACGGCGCTGTCGGCGGCCGAGGACGAATGGCTGGCGCTGGAGATGCTCCGCGAGGAGATCGAGGGCTGAGGGCGCGCGGGCGGCGAGGACTAGTCCTCGTCGAGCCCGAGCCCCAGTTGCTCCGGCCGGCCCGTCGGCGGCTCCATGCCGATGTGGCGGAAGGCGGCCTGCGTCAGCATGCGGCCGCGCGGGGTGCGCTGCACGAAACCCTGCTGGATCAGATAGGGCTCGACGATCTCCTCGATCGCGTCGCGCGGCTCGGAGAGCGCCGCCGCGATCGTCTCGATGCCGACAGGACCGCCGCCGAAGGACACGGCGATGACGTCGAGATAGCGCCGGTCGAGCTGATCGAGCCCGGCGCGGTCGACCTCGAGCCGCAACAGCGCGCGGTCGGCGATCTCGCGATCGATCGCGTCCTTGCCGGCGACGATGGCGAAGTCGCGCACCCGGCGCAGCAGGCGGCCGGCGATGCGCGGCGTGCCGCGCGAGCGCCGCGCGATCTCGTTGGCGCCCTCTTCGGTCATGGCGAGGCCCATCAACCGGGCACCGCGCTTCACGATGTATTCGAGTTCGGCGACCGTGTAGAAGTTCAGCCGGATCGGGATGCCGAAACGATCGCGCAGCGGCGTCGTCAGAAGCCCGAGCCGCGTGGTGGCGGCGACCAGCGTGAACTTCGCCAGATCGATCTTCACCGAGCGCGCCGCCGGCCCCTCGCCGATGATCAGATCGAGCTGATAGTCCTCCATCGCCGGATAGAGGATCTCTTCCACCGCCGGATTGAGCCGGTGGATCTCGTCGATGAAGAGGACGTCGCGTTCCTCGAGATTGGTCAGCAGCGCCGCGAGATCGCCCGCCTTGGCGATCACCGGGCCCGAGGTGGAACGGAAGTTGACGCCGAGTTCGCGCGCCACGATCTGGGCGAGCGTCGTCTTGCCGAGGCCGGGCGGGCCGACGAAGAGCACGTGGTCGAGCGCGTCGCGGCGATGCTTGGCCGCCTCGATGAAGACCGAGAGATTTTCCCGCGCCGCCTGCTGGCCGACGAAGTCGCCGAGCGCCTGCGGCCGAAGCGTCGCGTCGAGGTCCTCCTCGCGCTTCTCGCCCGATATCAGTCGCTTGGGTGTGGTCATCGAATCGTCCGTCCGCAGGCCGTCGCGCGCATCCCTAGCACGGGGCGTCGGCGGGACGAAGCGAGAACGCGCACCTCACGATGCGCTGCGTCGCGCTCCCGGCGCGGCGAGGCGAGCCGCCGCACACCGCCTTCGACGCCAGCGGATCCAGAGGAAGGCTCCCAGCCCACCCCCGATCGAGGCGGGAGCGAACGCCAGCAAGAGGATTCCAGCCATGCGCAAGGAAGTACCCGAGGCAAAGAACACTGGGGGCGTCAGGACGGTCACCGCGACCGACACCGCCACCACGAAAGCGACGTCGCGCGGCCGCAGTCGCTCCGTATCGACCAGATGGGCGCAGATCGTCCCACCGACGAAGGCAGGCACGGCGCCGGCCAACTGACTGATCACCACGGAGACGAAGAGGAACTGAAACGCGTCGTCGATGGACGTCACGAATGCCGGGACGGTCGCGAGCCGAGCGAGCCGTACCCCGCCTTCGGAGAACAGGGCGTCGGCGTGGAAGATGGCCAGCCAGAACCAATATCCGATCAACGGCGCGACGAAGGCGGTCGTCCATCCGATGCTGCGGCGTTCGGCGAAGGTCATCATCAGCCCTCCTCGGGCCCTGCGGTCGAGCGGCGTCCGCACCCGCATGCCCATGGTCGACCGCACGACCGACGCCTCCGATAGTTGCGCCAATGTCGTCCAGTCGCGCCCTCGACGCAATCCCCGATTGTCCACTCCATCGAGTGCGAGACGATCTCGATCACCACAGGCGGTTCGTTCCGGTGTAGGATCGCCCGAACGCATCCCCAAGGAGACGCGACGATGCCCCTCTTTGCCCGGCTTTCCGCCCCGGCTTCCGCCCTCGCCTCGATCCTCGCCCTCGCCGCACCCGCCGCCGCTCAGGAAGCCGCGTCGCCGGTCCTCTCCTGCACCGGCCCGCTCGGCGCGGACACGTCCCATGCCAAGCTCGTCGCCGCCTTCGGCAAGGACAACGTCGTCTGGAAGCAGGTCGACGGCGCCGAGGGCGAGAAGATCGGCGCCACCGTCCTCTACCCCAAGGACGCCAAGAAGCGGCTCGAGTTCTTCTGGGCCGACGACAAGAAGCGCGAGAAGCTCTCCTCGATCCGCCCGGCCCGCGACAACAGGATCGGCGCCCAGAACGGCGTCCGCCCCGGTCTCTCGATCGCCGAGGTCGAGAAGCTCAACGGCAAGCCCTTCGCGCTCTCCGGCTTCGACTGGGACTACGGCGGCTCGGTCACCGACTGGAAGGGCGGCGAGCTGGACAAGCCGGCGCCGGGCGGCTGCATCGTCTCGGTGCGCTTCGCCCTGCCGTCGGGCGTTCCCGACAAGGCGGCGAGCGCCGTCGCCGGCGATCGCGAGTTCGCCTCCAACGCCGCCGAGATGAAGGCCGCCAAGCCGATCGTCGATTCCATCGCCTTCGGCTGGTCGGTCGAGTGATCGACCGGACGGCGTGAGCCCACCCATGTCGCGCGCCGCCCGCCTCCTCGCCCTCGTCCAGGCGCTGCGTCGCCGCCGCACCCCGGTGACGGGGGCGGAACTGGCGGCCGAACTCGGCGTGTCGCTGCGCACCGTCTATCGCGACGTGGCGACACTCGTCGGCGAGGGCGCCGACATCGAGGGCGAGGCCGGCGTCGGCTACGTGCTGCGCTCCGGCTTCCTCTTGCCGCCGCTGATGTTCCGCGACGAAGAGATCGAGGCGCTGATGCTCGGTTCGCGCTGGGTCGCCGCCCAGACCGACGCGCGCCTCGCGCTCGCCGCCCGCGACGCCATCGCCAAGATCGCCGCCGTCCTGCCAGCCGACCGCCGCGCCGCGCTCGACGAGCCGTCGCTGCTCGTCTCGACCAAGCGGCTCCACCCGCCGGAGGTCGTCGACCTCGCCCAGCTGCGCCGCGCCCTACGGGAAGAGAAGAAGCTCGCCCTCGTCTATCGCGACGCCGAGGGCCGCGAGACCCGCCGCGTCGTCTGGCCGGTCGCCCTCGGCTTCATGGAGGAGACACGGGTGCTCGCCGCCTGGTGCGAGACGCGCGGCGCCTTCCGCCATTTCCGCGTCGACCGCATGGTGACGGCGACGATCGAGGAGGCGCGTCCGCCCCGCCGCCGCCGCACCCTCGTCGCCGAATGGCGCCGCGCCGAGGGCATCGGCCCGCCGACGTGACGGCGCATACTGCTGACGGAAACTGTCGGCAGCCCGTCGCATGGTGGCTCATCCTTCCAACACGAGGTGACCCCATGAAGACCGAAACCGAGACCACCATCACTCCCGGCATGCTGATCCTCTACGTCTCCGACGCCCGCCGGTCCGCCGCCTTCTGGTGCGACCTCCTCGGGCGCGAGACGATCGAGATCTCCGACACCTTCGCCATGCTGCCGCTCGGCGGCGGCCTGACGCTCGGCCTGTGGCGCGTCGGCGGCGTCCAGCCTTCGGCCTCGATCCTCGGCGGCGGCGGCGAGATCGCCGTCGCGGTCGCCTCCGACGACGCGGTCGACGCCACGCACGCCGACTGGGCCGCGCGCGGCCTGACCATCGCGCAGATCCCGACCGCCATGGACTTCGGCCGCACCTTCACCGCCCTCGACCCCGACGGCCATCGCATCCGCGTCTTCCATCCGTCGATGGACTGAGACCGATCCTTCGACGAAGCGATGCGGCGGGAAACGCCGCATCGCAACATCCCCGATCTGGCGCCGCGTCATCGGCCGTGCTCTCCTGTGGCCATCAGGGGGGCGAATGAACACGGACCGGACGATCGGACATTCCACCAATCTCGTCGGTCTGCCGACGGACTATCTCGGCACCGTCGCCTTCGTCGAGGCGCCGCGCCCGGTGCATGTCGCCGGCGTCGTCGAGATGAACCGTCCGCTGTTCGAGATGCTCGACCTCGCCGAGGACCTCGAGGAGGCCGGCCGCGCCTTCTCCGCCTACATGCGGGCGATGTTCGCCATCGATCGCGAGCAGCGCGAGAGCGGCGAGAGTGGGCCGAAGCGCTATCTCTCGTCCTGGCTGCGCCTCGTCGCCGGCTGGGGCTTCGATTCCAACGGGCCCGAGGGCGCGGTGCTGAAGGGTTGGGTCGAGAGTCGATTCGGCATCTTCCCGACCTGGCACAAGGGCCCGATCACCCGCATCGGCACCGGTCGCTGGACGACCTATGTCGAGGAGAAGATGTCGAGCCGCTTCCATTCGAACTCGATCATGACGCAGCTCGACCTGCTCTACGAGTTCTGCCAGTGGGCGCTCCACCGCTTCGTCGCACCGGGCGTCAGCCATCTGACGCTCCACCGCGGCGTCAACGACTTCGGCGAACACGTCGCGCTGCAGAAGATCGACAAGCGCCATGCGGTCGTCCGCATGAACGCGCTCGTCTCCTTCTCGGCCGATCGCGACACCGCCGGCTGCTTCGGCGACACCATCCTGACCGCGCGCGTGCCGCTGCAGAAGGTCCTGTTCTTCTCCGGCCTGATCGCCGACCACCCGTTGAAGGGGGAAGGTGAATGGCTGGTGATCGGCGGGGATTATCCCGTCGAGACCTCGTGGTGAGGATCGCCCCATGACCACGCAGCTCTCCCCCGAGATCGCCGACCGCGCCCATGCCGCATTCCTGGGGCTCGCGATCGGCGACGCCCTCGGCGCCACGGTCGAGTTCATGACGGCGCGCGAGATCGCGGCGGAGTACGGCGTCCACCGCGACATCGTCGGCGGCGGCTGGCTGAAGCTCAAGGCCGGCGCCGTCACCGACGACACCCAGATGTCGCTCTGCCTCGCCCGTTCGCTGACCCGGCGCGGCGGCTTCGAGGCGATCGACGTCTGCGAGGAATTCGCCGCCTGGCTGCGCTCCAAGCCGCCGGACGTCGGCAACACCTGCCGGCGCGGCATCCGCCGCTACATCACCGCCGGCACGGTCGAAGGTCCCTTCGCCGAAGGTGACGCCGGCAACGGGGCCGCCATGCGCTGCCTGCCGGTGGCGCTCGCCAATCTCGACGACGCGAGCCGCGCCGCCACCTGGGGCATCGCCCAGGCCCACGCCACCCACAACCACCCGCTCTCCGACGCCGCCACGCTGGCGCTGATCGACATGGTGCGGATCCTGGTCGCGACCGGCGACGTCGCCGCCGCCCGCGCCCGCGCCGATGCGCTCGTCGCGGCTCATCCCAACTTCGCCTTCACCGGCTACCACGGCCCGGCGACCGCCTACATCGTCGACACGATGAAGACGGCGCTCGCCGCCTTCTTCACCGCCGCGTCGTTCGAGGCGTGCATCGTCGCCACCGTCAACCGCGGCGACGATGCCGATACGACCGGCGCCATCGCCGGCATGCTGGCGGGTGCCCGCTGGGGCACGAGCGTCATCCCGAAACGTTGGCTGAAGGCGCTGGAAGCCGGCGCCCGCAGCGAGATCGCCGCGCTGGTGCCGAAGCTCCTGGCGCTGTCCGCTCCGCCGCCGCCCTGAGACGGCGGCGCGCCCCGCGTCGACGTGACGGTCGCCCCGCCATCGACGAAATCGCCGAAGGGCGCCACCATGCGCCCGACCGACGGGCCGAGTCGCCCCGTCCGCCAGCGGAGATCCGACGTGCAGCGCGTGACCCTGACCTTCGACGACGACCTGATGGGCGAGATCGACCGTTTCATGGTCACCCGCGGCTATTCCAACCGTTCGGAGGCGGTGCGCGACCTGTCGCGGGCCGGGCTCGCCCGCGGCATCGAGGTGCTCGGCGAGAGCCGCGACTGCGTCGCCTCGCTGACCTTCGTCTTCGACCCCGAGACCCGCGAACTCGCCAAGCGCCTCGCCGCCGCCTATCGCGACCGCACCGACGTCCGCGCCACCCGCCTGCAACAGCCGCTGCCCGGCGGCGAGATCCTGGAGATCGCCGCGCTCTCCGGCGACGTCGCCGCCGTCCGCGCCTTCGCCGAGGCGATCCGAGCCGAACGCGGGGTGAGGAACGGCGAACTGGTGGTCATCCCGGCGCCGACCTGAGGTCGAGCAGACAAAACTCGCTTATTTGGGCCCGCTGCGGAGGCCCTTCATCCTGAGGTGCGAGCGTAAGCGAGCCTCGAAGGGCGAAGGGCCGAGAGGCACGGCCCGTCGTGGCTTCGCCCTTCGAGGCCCGGCCTCACGGTCGGGCACCTCAGGGTGAAGCCGAACAGGGAAAAGGATTGGAACTTCGAACGTTCGGCCTCACGCCAGCGCCAGTTCCTTGAGCCCCAGCCGGATCAACGTCTCGGTCGTGGCGTCCTCGCCGGCGCTGCGGGCAGCGGCCGCCACCGCGGCACTCGCGCGGATCTGCGGATAGCCGAGATTGACCAGCGCGGAGACCGCGTCGGCGAGCGGCTTCGGCGCCGTCTTCTCGGCGATGCCGCCGGCGAGCGCCACCAGGCCCGGATCGACCGAGGCGAAGCCCGGCGTCTTGTCCTTCAGCTCCTGACAGATGCGCTCGGCGAGCTTCTTGCCGACGCCCGCGGCGCGGCAGAGCGCGGTGACGTCCTTCAGCGCGATGGCAGACGCCAGTTCGCTCGTCCTGAGCACCGACAGGATCGCCAGCGCCACCTTGGTGCCGACCCCCTGCACCGTCGTCAGGATGCGGAACCACTCGCGCTCCTCGAGATCGGCGAAGCCGTAGAGCCGGATCATGTCCTCGCGCACGATCGTCTCGATCGACAGGACCGCCGCCTCGCCCGGCGAAGGCAGGTTCTGCAGCGTGCGGCTCGAGCAGAAGCAGACGTAGCCGACGCCGTTGACGTCGAGGATGACGAAGTCGTCGCCGTATTCGTCGACGATGCCCTTGAGCTTGCCGATCATCGATCTCTCCTCAGGCCCCGGCAATGCGCAGGGCGCGCGTCAGCGTCTGGCGATGGTGGGCGTGGCAGATGGCGATGGCGAGCGCGTCGGCCGCGTCCGCCCCCTTCCACACCGCCTTGGGCAGCAGGATCCTGACCATGTGCTGGACCTGCTCCTTGTCGGCATGCCCCGCCCCGACGATCGCCTTCTTGACGGCGTTCGGCTGGTATTCGGCGACCGAGAGCCCCGCCTTCGCCGGCACCAGGAGCGCCACGCCGCGCGCCTGACCGAGCTTCAGCGTCGAGGTCGGGTTGGTGTTGACGAACGTGTGCTCCACCGCCGCCTCGTCGGGCGCGTGGTCGGCGACGACCGCTGCGAGCCCGTCGTGCAACTCGACGAGCCGGCCGGCGAGTTCGTCCTTGGCGGTCGAGGTGATGGTGCCGCAGGCGACGAAGGACAGGCGGTTTCCCGCGACGTCGATCACCCCCCAGCCGGTGCGCTGGAGGCCGGGATCGATGCCGATGATTCGAACGGTCGATGTCATGCGCGCGACGCTAGCATGTTCTCGGTTCGTTTCGCAAAGGGGGAGGAAGGAGGCTTAAGAAGCCAATCGAGCCAAGGTCACGCAAGTCCCATGATATAGAACTTCTGCAGCTCGCCAGCTTTCTTCATAGAACGCACACGCACTCGAATATTGCGCTTTTGAGCAGCCGCGTCCGAATAGACATTCGGAACAATCTCAAAAATTGGATCCCTAATCTCCGCGGTAACATAGCGATCAGCAAAATCCGGATGAGCGACTTTTAATTGTCTAGAATGGTGAATCACACCATCCACCGCAATTTCGAGAGGATACTCGTCAGAAATCTCGACGTCATCGGCCGAACGAATGGCGTCAGCCATCGGCTCATCAATGATTAGTGATTTACCCGACACCCTATCCGTAATAGCCAGAACAGAAGCATCTTCGCCGATCGGAGTTACTGCGGATCGGACATTAGGTAACATTTTGTCAACGAGGGAGAGGAATGTACTTTGCCACTGAGCGTCGGACTGCAATTTGAAATTGCGATCGCTCTCAAGAATTGACTCAAGCGATTTTAGATATATTTCCGCGTCCGACTTCCTTCCGCCAAACTTAGAAAAGACATATCCCATAAAATTAACAAGTAAATTCGAACCTCCAGTAGTCACTATTTCTTTTGCAATAGGAAGAATAAAGGGCACATTTGCCAAGAATGCAACAAGATCAACAGTGCCAACAGCAGGAGGTTTCGTGACTAAATATACAGGAGCACGCTCTCGTTGCTTTGGTAAGCGGCCATGTTCGAAAAACACAAGCCCAGAATTTGTAAGGCGATCCAATCCCGAAAGCGACTTCCCTAGCCGCTCGAAGGAAATGAGATGTTGATCGGTCAGGTTGCCTTTGAAATTGAACGTGAGCCCTTCGTACATCAGAACCCCCATTGCGAGCTAATAGGAGCCTAACACCAACTTAAGTTGCGGCAATATCCCAATAGGTTGTTGCCCCCTGCTAAACGAAACGGGCGCCGGAGGTCTCCCTCCGGC
>DBMN01000112.1 GCA_002298965.1 Rhizobiales bacterium UBA697 | reverse complement strand
CCGCTGCGCCGCGCGCTGGTCGCGGCCAGGCCTCGTCGTGCGGCGCGCCTGGGCGCGCGTCGGCGGCGACTTCAACGACATGCTTCGGGGATCGACCGATGAATGACCACTCGAGGATCATGGAGGCGCTCGACGGCGCCGAGATCCTGACCGCGGACGGGTCGCCCGTCAGCGACGACGTCGCGCGCGTGATGAGGGGCGCGGAAGAGAACAGGACCGAAGGGGTAGAAGACGCCTCCGATGAACCGGGTCCGATGGCCCCTCGCGACATGGGCTATGACGTCGAGGCGATGAACCGCCGACACGCACTGGTGCTGATCGGATCGAAGTCCGTCGTGATGGACGAGAACCCCTCGGCGCCGATCGAGGAACGTCATGCGTTCCGCACGATCGAGGCCTTCAACGCCTGGTACGCCAATCGTCCCACCGAGATCATCGGCGCCGACGGCAAGGTCAAGGCGATGCCGTGGTCGGCGCGCTGGATGCGTGACCGCGATCGGCGCCAGTATTCCGGCGTGTGCTTCTTCCCAAACCCGGACGGGGCGCGCTCGCCAGACGGCTATTACAACCTGTGGAGCGGTTTCTCGGTCGAGCCCAGGCGCGGCGGAAGCTATGCGATCTTCAAGGACCACATCTTCACCAACGTCTGCGAAAGCGACCCGAAACTCTATGCCTGGGTCTTCGCCTTCTTCGCACAGATGGTGCAGCGACCGCGCGAGCGGATCGGCGTGGCCATGGTGCTGCGCGGCAAGATGGGCGTCGGCAAGACGATCCTCGGCGAGGTGATGGGGTCGCTGATCGCGGCGCACTTCTTCCAGGTCGACGACCCGCGCTACGTCACCGGCAACTTCAACGCCCACATGGCCCAATGTCTGCTGTTGCAGGCCGAAGAGGCGGTCTGGGCCGGAGACAAGGTGGCCGAAGGTCGCCTCAAGGGCCTGATCACCGCCAAGATCCAGATGATTGAGAACAAGGGCGTCGATCCGATCCGGCTCGAGAACTTCATCCGGCTCATGATGACGTCGAACGAAGGCTGGGTGGTGCCGGCCGGCAAGGACGAGCGCCGCTACGCGGTCTTCGACGTCTCCGACCGCTGCAAGGAAAACCACGAGTATTTCGGCGAGATGGTCCATGAACTCGACAACGGCGGGCGCGAGGCGCTGCTCGCCGACCTGCTCGCCTTCGACCTGTCGTCGGTGAACCTTCGTGTCATCCCCAAGACCAAGGCTCTGCTCGAACAGAAGATCCGCTCGCTCAACAGCGTCGAATCGTGGTGGTTCGAGCGGCTGATGGAAGGGACGACGCGGCGCAAGGCCGACTTCTGGGAAACCGAAGTCGAGCGCTCGCTCATGTTCGAGGACTATCTCGAGAAGTCCGACAAGGTCGGTATCAAGCGGCGAAGCATCGAGACCGAGGTCGGCACGGACCTCAAGAAGCTCGTGCCGGCGATGAAGGATGGACGGCCGCGCGTCAGCAGCGGCAAGCGCCCGCGCGTCTACCTCTTTCCGACCCTCGCCGAGTGCCGTGCCTCCTTCGAAGCCGCCGTCGGACAGACGGTCGACTGGGGCGATGACGGCGACGGAGAGAGCAGGATCGAAGGGGAGGAAGGCGAGTGGTCCAACGCGTGAGCCCTCGCGGTCCAACCGTGGTCCAACCCATCGAAATCGTAAGTCGTTGAAATCGTTGAGTGGTCCAACCGGTCCAACCGGTCCAACCCACTTCTCACGCGCGCGATGAGAACAGTATTCCAACGACGAGCAAAAAATTCCTCGGCCCTGTCTCTCGGCGGTCGAGTTCGGAGCTTCAGCGCGAGGCTTGGACGTTGGACCGGTTGGACCGGTTGGACCAAGCGAGCAAAATCAATGCGTTATCTGGTCCAACCTTTCAAAGAAGGTTGGACCGGTTGGACCGGAGGAGTGAACGATGTCGACGACGGGAATCGAGGATCTGGTGCGGTGGGCTTGGATCGACGAGCTTTCCAAGGTCCCGCCCGAATGGGGCTTCCGGGCGCCGGCTTCCCTCGGCTTCGGCAACTCTTGGGCGGCGAGGGGCGATCTGCCTGATGACGGTGGTTCTCGGCTGACGATCAACCGCTTCGGCGCGGTCTTCTCCGCCGATCGGGCGGGCGAACCTCATCCCGACGCACTCGCCGTCGCGCGGGCCGTGGCCGCCTTGGACGATCTCGTCGTCGAGGAGCCGGACGAAATCGACTGGTTCGGCGCGTGGGGCGATCTCGACCGGCTCGGCGAGGCGGCGCTGGCGCGGGCGTGGGGTCTCGTCGTTCGCGAGGCCGGTCCTGGGCGCAAGGGCGGCGAAGGCACGATCTTGCAGGGGCTCGCCTCGTCGATCGTCGTCCGGACGGCCATCGTCGACCAGTGGCCGGACTGGCGGGGCGTCGCGCCCGTCGTGGTGCCCGATGTCCACCCGGGCGGACAGCCGAAGTGGGTCCGCACCATCGAGCGCGCGGTCGGTTGGGACGGGGCGGGCCAGCCGACGCGGTTCGAATTGGTCGAGGTCGACGGCTTCAACCGGGTCTCGCAGCGCCCGCACCCGGGCGCGCGGCGGGCGGAAAGGCTCGATCCCGATCCGGCGCCGGTTCTCGCCGCGCGGATCCGGTGGGCGATGATCCATGCCTGGTTCACGGCGCTCGCCGGGGCGCTCGATGGGCTCGGCGGGCGGGCCGTCCTGCCGCCGGATCGGCCCGCGGCGCCGTGGATCGCATGAGGTCGCGCCGGCCTGTTGAAAAAATTCGGCGGACCGCTTGACTTGCGGCGGGTGTGGTGAGAGCAATGGTCAACCTCGGAAGAGGTGCGTTTGGAAGCCCCGGAGCGAAAGCGGCCGGGGCTTTTCGTTGCCGGGAGGGTGGCCATGTGCAGGTGTGCAGAACGCCGGGCAGCCATCGCCGGCGCCGGCCGGTCGGTTCTTCGCGGCGACATCTCGCGCCTGGCGCCCGCCGCTCGCTTCGTCGTCAAGACGTCGGGCGAGGATCTCGCGGCGACGTTTCGAAAGATCGTGGGGACCATCAAGGGATCGTCCCGATGAGTACCGTGATCGTTGCCTATCGGATCGACGGCGCCGAGTTTCTCGCGAAATCGAAAGCCTTCGCCGGGATGCCGGACAAGATCAGGACGACCGTCCTGTCTCGAGGCTTTCGTGCGGTCGGTCGATCCTCGGAAAGCAAGATCGTTCGGGCGGTGTCGGCCGAGACGTCGATGCGCCAGAAGGACGTGCGGTCTCGGTTGAAGACGATGCACTCCGACCACGACGTCACGCACGTCGTTCGGTCGAAGTGGATCCCGCTGGCTCAACTCGGCGGCGCTCGGCAGACGTCGAAGGGCGTGACGGTCCGCGGGTGGGGGTCGCACAAAGGTGCGTTCCTCATCGGGAAATTCGGCGGGAACGTCTACGCGAGAGAAGGCAAGGCCCGGCTTCCCATCAAGAAGCTATTTGGCCCGAACCCAGCGAACCACATCAACACGCATCCCGATCGGTATCGCCAGATCCTGGAGGAGGAAGCCGAGCGGCGCCTCCTGCCAGAGGTCGAGCGCCAGTTGGACCTCGCCTTGAGGGCTCTGTGAAACGCGCGTTTCACGGACGTGGTACCCCCCCGTCTAGGGACCGTACCCCCAATCGGCAAGGCGCACGGGACCGCGGCCCGCCGAGTTTCGTCAGTGGGGCGGTTTTCATCCGGTACACGCTTCGCACGCTTGCACGCGTCAGCACGCACGGGTCTCGATGATGCTCGTTTCGATTTCCGATGCGGCGGCTCGCCTCACGGCGCTCGGCGACAAGGTCGACCGGACGACGCTGTCTCGCTACCTGAAGCAACACGCCGCGACGCTGCCGCTTTCGGTGGCCGGTCGTGAGCGGCTGGTGGACTTCGAAGACCTCGTCGCGCACCGCCGCGAAAACATCCGGATCTCGACGCCGACGCTCGATGCCGTCGCCTCTCCGGTTGCCGACGCCTCGGCTTTGTCTCAACGGAAGCCGTCGCCGCGGTTTGCCGGATCGGAGATCGATGCGACGGGGCGCCTCAGGATGGCGCAAGCCAGAGACGCCGAGCTCGACCTCGCCGAGCGCCTCAAACAGGTAACGCCGGTTTCCGAGGTCGACCGTGCCGGCCGCGACGCCATTGCCCTGATGCGCGCCGCGATGGAGCGCGCCGTCGAGGGTGAAGCCGACCGGCTCAATCTCCGGTACGGGTGGGACGCCAGGGTGGCACGGCTCGCACTGAAGGAATTCGCCCGCGTCGGCATCGACGTCTTCCACCGCGAGGTGATGAAGGAACTCGACGCGATGCGCCAGCGGCCGGAGGAAGCGCCCGGCGCGTGACGAGCCGGAGCCCGCGCCATGGACTGCACCATTCGAGAGGGGTTCCCCGAACTCCCGAGCGGGCGGCTCGTGCTGTTCGCCGGCTTCGCCGCCGCTTCGAAGCCGATCGAGAACCTGACGATCTCGGAATGGGCCGACCGTCACCGTGTGGTCTCGGCCGAATCCGGGTCGCCTTGGCCTGGTCCGTTCCGGACGTCGCGGGTTCCGTATCTCCGCGAGCCGCAGGACTGCCTGCACCCGGATCATCCGGCGCGGCGCGTGACGGCGCGATGGGCGGCGCAGCTCGGCAAGTCGACTGCCATCGAGAACTGGTTCTGCTACATCGTCGATCAGGCCCCCGGCTCGATGATGATCGTGCTCCCGACCCTCGAGGAGGCGATCAAGTTCAACCGCGTCAAGCTCGGTCCGACGATCGATGCCTCGCCGCGGATCAACCACAAGGTCGTTCCCGTCAACAGCCGCGACGAGCAGGCTTCGACGACGGCCTTCAAGCGCTTCGCCGGCGGCTTCTGCCAGATCGTCAATGCGGGCTCCTCCAAGGGCCTGCAGATGGTGTCGATCAAGTACCTCGCCATGGACGAGGTCACCGGCTACCCGCGCGACGTCGATGGTCGTGGCAGTCCTCGCGATCAGGCCCGCGCTCGCCAGAAGATGTACGGCGATCTCGCCAAGGAATGGGAAGGGTCGACGCCCGGTCTCGTCGGCGAATGTGCCGTCACCGCCGACTATGAAGCCGGCGACCGGCGGATGCTCTACGTGCCATGTCCGCACTGCGAGGCATGGCAGCCGCTGACCTTCGATCAGATGCGCGGCCCGGAAACGGACCTTCCGACGCATTTCCGCTGCATCGCCTGCGACGGCGTGATCGTCGACGGGCACAAGCCCGACATGCTCGCCGCCGCCGTGTGGATCGCGACGCGCGTCGAGGACGGCGAGGCACCCGTTCCAAAGTCCATGACGGCGGCCGAACTCGCCGTCTGGCGTTGCGATCCTTGCGAAGGTCGGTGCCGCGCCTGGCAGCCGTCCTATCACCTCTGGGCCGCCTACGCCCCGCGCGAGCGCTGGGCCGACATCTGGGATCGCTGGATCGCCGCCGAAGGCGACGTCACCAAGCTGCGGACGTTCTTCCAGCAGGATCTCGCCGAGCCTTACGATCCCGGCGGCATTCAGATGGCGCCGGAGAAGATAGTCGAGGCGGCCCGCGCCTATCCGATGCCGCGCGGCATCATCCCGGCAGAGGCCGGCCTCGTCGTGTCGGCCGCCGACGTGCAGGGCTACGGCATCAAATGGTCGGTCTGGGCCGTCGGTCCCCGCGACCAGTATTGGCTCATCGACCGCGAGATCTTCGAAGGGTCTCCCGACCAGAGCGACGAGCCGTGGATCGCCCTCGCCGACGCGCTCGGGCGAACCTACGAGACGGCCGGCGGGGTGGAGAAGGGCATCGATCTGTCCGGCATCGACACCGGCTATCTGACGATGCGGGTCTACGCCTTTTGCGCCTCGCGTCCGAACATTTTGGCACTGGATGGCCGCGACGGTTTCGGCAAACCACCGATCGGCACGGCCAAGAAGCAGGACGTTCGGTTCCAGCCGAAAGGTCCGGTGCTGGCGCGTGTCATGCTGTACCCGGTCGGCATCGACGATCTGAAATCGAAGGTCGTCGCGGGGCTCGCCAACCTCGTTCTCGGCCCGGCCAACGACGGTGTCTGGCCGCGCAACACCCTGCATCTGTCCAACGATCTCTGCGACGACGACTTCGCCCAGGAGATGACGGCGGAACGCCTCGTCGACCCGGACGAAGAAGCCGCCGCATCCGCCAAGCGCGGCCGGCGAATGATCAAGTCTCGATCCGGTCGGGTCTGGCGCAAGTACCCCGGGCGCAAGAACGACTGGTTCGACACGGCGGTCTACGCCCAGGCGCTGGCCTGGTTGTTGATCCACCGTCGCAAACTCGACGCGGAGAAATGGGCGGCCCTGTTGGTGTCCGTGCACGGCGTGCCGGTCGAGCCCGACCTGTTCGCCATCGCCGACGAGGGGCCGTTCGCCAAGCGGCAGCCCCCGTCTGCCTCGCCCTCGTCCGTCGCCGAATCCCGCAAGGCCTGGAGCCGTAGACGATGATCATCGACAAGCTCCGCGCCATTCTCGGCCGCGGCGCCGGTGCTCGTGCGCCGGCGCCGACGGCTGCC
>DBMN01000345.1 GCA_002298965.1 Rhizobiales bacterium UBA697 | reverse complement strand
GCGTCGGCGACGCCGGCCGCGCCGAGCACGCCGGCGAGCATCAGATCGAGTTCGGTTCTGCGCATGGTCTCGCCTCCGAGAATCAACTCACCGCGGCACGTAGGTCGTCGCCGCCGCTCCGCCGGTCGCAACCGTCACCACCGGCGCTTCCGGCTTGTCGAGCACCAGCTTTTCGGTCGGCGCGATGACCACGGCCTCGCCCTCGACCACGGCCTTGCCGTCCTGATTGGTGGCGACGCAGTCGAAGACGACGATCTTCTTGTCGTCGCGCTTTTCCTTCGCCGTCACCTTGAAGGTGATGCGGTCGCCGGGGGTGACCGGGCGCTTGAAGGCGAGCGACTGCGACAGATAGATCGTGCCCGGGCCGGGCAGCTGGACGCCGAGCAGGCGCGAGATGATCGCACCCGACCACATGCCGTGCATGATCACGCCCTTGAACCGCGTGCCGGATGCGTAAGCTTCGTCGAGATGGGCCGGATTGACGTCGCCCGACACCGCGGCGAAGAGCGCGATGTCGTCGCGGGTCACTTCGCGGGTCACCTCGGCCGTCTCGCCGACGCCGATCTCGTCGTAGGTGCGGTTGGTCATCTCGGTCATGCGTCTCGTCTCCCTGGACAGCGGCCTCGCCGCTTCGTGCTTCGTCGTTCACGGCGATCCTATCGCCCGGCGGACGCGTCGTGACCCCGACCTTCGGCGAGGAAGGGAAACACCGGACGCATGGCTCGGAGGATGGGTCGTGCGATTTCGGCCGCTCTCAGGCGACGGACGACCAATCGACGGTCTCGCCGCCGAAGAGGGTGACGATCTCGCCCAGCCCCTCGACCGCGACCGCCTCGGCGACGAGCCGCGGCTTCTTTTCCCAGGTCACCCGCTCCTCGTTGGGGGCGAGGCCGTAGAAGGCGGGGCCGGCGAGCGAGGCGAAGGTCTCGAAGCGGTCGAGCGCGCCCTCCTCCTCGAAGACCTTGAGATAGGCCTCGATCGCGGTCGGCGCCGAGAAGACGCCGGCGCAGCCGCAGGCGGCCTCCTTCAGGTGGCGCAGGTGCGGCGCCGTGTCGGTACCGAGGAAGAACAGCCCGTCGCCGGCGATCGCCGCCTTGCGCAGCGCCGCCTTGTGGGTCGAACGCTTGAGGATCGGCAGGCAGTACATGTGCGGCCGCACGCCGCCGCGAAAGAGCTCGTTGCGGTCGTAGAGCAGATGCTGCGGCGTGATCGTCCCGGCCATGCGGCCGGCATGGGCGCGGACGATGTCGACGCCCTCGGCGGTCGTCACGTGTTCGAGCACGACCTTGAGGCCGGGGAAGTCCTTCAGCACGCCCGGCAGCACCTCCTCGACGAAACGCGCCTCGCGATCGAAGACGTCGACGTCGGCCCGCGTCACCTCGCCGTGGACGAGGAGCGGCACGCCGGCCTTCTCCATCGCCGCCAGCACCGGCGCTACCTTGGTCATCGAGGTGACGCCGAAGTGCGAATTGGTCGTGGCATGGGCCGGATAGAGCTTCACCGCGGTGATCACGCCCGCCGCATGGCCGGCGACGATGTCGGCGCCGTCGCTGTCGTCGGTGAGATAGGCGGTCATCAGCGGTTCGAAGGCGACGCCCGCGGGCACCGCGGCCAGGATCCGATCGCGATAGGCGGCGGCGAGCGCGGTGGTCGTCACCGGTGGCGTCAGGTTGGGCATGACGATCGCCCGGCCGAAGGCCCGCGCCGTGTGCGGCACCACCGCCTGCATCGCCGGACCGTCGCGGAAATGGACGTGCCAGTCGTCGGGGCGGCGGAAGGTCAGGCGGGTCATGGCGAGCTCCTCGGGGGCGGCATTCGATCCGGCCGATGGAGAGCACGCCTCGCCGACCCGTTCAAGAGAACAGGGGCGCAAAAGAAAAAAGGCCGCCTGACGGCGGCCCAAGTCTAGGGAGGAAACGCCCAAGGAGGGCTGTGAAACGATCGCGACGACCGCTTCACCAGTCTTGGATAAGTCGGATCGCTTCCCGGCGCAATACGGGAAGACCCGCGTGGCAGGCATGCAGAAATGCATGACTTGGCGATGCAACGATCGCCGCGCGACCAGATGTCGCGCCCGGAATACCTCGCCTCAGAGCACTTTGCCCGGATTGAGCGTGCCCTTGGGGTCGAGCGCGCTCTTCACTGAACGCATGACTTCCAGTGCGACCGGATCTTTCACCTCGGCGAGAAGTTCGCGCTTCAGGGCACCGATGCCGTGTTCTGCCGACACCGAACCGCCGTGGGCGAGGACGACCGCGTGCACCCGCTCGTTCAGCTGGTGCCATTTGGCGATGTACTCGGCCTTGTCGGCACCGACCGGCTGGGTGAAGTTGAAATGGATGTTGCCGTCGCCGAGATGGCCGAAGGGCACCGGGCGGATGCCGGGGATGAAGTCCTCCGCGGCGCGGATGCCCTCGGCGATCACCGCCGGCACCGAGGCGATCGGCACCGAGACGTCGTGCTTGATCGAGCCACCCTCGTGGCTCTGCACCTCGGACATGGCCTCGCGCAGCTTCCACAACTGCGCCCGCTGGTCGAGCGAGCCGGCGATGACGGCGTCGAGCACGATGCCCTCTTCCATCGCGCCGCCGAGCCAGGTCTCGAGGTCCTCGCCGATGCCTTCTTCCTCGGCGGTCGAGATCTCGACCAGCGCGTACCAGTCGTAGACCTCGGCCATCGGGTCGCGGGCGCCGGGCAGATGCTTGAGGACCAGCTCGATGCCGAAGCGCGGCAGCAGCTCGAAGCCGGTCAGCGACTTGCCGAAGGTCTTCTTGGCGCCCTCGAGCAGCGACACCGCGCCGGCCGGATCGGTCAGCGCCACCATGGCGGTGCCGAAGGCACGCGGCCGCGGCACCAGTTCGAGCACGGCGGCGGTGATGATGCCGAGCGTGCCCTCCGAGCCGATGAAGAGATGCTTCAGGTCGTAGCCGGTGTTGTCCTTGCGCAGCTTGCCGAGGCCGTTGATGACGCGGCCGTCGGCCAGCACCACCTCGAGGCCCAGCGCCAGCGCGCGGGTATTGCCGTAGGCGACGACCTGGGTGCCGCCGGCATTGGTCGAGAGGTTTCCACCGATGGTGCAGGAGCCCTCCGCCGCCAGCGACAGCGGGAACAGGCGATCGACGCCCTCGGCCGCCTCCTGACAGCGCAGCAGGGTGACGCCGGCCTCGACCGTCATCGTGTCGGAGATCGGATCGACCTCGCGGATCGCGTCCATGCGCTTCAGCGACAGCACGATCTCCTCGCCGCTCTGCGACGGGATCTGGCCGCCGACGAGGCCGGTGTTGCCGCCCTGCGGCACGATCTTCAGCCCGTTGTCGTCGGCGTATTTCAGGATCGCGGCGACCTCGGCCGTGGTCTTGGGCGACACCACGCAGACCGTGGCGCCGCGGTAGAGGCCGCGCGGCTCGGTCAGATAGGGCTCGGTGTCGCGTCCGTCGGCGAGCACGTATTTCTCGCCGACGATCGTCGCGAGATGGGCGCGCACGGCATCGGGCGAAAGGGCAGCGGTCATGAACGGCATCCGATCGTGGAAAACGGGAGCCCCTCGATACCCCCTCACTCCGCCGTTGCCAAGCGTTCGCGCCGCCTGCGGCGCCAGCTCGAGGCCCGGTCCATCAGCAGCCAGATCGCCGGCGTGGTGTAGAGCGTCAGGAGCTGGGAGACGAAGAGGCCGCCGACGATGGTGACGCCGAGCGGCCGGCGCAGCTCGGCGCCCGCGCCGGTCGCCACCACCAGCGGCAGGGCGCCGAGGAGGGCGGCGAGCGTCGTCATCAGGATCGGCCGGAAGCGCTCGGCGGCGGCCGCGCGGATCGCCTCGAGCGAGGAGACGCCGTCGTCGCGCATCACCTGCAGCGCGTGGTCGACGAGCAGGATGCCGTTCTTCTTGACGATGCCGATCAGCAGAATGATGCCGATGATGCCGACGAGATCGAGCTGCATGCCGAACATCCACAGGGCCGAGAGCGCGCCGAGACCGGCGGGCGGCAGGGTCGAGATGATGGTCAGCGGGTGGATCAGGCTCTCGTAGAGCACGCCGAGGATGATGTAGACGACGACCAGCGCCGTCAGCACCAGCACCCAGGTCGACGAGCCCGACTTGGCGAGTTCCTTGGCGTCGCCGGCGAATTCGGCGCGCAGCGTGTCGGGCGGATGGAGCCCCTCCCACACCGACTTCACCGTGGCGTTGCCCTCGTCGGCGGTGACGCCGTCGAGCAGCGACCAGGTGATGGTGATGGCCGGGAAGGCGCCCTGATGGTTGACGGCGAGCGGCGAGGTCGACCGCTCGACCCGCGCCAGCGCCGACAGCGGCACCTGCGTGCCGTCGGAGGCGGAGACCCAGAGATCCGACAGATCGCCGGGATCGCGCGCCCGGTCGGGATCGATCTCGATCACCACCTTGTACTGGTTGCGATTGCCCCAGATGGTCGAGATCTGCCGCTGCGAGAAGGCCGAGGAGAGCGCCGCGTCGATGTCCTTCACCGCCACGCCGAGCCGGGCGGCGGCGACGCGGTCGATCACCATGCGTGCCTCGAGCCCCGGCGCCTGCCGGTCGGACGAGACGTCGGCGAGGCCCGGCGCCTTCGAGAGCGCGGCGACCACCTTCGGGGCCCATTCGACGATCTGGTCGAGGTCCGGCCCCCACAGGGTGAACTGATAGGGCGACTTGCCCTGCCGCCCGCCGGCGCGCAGGTCCTGCATCGGGAACATGAAGACGCGGATGTCGGCGAGGTCGGCGAATTGGCGCCTGAGCCGGTCGATCACCCGCCGCGCCGGCTCGCCGCCCTCCTTGACCGACTTCAGCGAGATGAACATGCGGCCCTGGTTGACCTGCGATCCGCCGGGACCGGTGCCGCCGGAGATCGACGAGGCGACGCCGACCACCATCGGGTCCCGCATCACCCGGTCGGTCGCCGCCCGTTGCAGCGCCGACATGCGGGGGAAGGAGACGTCCGGGTTGCCCTCGGTGAAGGCGAAGACCAGGCTGGTGTCGTCCTCCGGCACCATGCCCTTGGGCAGGGTGATGAAGAACCACACGGTCACGACGATGGTGAAGACCGCCACCAGCACCATCCAGCCGGGGCGGCGCAGCACCCGGTCGAGGCTCTTCGAATAGACCGCGATCATCCGCGCCGTGACCGCCTCGGCCACCCGCTCCAGCCGATTGGGCGGCGCCGGGCGGATCAGCCGGCCGCAGACCATCGGCGTGACGGTCAGCGTCACCACCGTCGAGATGGCGATGGCGAAGGTCATGGTGAAGGAGAATTCGGCGAAGAACATGCCGATGATGCCGCCGGTGAACATCAACGGGATGAAGGCGGCGACGAGCGACAGGCCGATCGCCACCACCGTGAAGGCGATCCGCCGCGACCCCTCGATCGCCGCGTCGAGCGGTGCGAGGCCCTCGGCGCGACGGCGATGGATGGATTCGATCATCACGATGGCGTCGTCGACGACGAAGCCGACGGCGATGGTCAGCGCCATCAGCGACAGATTGTCGATCGAGAAGCCGACGACCCACATCGCCACGAAGGTGCCGCAGAGCGCCAGCGGCACGGTGATGCCGGCGGCGAATGTCGGGGTGAAGCGGCCGAGGAAGGCCACCACCACGCCCATCACCAGCACCATCGAGATCAGCAGCGTCTTCTGCGTGTCGGCGACCGAGGCGCGGATCGTCGTCGTCCGGTCGGAGACGGTGGAGATCTCGAGCCCCGCCGGTATGCGGCCCTTCAGATCTTCGACCGCCTTCTTCACCCGGTCGACCGTGGTGATGACGTTGGCGTCGACCTGACGGGTGATCATCAGGAGGACCGCCGGCTTGGCGCCGAACCAGCCGACCGATCGGGTGTTGCGCACCCCGGTCGTCACCTCGGCGATGTCGGCGATGCGGACGATCCGATCGCCGGAGACACGCACCGGGATGCGGGCGAACTCTTCCGGCTTCGACAGCGCGTCGTTGGTGGTGATGACCTCGAAGGCGCGGTCGCCCTGGAGCCCGCCCGTCGCCTTGCGCACGTTGGCGCCGGCGATCGCCGTCCTGACCGCCTCGATGCCGAGGCCGGCCGACGCCATCCGCGCCGAATCGAGCCGGACTCGAATGGCCGGCTGCTCGCCGCCGGCGACCGAGACGTCGGCGACGCCTTCGACCTGCGACAACGTCTGGACGATGGTTGTGTCGGCGACGTCGTAGATCTCGGCCGGCGACATGGTGTCGGAAGTCAGCGCCAGAATCAGCACCGGCATCGCCGCCGGGTTCATCTTGCGCACCACCGGTGCGGAATTGAGATCGCTCGGCAGGTCCGCCGCCGCGGCGTTGATCGCCGCCTGGACGTCGCGCGCCGCGCCGTCGACCTTGCGCGACGGGTCGAACTGCACGGTGATGCCGGTCGAGCCGAAGGTCGAGGTCGAGGTGAGTTCGCTCACCCCGGCGATGGCGCCGATCGAGCGCTCGAGCGGTGCGGCGACGCTCGCCGCCATGGTGGCGGGGTCGGCGCCCGGCCGGTTCACCGAAATGCGGATGGTCGGCAGATCGATCGCCGGCAGGCTCGCCACCGGCAGCTGGCTCCAGGCCACCAGCCCGAGCACCAGGAGGCCCAGCGCCAGAAGCGTGGTGCCGACCGGTCGCCGGACGAAGGGGGCCGAGATGTCGATCACCGCGCCGCCTCCTCCGCCTCGCCCGCCGCCGCCCCCGGAGGCCGTGCGAAACCGAGCCGCGCCCGGATCCGCTCGACCGCCAGATAGACGACCGGCGTGGTGTAGAGCGTCAGGAGCTGCGACAGCAGCAGGCCGCCGATGATGGTCACGCCGAGCGGCACCCGCAGCTCCGAGCCGGTGCCGTGGGCGAAGGCCAGCGGCACCGCGCCGAGCAGCGCGGCGAGCGTCGTCATCATGATCGGCCGGAAGCGCAGGCGGCAGGCTTCGACGATCGCCGCGTGCGGCGACAGTCCGCGCTCGCGCTCGGCGACGATGGCGAAGTCGATCATCATGATCGCGTTCTTCTTGACGATGCCCATCAGCAGAACGATGCCGATCAGCGCGACGATCGACAGTTCGAGCCCGGTCACCCGCAGGGCGATCAGCGCGCCGACGCCGGCGGACGGCAGGGTCGTGAGAATGGTCAGCGGATGGGCGAAGCTCTCGTAGAGCACGCCGAGCACGACGTAGATCGTCGCCACCGCCGCCAGGATCAGCCAGGGCTGCGAGGCGAGCGAACGGGCGAATTCGGCCGCATCGGCATCCGCCCGGCCGATCACGCCGCTGTCGCCGAGACCGGCGCGGATCTGGTCGATGGCGTCGAGACAGGCGTCGAGCGACCAGCCCGGCGCCGGATCGAAGGAGAGCGTCGCCGCCGGGAACTGGTCGACGCGGGCGATCGAGAGCGGCGCCGTGCGCCGTTCGATCCGCGCCACCGCACCGAGCGGCACCTGCCCGCCGCCGGTCGCACCCACCCGGATGCGGTCGATGACCGAGGCATCGGTGCCGCCGGAGAGATCGGCCTCGAGGATGACGCGATACTGGTTGGTCTGGGCATAGATGGTCGAGACGCGGCGCTGGGCGAAGGCGTCCTGCAGCGCGTCGTCGATCGCGGAGACCGAGACGCCGAGCCGTCCGGCGCGTTCGCGGTCGATCTCGACGTGGATCGCCTGTCCGTCGTCGCGCGTCTCGAGCGTGACGTGGGCGAATTCCGGCCGCCCGGCGAGCGCCTCGACCAGGGCGTCGGCCTCGTGCGACACCGCGGCGGCCGAGGTGCCGGTCAGCGTGTACTGATACTGCGAGCGCGACGAACGGGTGCCGATGCGCACGTCCTGCACCGGCTGGACGTGAACCGCCGCGCCCGGCACCGTCTCGCCGATCCGCCGGAGCCGGACCGCGACGTCGTCGGCGCTGGCGCGGCGTTCGTCGCGCGGCTTCAGGTCGACGGTCAGGCGCGCGGTGTTGCCGGTGGCGTTGAGGCCGCCGATGCCGACCACCGAGACGACGCCGGCGACGTCCGGATCGGTCGAGAAGGCCTGCGTGACGCGCTCCTGCAGCCGCGTCATCTCGGCGAAGGAGGCCTGCGGCGCGCCTTCCAGCACCACCGAGATCAGGCCGGTGTCCTGCCCCGGCAGGAAGCCCTTGGGGCTGGCGACATAGAGGAGCGCGGTGGCGGCGAGCGAGGCCGCGGTGAGGCCGAGCATCAGCCGCCCGTGCGCCAGCGCCCAGCCGAGCGAGGCCTCGTAGCCGCGCGCCATCGCCTCGATCGGCGCCTCGGCGATCGCCAGCACACGGCCCAGCACCGAGCGCTCGTCGGTCTCCTCGCCCTTCTTCAGGAGGCGCGAGCACATCATCGGCGTCAGCGTCAGCGACACGATGGCCGAGACGACGACGGCTATCGACAGCGTCAGCGCGAACTCCCGGAACATGCGGCCGACGAGGCCGGTCATGAAGAGCAGCGGAATGAAGACGGCGATCAGCGACAGCGTCAGCGACACGACGGTGAAGCCGATCTCGCCGGCACCCTCGCGGGCGGCTTCCAGCGCCGAGAGGCCGCCGTCGCGCCGTCGCACGATGTTCTCGATCATCACGATGGCGTCGTCGACGACGAAGCCGGTGCCGATGGTCAGCGCCATCAGAGACAGATTGTCGAGGCTGAAGCCCGCCGCCCACATCACCGCGAAGGTCGCGACGATCGACAAGGGCAGCGTCACCGCCGCGATGATCGTCGCCCGGACCGAGCGCAGGAAGAGCAGCACCACCATCACCACCAGCGCGCAGGACAGCACCAGCGTGAACTCGACGTCGGTGATCGAGGCGCGGATCGTCGTGGTGCGGTCGTGCACCACTTCGAGCCCGACCCCGGCCGGCATCGAACGGGCGAGGCGCGGCACTTCCTTCATCAATCGGTCGACGGTCTCGACGATGTTGGCGCCCGGCTGCTTCTGGATGTCGAGCACGACGGCGCGGCGGCCCTTGTACCAGCCGCCGACGAAGGCATCCTCGAGCCCCTCCTCGATGGTGGCGACGTCGGAGAGCAGCACCGGCGTGCCGTTCTTCTTGGCGACGACGACGCGGCCGAAGTCGGCGGGCGTGGTGATCTGGTCGTTGGCGCCGATCGACCACGACTGGCGCGGCCCGTCGAGCGCGCCCTTGGAGCCGGCGAGATTGGCCGCGGCGATCGCCGTGCGCACGTCGGCGAGCGACAGGCCGAAACTCGCCAGCCGCTCGAAGTCGGCCTTGACCCGGAGTGCGGGGCGCACGCCGCCGGCGACCGAGACGCGGCCGACGCCGGAGATCTCGGACATGCGCTGCGAGATCAGCGTGTCGGCGAGGTCGGAGAGCTGGCGCAGCGGCGCGGTCTCCGAGGTCAGCGCCAGCGTCAGGATCGGCGTGTCGGCCGGATTGACCTTGGAATAGACCGGCGGGTAGGGCAGGTCGGTCGGCAGCGTCGCCGCCGCGGCGTTGATCGCCGCCTGGACGTCCTGCGCCGCCGCGTCGATGTCGCGGTCGAGGGCGAACTGCAGCGTGATCCGCGACAGGCCGTAGGAACTCTCCGACGTCATCACCGACATCGAGGCGATCTGGCCGAACTGCCGTTCGAGCGGCGCCGTCACCACCGCGCCGGTGGTCACGGGGTCGGCGCCGGGCAGCCGCGTCGTCACCTCGATGGTCGGGAAGTCGACCTGCGGCAGCGACGAGACCGGCAGTTTCCAGAAGCCGAGCACGCCCATGACCAGAAGTGCCGCCGCGAGCAGCGACGTCGCGATCGGTCGGGCGATGAACGGCGAGGAGACGCTCATGGCTTCGGTCCGGCACCCGGCGCGGCAGGCGCCTGCGAGGGGCCGGGCGCCGGGGGCGTCCGAGACGAACCGTTCGTCGCCGGCGCTCCGGCGGCACCTTGCGGCCGCTTCGGCGCATCGGCCGGTTTGGCGGCGGCGTCGGGCGAAGCTTCGGCGTCGACCCGGACGGCGGCACCGTCGGTGAGCCGGGCGAAGCCGGTGGTCACCACGCGTTCGCCGTCGGCGAGGCCCTCGGCGATCACCGCGCGCGTCTCGTCCTGACGGCGCACCGTGACCATCCGCCGCTTCACCCTGTCGTCGTCGCCGACGACATAGACCCACGCCCCGTCGGCGGCGCGCTGGACCGCGGCAGAGGGGATCGTCGGCACCGCCTTCATCGTCGAGACGGCGACGCGGAGGTCGACGAACTGGCCCGGCCACAGCCGCGTCTCGGTGTTGGGCAGACTGGCCTTGAGCTTCACCGTGCCGGTCGTGGTGTCGACCTGGTTGTCGATCACCGTGACGACGCCCGTCTCCACCGTCGACTTGCGGTCGGAGCCGACCACGGTCACCGGAACGTCGCCGCGTGCCTTGGCGGCGAGCAGCGCCGGCAGTTCGCGGCTCGGCACCGTGAAGACGACCGAGATCGGGTGGATGCGGGCGATCGAGACGAGGCCGGTCGTGTCCGAGCTCGAGACGATGTTGCCGACGTCGACCACGCGGACGCCGGTGCGTCCGGCGATCGGCGCCTTGACCTGGGTGTGGTCGAGATCGATCCGGGCGGCGTCCATCACCGCCTTGTCGACCCGCGTCTGCGCCTCGAGCTTGGCGACGGAGGTGCGCTGCTGGTCGGCCTGCTGGCGCGAGCCGGCCTCGGACTTCGCCAGCCGCTCGTAGCGCTCGAGATCGGCGCGGGCATTGGCGAGATCGGCGAGGTCCTGATCGCGTTTTGCGTTCGCCTGATCGAAGGTCGCCTGATAGGCGGCCGGATCGATCACCGCCAGCACGTCGCCCTCGGCGACCTCCTGGCCCTCCTTGAAACGCACTTCGAGCAGGCGGCCGGAGACCTGGGCGCGCACCGTCACCATGGCGTCGGCCTGGACCGTGCCGATGCCCTCGACGAAGAGATCGACGTCCTCGCGCGCCACCTTCGCCGCCAGGACCGGCACCGGGCCGTCGCTGCGCATGCCGGCGCGGCGGTTGCCGGCGGGCGGGGCGCCGCCGGGTGGGCCGGGCGGCAGGCTCTCGCCCACCTGCGCCGTCTGGCCGCGGAAGAAGGGAAGTTTGCCGCTCCAGCCGAGCACCGCCACCACCACGACGGCGGCCGCTCCCAGAAGCAGGATCCGATTGCGCGTCATCGCGTCGCTCCGTCGGCGGCGATCACCGCCCCTGTCTTCGACCAGCCGCCGCCGAGCGCACCCGCGAGCGTCGCCGCCGCCCGGAGGCGGGCGAGGCGGACGCCGATCAGCGTCTGTTCGGCCTGGAACAGCGTGCGTTCGGCCTCGAGCACGCTGGTGACGTCGATCGTGCCTTCCGACAGCCGCTCTTCGGTCAGCTTCTGCGCCTTGCGCGCGGCCGCGACCACGGCGCGCTGCAGCTGCTCGTGGCGGCGGTTCTGCTCGATCGCCACGAGCGCGTTCTCGACGTCGGCATAGGCCTGATGCACCGTGGTGCGATAGGTCGCGACCAGTTCGGCATGGCGCGCGGTCGCGCCCTCGAGGTCGGCGGAGCGTGCGCCCGCATCGAAGATCGGCGCCGTCAGCCCGGCCGCCACCTGCGAGGCGACCGCGTCGGGCCGCATCAGGTTCTTGAGGAAGGCCGAGGCGAGGCCGGTCGAGCCGGTCAGCGAGAAGTCCGGCAGGAAGGCCGCCCGCGCCGCGTCGACATTCGCCGCCTGCGCCTCGAGCGAGGCCTCGGCCGAGGCGATGTCGGGACGGCGCACCATCAGCCGCGACGGCACGCCGGCCGGCACGGTCGGCACGGTGACGGCCGAGACGCTCGCGACCTTCGGCTCCAGCGCCTCCGGCATCCGCCCGGTCAGCACGGCGAGCGCGTTCTTGGTCTGCCGCGCGGTGATCTCGAGATCCGGGATCGCGGCGCGCTGGCTGGCGACGAGGCTCTCCTGCTGGGCGATGTCGAGCGCGGTGGCCGTGCCGACCTCGAGCCGGCGGCGATAGATGGAGAGCGTGCGCTCCGCCGTCGCCACGCTCTCGCGGGCGATTCGGATCTGTTCGCGCGCCGCCCCGACCCGGAGCCAGGCGTCGACGACCGCCGTGGCGGTGGTCAGCCGCACCGCGTCGCGTTCGATCGCCGCCGCCCGCACGCTCGCTTCCTTGGACGCGGCGAGTGCCCTGAGACGGCCGGAAATGTCGAGGGTCCACGAGCCCGAGAGCCCGAGCTGATACGAATCGGAGACGCTCGCCCGGAACGGCGGCGACCAGGCCGAACGCGTGCCCGGCGTCACGGTGCGGCCGACCTGGCCGGTGCCGTCGACGCTCGGCGCCATCGCCGCGCGGCTCGACGCCAGTTCGGCTTCGGCCTGGGTGATCCGTTGGCGTGCCGCCTCGATGTCGAGACTGTCGCGATCGGCCAAGGCCACCAGCGCCTCGAGCTCGCGCGAGCCGAAGCCCCTGACCCAGTCGGAACCGATCTCCGCCGTCGCCCTGCCGCCGCCGGCCTCCCAGCGGGCGGGGGCCTCGACCGTCAGATCGGGCGTCGTCGGCGTCTCGCCGCAGGCGGCGAGCGTCGTCAGCAGAGCCGCGGCGACGACGCTCCGCACCGCGGTGCACTTCGGCACACGCGGCATCGCGGCAGGCGTCGTCGGATCGGGCGTCGTCGTCTCGGGCATGGCGGCCAGACCCTAGCCGGCTGCCGTCACGCCAACAAATGAAATTCCCTTCATGCGGGCGCTCCGGCCGTGCGATCCCGCAGGGGCGATGCCGTTTCGCGACACTGCCGGTCGCGGCGCCCCGAATTCTTGCTGCACTGCAATATTGCCGTTGCCCAATACGTCAACTCGAGGCATTCGAGCGCCGCGCTTCGTCGGCGTACGAAACGAGCCGCAGTAGAGCGCCGCGAATCCGTCGTCGGCATCGCGAGGCAGCCCCCCCGACCGAGGTCGATGAGACTATCTTCCGACGCGCTGCACTGGCGAAACACGGGTTTTTCGGGGGCGATCTCGACCAAAGTCTGTCGCCACCCTCGTAGACGCACGGATGGGATGACGCATAATGCCGGCCGGGAGAAGGGGAGGACAACTCGTCGCACCCGTGTGCGCGGACGTCCGACCTCGAAACAAGAGATCGAAATCCAAGGGAGGTTCATCCATGTCCGACAACGTGTATCCGGTGCCCGGCGCGATCGCTGCCGCCGCGCTCGTCGACGACGCCAAGTACAAGGCGATGTACGAGCAGTCGGTGAAGGATCCCGAAGGGTTCTGGGGCGAGCAGGGCAAGCGTCTCGACTGGTCGAAGCCCTACACCAAGGTGAAGAACACGACCTACGACCCGCACAACGTGTCGATCAAGTGGTACGAGGACGGCGAGCTCAACGTCTCCTACAACTGCGTCGATCGTCATGCCGCCGCCACGCCGGACAAGGTCGCGATCATCTGGGAAGGCGACGATCCGAACGACGACAAGAAGATCACCTACGGCCAGCTGAAGGACGAGGTCTCCAAGTTCGCCAACGTGCTCAAGGCGCACGGCGTTCAGAAGGGCGATCGCGTCACCATCTACCTGCCGATGATCCCGGAAGCGGCCTACGCGATGCTCGCCTGCGCCCGCGTCGGCGCCATCCATTCGATCGTCTTCGGCGGCTTCTCGCCGGACAGCCTCGCCGGCCGCATCGAGGACTGCGACAGCAAGGTCGTCATCTGCGCCGACGAGGGTCTGCGCGGCGGCCGCAAGGTGCCGCTGAAGGCCAACGTCGATGCCGCCTGCGCCAACCTGCCGGGCGTCAAGTCGGTCCTGGTGGTGCGCCGCACCGGCGGTGCCGTCGAGATGAAGGCCGGCCGCGACTTCTACTACGACGACGAGGCCGCCAAGGTCTCGACCGACTGCCCGCCCACCCCGATGAACGCCGAAGATCCGCTGTTCATCCTCTACACCTCCGGTTCGACCGGCAAGCCGAAGGGCGTGCAGCACTGCACCGGCGGCTATCTCGTCTACGCCTCGATGACGCATCAGTACGTCTTCGACTACAAGCCGGGCGAGATCTACTGGTGCACCGCGGACGTGGGTTGGGTCACCGGCCACAGCTACATCGTCTACGGCCCGCTCGCCAACGGCGCGACCTCGCTGATGTTCGAGGGCATTCCGACCTACCCGACCGCCTCGCGCTTCTGGGACGTCGTCGACAAGCACAAGGTCAACATCTTCTACACCGCGCCGACCGCCATCCGTTCGCTGATGGGCGCCGGCGAGGAGCTGGTGAAGAAGACCTCGCGCAAGTCGCTGCGCATCCTCGGGTCCGTCGGCGAGCCGATCAATCCGGAAGCCTGGATCTGGTATCACCGCGTGGTCGGCGACGAGCGTTGCCCGATCGTCGACACCTGGTGGCAGACCGAGACCGGCGGCATCCTGATCACCCCGCTGCCGGGCGCGACCGCGCTCAAGCCGGGTTCGGCCACCCGTCCGTTCTTCGGCATCCAGCCGGCGATCGTCGATGCCGAGGGCAACATCCTCGAGGGCGCGACCGAGGGCAACCTCGTCATCCTCGACAGCTGGCCGGGTCAGATGCGCACGGTCTACGGCGATCACGAGCGCTTCGTGCAGACCTACTTCTCGACCTACAAGGGCATGTACTTCACCGGTGACGGCTGCCGCCGCGACGCCGACGGCTACTACTGGATCACCGGCCGCGTCGACGACGTCATCAACGTCTCGGGCCATCGCATGGGCACGGCGGAAGTCGAGTCGGCGCTGGTCGCCCACCCGAAGGTCGCCGAGGCCGCGGTCGTCGGCTATCCGCACGACCTCAAGGGCCAGGGCATCTACGCCTACGTCACGTTGATGACCGGCGAGGAGCCGACCGAGGCGCTGCGCAAGGAGCTGGTCGCCTGGGTCCGCAAGGAGATCGGCCCGATCGCCTCGCCGGATCTGATCCAGTTCTCGCCGGGCCTGCCGAAGACCCGCTCGGGCAAGATCATGCGCCGCATCCTGCGCAAGATCGCCGAGGACAGCTTCGACAGCCTGGGCGACACCTCGACGCTCGCCGATCCGACCGTCGTCGACGATCTCATCGAGAACCGTCAGAACCGCCACTGACCCTGGCGGCAAGGGAGCGACGCGAGGGCCCCGGAGCGATCCGGGGCCCTTCGTCTTTGCCGGCCTCGCCGTCCCTCATGGTTTACGAAGTCCTGCCGCGAGCCCGAGACTTCGCGGGTTGTTCCAAGGATTCGTAAACCGTAGATTCTTCCGAAAATTCAACACGTCTCTGGCAAGACTCGCCCATCGTCGATCGCTCGACGGGATGAGGGGAGTATTGCGTGATGAAATCATCGAAGATGCTGGGGGCCGTCGTCGCTTCCGCCTTCGCGCTGTCCGCCTTCGCGGCGTCGGGCGCGAGCGCGCGCGAACTGGTCACGGTGGAGAGCGGCTTCCAGGCCGGCACGATCGTGGTCAAGACCTCCGAGCGCCGCCTCTACTACATGCTCGGCGGCGGTCAGGCCGTGCGCTACACGGTCGCCGTCGGCCGTCCGGGCAAGGAGTGGGAAGGCCAGACCCACGTCGCCCGCAAGGAAGTGAACCCGATCTGGGGTCCGCCGGCCGAGGTCAAGCGCGACAAGCCGTCCCTGCCGGATCTGGTGCCGCCCGGCCCGAACAACCCGCTCGGACCGCGCGCCATGGTGCTCGCCCACGGCCAGTACGCCATCCACGGCACCAATCGCCGCGACTCGATCGGTACGCGGGCCTCCTACGGCTGCATCCGCATGTTCAACGAGGACGTCGTCGAGCTGTTCGACCGCGTCGCCGTCGGCACGCCGGTCGTCGTCCTGCGCTGATCGCCGCGACCGGACCGAGAATGCGAGAGGGGCGGGCTTCCGATCGGAGGCCCGCCCCTTCGCATGCGTCTTTCGGAGACTCACATGCCCTTGGTCAGGGCCAGGATCTTCTTGGCGACCACGACCGAGGCCGGAATGGCGATCACGAAGCCGACCAGCGAGAAGATCGGCAGCATCTTCATCGCATTGCCCTGGAGCGCGGGCACCGTCAGCGTCAGGGTGAGCGCGATGCCGGCGAAGACCGTCCCCAGCATGATCCAGACGAGCACGGCGATCTTGAACATTCGGGCATCCTCCGAAACCAGACGAAGCCGTCGGCGGCTTCGAGAACAAGGCACCCCACGTGCCTGCCTCGTCTTGGTTGGGCGAAGTCGAGCCGTTCCGCTTTGATCGAGATCAACGCCGTCCGAGGCCGGAATCCGCCGCGAATTCAGCCGATCGGGCGACGAATAGTAATCGTCGCGACGTCGCGTGCGTCTCGAGCGGACCGATGCCGGAAAACTCGGATGTCGGATCGATCTTTTCAGATCTCGCAGCGTCGGCGCCCGCATCCGAAATTCTTTGATGTTCGATGAAGCTTTTCGAGATCGTCGCCTCGACGCGGCGGGGCGGCCTGCGCGCGCTTCGACGACGTCGCGGGGCTCGTTCAATGCTGACGCAGGGTCGTCGGGGCGCGCGGGACGTCGTCGACCCGTCCGGCGCGACGAATTGCCACTTTTTTCGCGCCCCACCCTCGACCGGAAGCCGGTGCACCCTTAAGTGTCGGACGGTCGTCCGACGAGGGGTGATGCGCATGATCCTCCGCCACGAGCGCCAGATCGACGGCGCACGCTTCGAAGTGATGGTCGCCGACATCACGACGCTCGCCGTCGACGCGATCGTCAATGCCGCCAACACCTCGCTGCTCGGCGGCGGCGGTGTCGACGGGGCGATCCACCGGGCCGCCGGTCCCGGCCTCCTCGCCGAATGCCGCGCCCTCGGCGGCTGCCCGACCGGCGAGGCGCGCATCACCGCCGGCCATCGCCTGCCGGCCGCCCACGTGATCCACACCGTCGGTCCGATCTGGCGCGGCGGCGGGGCGGGCGAGGCGGACCTGCTCGCCGCCGCCTATCGCAGTTCCATGGCGCTCGCCCGCGATCACGGCCTCGCCTCGATCGCCTTCCCGGCGATCTCGACCGGCGTCTACGCCTATCCGATCCCGGCGGCGGCCGAGATCGCGGTTCGAACGGTCCGCGACGAACGTCACGGTTTCGAGACGCTGCGCGTGATCTTCTGTTGTTTCTCGGAAGCGGCGGCCGCTCGGCACGTCGAAGCGCTCGCGCGCTTGCCGGAGGTTCCATGACGTCCCTGTTCGCCCGCCTCGCCGCTCCGATCGCCCGCCTGCGCCGGCTGCCGCTCAACCGGATCGCCGCGGCCGGTGTGCTCGCGGCGATGCTCGGCTGGATCTTCCTCGGCCATTTCGGCACCGCCGATTCGCGCAAGCCCGCGCCGCGCGAGGCGGGTCAGGTCGCCGAGACCGCGCGCCGCGTCGGCGTGGTCTCCGCCAGGGTCACCGAATATGCCCGCCTGCTGGTCGTCTCCGGCCGGACGGAGGCCAACAAGACCGTCGCCGTCACCACCCGCGGCCCCGGCATCGTCGAGGACCTGCCGGTCCCCAAGGGCTCGGACGTCGCCGCCGGCACGGTGATCGCCCGCCTCGCCGACGAGGGTCGCGCCGCCGCCGTGCGTCAGGCGGAAGCGCTCTTCGAACAGCGCAAGGCCGAATGGGAGGCCGCGAGCCGCCTGTCGGCGACCGGCGCCGGCCCGCGCCTCAACCTCGGCTCGTCCAAGGCCGCGGTCGATGCCGCCGCCGCGGCGCTCGAACTCGCTCGCGTCGAGGTCGACAAGAAGACGCTGACGACGCCGATCGCCGGCATCGTCGACCAGATCCCGGTCGAACGCGGTCAGGCGATCGCCGACGGCAAGCTGGTCGCCACCGTCCTGGCGCTCGATCCGATCGTGGTGGCCGGCGAGGTGTCGGAACGTGCCGTCGGCCGCGTCGCGCTGGGTGCGCCGGCCGAGGTCCGCCTCGTCTCGGGCAAGACCGTGACCGGCAAGGTCAGCTACGTCTCGCGCGCCGCCGCCGAGAAGACCCGCACCTACCGCGTCGAGGTCGAGGCGGCGAACCCCGGCAACGCCATCGCCTCCGGCCTCACCGCCGAGATCGTCCTCACCTCGGCGAAACTGCCGGCGACGCGCCTGCCGCGCTCGGTGCTGAGCCTCGCCGACGACGGCGCCATCGGCGTGCGCGTGGTGACGCCGGGCGACACCGTCGCCTTCCGCCGCATCGAGATCCTCGACGACACGCCCGACGGCCTGTGGCTCGCCGGCATCGAGCCGACCGACCGCGTCATCGTGGCCGGTCAGGAGTTCGTCAAGACCGGCGACAGGGTCCGGGCGGAGAGCGTCGAATGAACCCGGTCGACACCGCCGTCCGCAACTGGCGGCTGACGCTGGTCTGCCTGATCTTCACGCTGATCGCCGGCAGCTTCGCCTATGTCTCGATCCCCAAGGAGGCGGAGCCCGACGTCCGCATCCCGATCGTCTACGTCCAGCTGACGCTGCGCGGCATCTCGCCGGAGGACAGCGAGCGCCTGCTGCTGCGCCCGGTCGAGACCAAGCTGAAGTCGGTCACCAACGTCAAGGAGATGCGGAGCCAGGCCTACGAGGGCGGCGGCTTCGTCCTGCTCGAGTTCAATGCCGGCTTCGACAGCGCTGCAGCACTCGCCGACGTGCGCGCCAAGGTCGACGACGCCAAGCGAGATCTGCCGTCCGCCGCCGATCAGCCCGCGGTGCACGAGGTCAACCTGTCGCTCTTCCCGATCCTCGTGGTGACGGTGTCGGGCGATGCGCCGGAACGCACGCTGACGCGGCTCGCCCGCGAACTCAGGCAGGCGATCGAACAGGTGCCGGGCGTGCTGTCCGCCGACCTGCAGGGCGCCCGCGACGACCTCGTCGAGATCGTCGTCGATCCGATGCTGCTCGAGAGCTACGGCGTCTCGCTCGATCAGTTGCTCGCGGTCGCCAACGGCTCCAACCAGCTCGTCGCCGCCGGCACGCTCGAGGGCGACCAGGGGCGTTACGCGGTGAAGGTGCCGTCGCTGATCGAAGGGCTCGCCGACATCGCCGATCTGCCGATCGTCGCCGGATCGAACGCCGTCGTCCGCGCGCTCGAGGTCGCCTCGGTCAAGCGCACCTTCAAGGACGCCACCTCGATCACCCGCATCGACGGCCGCCCGGCCATCGCCATCGAAGTGGTGAAGCGCACCGGCGCCAACCTGATCGAGACCGTCGACGCGGTGAAATGGGTCGCCGGCCAGTTCGCCGCCAAGCTGCCGGAGGGCGTCCACGTCGGCTTCTCGCAGGACAAGTCGACCGACATCCGCCGCCTGCTCGACGATCTGCAGAATTCGGTGCTGATCGCCGTGCTGCTGGTCTTCGTCGTCATCCTGTGGTCGCTCGGCTTCCGCGCCTCGACGATGATCGGCCTCGCCATCCCGACGTCCTTCCTGCTCGGCATCCTGTGGCTGTCGTTGGCGGGCCTGACGGTCAACATCGTCGTGTTGTTCTCGCTGATCCTCGCCGTCGGCATGCTGGTCGACGATGCCATCATCGTCGCCGAATTCGCCGAGCGGCGGATGGAGGAGGGGATGGCGCCCGAGGCGGCCTATCGGCTCGCCGCTCGTCGCATGGCGGGGCCGGTCTTCGCCGCGACCGCCACCCGCGTCGCCGCCTTCTCGCCGCTCCTGTTCTGGCCGGGCGTCGTCGGCGAGTTCATGAAGTACATGCCGATCACGTTGATCGCGACGCTGTCGGCATCACTGATCTTCTCGTTGATCTTCACGCCGACGCTCGGTTCGCTCTTCGGCCGGCCGCCGAAGCACGAGGTGACGAAGAAGGACGGCTGGTACATGGCGCTGGTCACCCGCGCCGTCGATCATCCCAAGACCGTGCTGGCGCTCGCCGTGGTGCTGCTGGTGCTGGTGCCGCAGGTCTACGGTCGGGTCGGCAGCGGCGTGATCTTCTTCCCCGAGGTCGAGCCCGACTACGGCCTCGTCCACGTCCACGCCCGCGGCAATCTCTCGCTCTTCGAGAAGAACCTCGCCGTCGCCGCGGTCGAGAAGCGGCTGCTCGACATGCCCGAGCTGAAACGGGTCTACACCCGCGTCGGCGAACAACGCGGTGGTGCCGGCGACGTCGCCGAGGACGTGGTCGGCGTCATCCAGTTCGAGATGGTCGACTGGCGCGAGCGTCGGCCGGCCAAGGACGTGCTCGAGGACATCCGCGCCCGCACCGCCGACATGCCCGGCCTCGAGGTCGAGCCGCGCAAGCCGCAGGCCGGCCCCCCGACCGGCAAGCCGATCCAGGTGCAGCTCTCCGCCTCCGACCCCGACAGCCTGCCGGCCGCCGCGGCCAAGGTCGCGGCGATGCTGGCGCGCCACGGCGAGGTCGTCGACATCGACGACGCCCGGCCGATCCCCGGCATCGACTGGCGGCTCGAGGTCAAGCGCTCGGAGGCCGCCAAATACGGCGTCTCGGTCGGCACCGTCGGCTCGGCCGTCCAGCTCGTCACCAACGGGCTGAAGCTGACCGAGTATCGCCCCTCCGACACGACCGATTCGGTCGACATCGTGCTGCGCTTCCCGCCGGAACGCCGCACGCTCGCCACCCTCGACGAGCTGCGCATCAACTCGCCGGTCGGCGCCGTGCCGATCGGCAACGTGATGGAGCGCAAACCCGCCCAGCGCGTCGGCCGGCTCACCCGCGTCGACGGCGAACGCGTCCTCACCGTCTCGGCCAACCTGCGCGAAGGCGTCCAGGCGGCGGACGTTCAGGGGGCGGTGACGAAGGAGCTCTCGACCCTCGATCTCGGCCCCGGCATCCGCTTCAAGCTGAAAGGCGAGGACGAGGAACGGCGCAAGGCCTCCGCCTTCCTCGGCAAGGCCTTCGGCACGGCGATCTTCCTGATCTTCGCGGTGCTGCTCGCCCAGTTCGGTCGCTTCACCTCGGTCGGGCTGGTGCTGTCGGCGGTGGTCTTCTCGACCATCGGCGTCTTCCTCGGCCTGATGGCGGAGGGGCTCGCCTTCTCGGTGGTGATGAGCGGCATCGGCATCATCGCGCTCGCCGGCGTCGTCGTGAACAACAACATCGTGCTGATCGACACGTTCGACCGGCTGATGGACGAGGGTTGGGACAAGCGCGCCGCGGCGCTCGAGACCTGCCGCGAACGCGCGCGCCCGGTGGTGCTGACGGCCGTCACCGCCATCCTCGGCGTGTTGCCGATCGCCTTCGGCATCAATCCCGACCTGCTCTTGCACGAGACGACGATCGGCGCGCCCTCGACCCAGTGGTGGATCCACCTGTCGAACGCCATCGTCTTCGGTCTCGCCTTCGCCACCGTCCTGACGCTGGTCGTGACGCCCTCGGCGCTGATGGTCGTCACCCGGCGGCGCAAGCGCGTCGAGCCGGTCGCGGCGACGCCGGGCGCGGCTTGAGGCCGGGCCGGGCGGCGACGTCGAGGGAGCGAAGGATCAGAGGATCACGCCGCGGCGAATGCCTTCGGCCACCGCCTGGGTGCGGTTGACGGCGCCGAGCTTGCGGGTGGCCGAGGCGATGTAGCCGTCGGCGGTCGCCCGCGACAGGCGCAGGATCGCGGCGATTTCCCACGAGGTCTTGCCCGCCGCCGTCCACTGCAGGCACTCGCGTTCGCGCGGCGACAGGGGCGTGATCGCCACCGCCTCGCGATCGATCGCGTCGATCATGTCGCGTGCACTCTGCATGCGGTTCATCGGCGTTTCGTGTCCCTCGGCGTCACGGCGAATCGCGCGACGGCTGAGGTATTGGAATACTACCCGCTTGCCGTGCGTCTCGAACGATAGACGACGGCGACCTCGCGTCAATTCGACGAAGCGCGAGGGCGTCACGAAGGGGGCCGCGCCGCGTGACGCCCCAAGCGATTCCGACTGCTCCGGATTTCGTGATCGACGTCGAAATTTCGTCCCAATTCGGTCAAGCGCGAGCCACGTTGGGCCGTCAGATTGCAATCATCGCAGCGGACGGTTTCGAACCTGGTGACGAACCGCCACCCCGAGCCCCCCCAATCCCCCCGGCCGTTCGTCGGGTGCCAGGGTGGAGCCGTCCGCGAGCGGCCCTGAAGCGAGATCCGTTCCCCCCTGTGATCCGCGAGACGATACGGTACGATCGACCCCGTCGCCCCTCCCCCCGGGCGGCGGGGTCTTCGTTTTCAGAGGGTCTCAGCCCTGCGGCTCGAACTTGGGATCGAGCCAGAGATCGAGAAAACGCTCGGCCCACAGCCGCATCTGACGATCGTGCTGATCGTGGCCGTCGAAGTGCTGGCGCCGGGTCTGGACGCCGGGGCCGATCATCCGGTCGAGCGCGCGGACGGTCCAGCGATGCATCATCGCCAGCGTCACTTCCGGGTGGAACTGGATGCCGTAGGCGCGGCGGCCGACGCCGATCGCCTGATGGGGGAAGCCTTCGCCGGTGGCGAGCAGGCGCGCGCCCGTCGGCACCTGGAAGCCCTCGCGATGCCACTGGTAGACCGCGGTCGGCCAGCGCGACATCAGCGTACGTCCCTCGCTCGTCGGCTTCAGCTGGAACCAGCCGACCTCGAGATCGCCGCGCGGGTGGCTCTCCACCTGCCCGCCGAGATGGCGCACCATCATCTGCGCCCCGAGGCAGACGCCGAGGAAGGGCTTCTCCTCCTTGAGCGGCACGCCGATCCAGTCGATCTCGCGGCGGATCCATTCCTCGTCGTCGTTGGCGCTCATCGGGCCGCCGAAGATCACCGCCCCGGCATGGCCGGCGAGCGTCTTCGGCAGCGGATCGCCGAAGCGCGGGCGGCGGATGTCGAGCCGATGGCCGCGCCGTTCCAGGATCTGGCCGATCCGACCGGGCGACGACGCCTCCTGATGCAGGACGATCAGGACGGGCAGACGCGGATCGTCGTTCACGGCGCTCCCTCGCCCGCGGGACGTGCGGCGTCGATCGCCTCCTCGACCTCGGCCTGGACCGCCTTGCGCAGCGCCGTGCGCTCGTGGGTCGGTACGCCGAGCAGGTCGGCGATGCGCCAGACCACGTTGTCCTCGAACTCGTGCACCTCGCCGTCGGCGAAGGCGAGCTTCCACAGCGACGTCACGATGGCGCGGCGCTCGGCGATGTCGAGCGTGCGCTCGAGCCCGGCGGTGAAGCTCTGCAGCGCGGCGCTCTCGAGCTCGCGCATCCGCCCGGCCTCGGCGATCTCGTGCGCCACGTCCGGCGCCAGCCCGTAACGCTCCGCCAATTCCTCGAGCAGACGCGCCCGCTCGGTCGCACTGACCGTGCCGTCGACGGCCACGACGTGGCTCATCAGCGCCGCCACCGCCACGCGCGGGTCGTCGGCGGCGAAGGCGCTGTCGGGCTCGCGCGCGACGAGGTCGGAGAGGACGCGTTTCAACGTGTCGAACATGGGCGGCCACGGGTCCGTCGGAAGAGGGATCGTCGGTCGACTATCGCAGATGTTTCCGGCCCTTGCCAACCGCGCGTCAGGGCGCCTTCGTCGCGGCGACCGCCTCGAAGGCGGCGTCGAGCGCGACCGCCGAGGATCCGCCCATGCCGACCTCGAACCGTCCCGGCTCCACCCGATATCGCCCGTCGCGGTCGTGGAAGCCGAGATCGGCGACCGGCACCGCGATCGTCACCCGTTTCGCCTCGCCGGGCGCGAGGTCGACCTTCGCGATGCCCTTGAGCTGTTTCACCGGCCGCGACATCGAGGCGACGGGATCGCGGACGTAGAGCTGGACGATCTCCCGCCCCGGCCGTTTGCCGGTGTTGGTCACCGTCACCTCCGCCGTCACCGTGCCATCGAGGGGAGCCTGCGCCGCCGAGAGCCGCAGGTCCGAATAGGCGAAGCGCGTGTAGGAGAGGCCGAAACCGAAGGGCAGGAGCGGCGACACCTCCTCGTCCATGTAACGCGAGGCGAGATCGTCGCCCGGCGACCACGGCCGGCCGGTCGGCAGCACGTCGTAGGCGATCGGGATCTGGCCGACCGCGCGCGGCAGGCTCATCGGCAGGCGGCCCGAGGGATTGCTCGCGCCGATCAGCGTGTCGACCAGCGCCGGCCCGCCCATCGTGCCGGGCGAGAAGACATAGAGCGCCGCCGCCGCCTTCGGCAGCGCCTCGGTCATCACCATGGCACGGCCGGCGAGGACCACCAGAACCACCGGCTTGCCGGTCGCCGACAGGCGGTCGAGCAGCGCCTGCTGATGGCCGATCAGGCCGAGGCGGGTGCGTGAGGTCGACTCCGCCGTCATGTACCAGGGCTCGCCGAGCACCGCGATCACCGCGTCGGCCTCGCGCGCCGCCGCTTCCGCCGCCGCGAAGCCGTCGGTCGTCTTGCAGGCGTCGTCGCAGCCGGCGACGAAGGAGACCGTGGAGCCCGCCGCGCCGAGGCGCTTCGTCAGGTCGTCGAGGAAGGACGGCACGTCGTCGCGGGTCGCCATGGCGCCCCAGGCACCCATGAAGTCGCCGGCATCCGCCGCCGCGCCGCCGACCACCACCACCTTCTTCGGCGGATGATCGAGCGGCAGCAGATCGCCGTCGTTCTTCAGGAGCACGATCGAGCGCCGCGCCGCCTCGCGTGCGGTCTCGCGCTGGGCGGGCGTCGCCGATTTCGCCGCGGTCGTCGCCGGATCGACGTCGGGGCGCGTGGCGGGGGGCTCGAACAGGCCGAGGCGGAACTTCACCCGCAGCACCCGGCGCACCGCCTCGTCGATCCGCGCCATCGGCACCCGACCGGAGGCGATCAGCCCCGGCAGTTGCTCGGGATAGAGGCCGCTCGCCATGTCGACGTCGACGCCCGCCATGACGGCCTTGAACGCCGCCTCGGTGCGATCGGCGGCGACGCCGTGCGGCAGCAGCTCGCGGATCGCGTCCCAGTCGGAGACGGTGATGCCGTCGAAGCCCCAGTCGCGACGCAGGAGATCGGTCAAGAGGGCAGGGTCGGCCGTCACCGGCACGCCGTTCAACACCGAGAAGGCCGCCATCACCATCTGGGCGCCGGCCTCGAGACCCGCGCGGAAGGGCGGCAGGTAGGAATCATGGAGCGTCGGGGTCGAGAGATCGGCCTCCGAATAGTCCTTGCCGGCCCGCACCGCGCCGTAGCCGACGAAGTGCTTCAGCGTCGCCGCGACGCCGCCGGAGGCGAGGCCCTTCACCATCCGTCGCGCGAAGAGCTGCGCCAGATGGACGTCCTCGCCCGGTCCCTCGACGACGCGGCCCCAGCGCGGGTCGCGCGACAGGTCGACCATCGGGCCGAGCACCATTTGGAGGCCGGCGGCGGCCGATTCCTCGCCGGTCACCCGGCCGGCCGCCTCGATCACGTCGCCGTCGAAGGTGGCGGCGAGGCCGAGCGGCACCGGCAGCAGCGTGCGATAGCCGTGGATCGCGTCGCGGGCGAAGATCAGCGGAATGCCGAGGCGCGAGGCGCGGGCGAGCTTCTGGTAGCGCGCCATGGCGTCGGGGATGTCGATGCTCGACACGATGCCGACGCGACCCGCCGTGATCGCCGTCTCGTCGAAGTCCTTGTCCCAGCCGCCGAGATACATCTGGCCGATCTTCTCCTCGAGCGTCATGCGCGCGAGGAGACCGTCGATCCGCGTCTCGATCTCGGCCGGGGAGAGGCTCGACCGACCGGAGGTCGGCGGTGCGACGGGGGTTTCGGCCACGGCCGGCGCGGCGACGAGAAGGATCGCGACGAGCGCGGCGGCGAGGCGGGCGGGGGAGAGGGCGGCCATGATGTCCTGTCGGCGATGGGATCGGCGGCGACAGTGGCGAGCCGCGCGCGTCGCGTCAAATGCCCGCGAGGGCGGTGCGTCACCGTCTTGTCATCCGGCCGGGCCTCGCCCATCCTGATCTCATCCGAACCGGCAGAAGGAGCCGCCATGGACGATGGACAGCCGCAGACCGCGTCCGCCACGGAATTCGGCGCCGCCGTCGTCGACTTCCCCGGCCGCGGGCGAAAGCGCGACGTGACCTTCGATCGGCGCGAACTGATGGCCATCCTCAACGTCTACGGCCGGATGGTGGCGGCCGGCGAATGGCGCGACTACGCCATCGACCATCTGCCCGATCGCGCCGTCTTCTCGGTCTTTCGCCGCACCGCCGAGGCGCCGCTCCACCGCATCGTCAAGGATCCGAAGCTCGCCGCCCGCCAGGGGGCGTGGTCGGTCACCGACGGCCACGGCCGCATCCTGAAGCGCGGCCACGACATCGAGCGGGTGCTGGCGGTGTTGGAGAAGAAGCCGCGTCTGGTGGACGGCTGATGGGAAATCCGATCGACAGATCGGGGTTTCTCATTCCTCTCGTCGAAAATTCCCTGTCCGGACAAGGGCATTTTCGACGTGTCGGATCCGGCATCGCGAAGCGATCTGCCGGATCCCGCCAAATTCTTCAGCTCTGCGACTGGGCCGAGCAGGCGCGGGCGCCGAGGATCGGGCCGGGGAGGCCGTCCTTCTCGAGCTGCACCAGAACCGCGCAACCGAGATTGGGATCGGCGGGCGTCTCCTGACGCGGCAGTTCCAGCGTCAGTTCCTGACCCTTCCACATGCCGATCGGCAGGATCGAGCGCACCAGATGGGCATAGGTCAGCGTCCGCCCGGTGTTCTCGCCGCGGCCGATCGCCACCGAACGGGAATGGTCGTAGCGCACCAGCAGCACGGTCGCGTGCACCGTCTCGCCCGACTTGGTCGACGGCAGATGGACCTTCACCGCCTCGGCGGTCGATTCGACGTCGACGGCGACGACGAGGTCGCGGCGCATCTCGGCGCCGAGCGAGATCTCGCGGCGGATCTTCTCGCGGTCGGAGCCGACGACCTGGGCGCGGCCGTTGACCACGACCTGCGGCGTGAAGACGTCGCGATCGCCGCGCCGGCCGGCGTAGCCCTTCTGGCGCAGGGCGAACTCCGGTTTGGCGGCGGTGTCCTTCCAGCCCATGTAGTCCCAGTAGTCGACGGCATAGGACAGCGCGACGACGTCGTTCTCGCGAGCCAGTTCCGACAGGAAGGCGTCGGCGGGCGGGCAGTTGGCGCAGCCCTGGCTGGTGAAGAGTTCGACGACCGCGATCGGCCGTGCCGAAGGCGCGGTCTCGCCCGCTGCCGCGGACGCCATGGACGTCGCCGTACCGGCGATCGCCGCCACAAGGGAAATGATCCTGTTCACCGAACGCCTGCTCTCTGCCGATCGGCCTGCCCGTGATTCGACGATAGGGAGCCCCACCCGGCCTCGCCAGTCAATTCCGGGTGAGACCGGCGCGAGGTCGGGGATGCCCCGCCGTTGCCGCCGGACGGGCGATGCCCTAGGAAGAAGACCCCGCGGCCGTGACCGGCCGCAACGCCCAGGAGAGCGCCCGCATGGCAGCACCCGTCGTCCGTCTCGAGGGCGAAGAGCTGACGCTCGATCGCGGTGGTCGGCGCGTGCTCGCCGATCTCTCCTTCGAGGCCCACGCCGGCGTCGCTCTGGTGGTGACGGGCTCGAACGGTGCCGGCAAGTCGACGCTGCTGCGGCTGATCGCCGGCCTCTTGCGTCCGGTCGCGGGCGAGATGCGGATCGAGGGCGGCGACCCCGAGCTGACCATCCCGCAGCAGTGCCACTATTTCGGCCATCAGGACGCGCTCAAGAACCAGCTGTCGGTGCGCGAGAACCTCGCCTTCTGGCGCGATTTCTCCGGCGTTCCCGGCGAGAGCGTGCTCGACGCGCTCGACCGGGTCGGTCTCGCACGTCTCATCGATCTGCCGGCCGCCTATCTCTCGGCCGGCCAGCGCCGCCGCCTCGCCTTCGCCCGGCTTCTTGTCACCAGGCGGCCGATCTGGCTCCTCGACGAGCCGACCTCGGCGCTCGACGCGGCGTCGGAGGCGCGACTGCTCGAGATCGTCGGCGAGCATCTCGATGCCGGCGGTCTGGTCGTGGCGGCGACGCATCTCGCGCTGCCGTTTGCCCGGATGGAGGGCATCCGGCTCGGCCCGGCGATCGTGGGAGCGGCGGCATGAACGCGCTCCTCGCCCTCTTCGGCCGCGAATGGAAGATCGCCACCCGCGTCGGCGGCGGTGCGCTGATGGGCGCGCTGTTCTTCCTGATCGTCGTCACCGTCGTGCCCTTCGGCGTCGGCCCCGACCTCAATCTGCTCGCCCGCATCGGCCCGGCGATCCTGTGGATCGGCGCGCTGCTCGCCACGCTGCTGTCGCTCGACCGGCTCTTCCAGGTCGATCGCGACGACGGCGGCCTCGACCTGATCCTGATGGGCGAGACGCCGCTCGAGCTGGTGATCCTCGTCAAGTGCCTCGCCCACTGGGCGGCGACCGGCCTGCCGCTGGTGATCGCCTCGCCGCTCCTCGCCGTCTTCATGAACATGGAGCCGGAGGCGATCGCCGCGACGACGCTGACGCTGCTGGTCGGCACGCCGGCGCTGACCTTCACCGGTGCGATCGGTGCGGCGTTGACCGTCACGCTGAAGCGCGGCGGTCTGCTGCTCGCCATCCTCGTGTTGCCGCTGACCGTGCCGGTGATGATCTTCGGCGTCTCCTCGGCGACGGCGGTGCTCTACGGCACCATGCCGTTCTCGACGCCCTTCTCGATCCTCTCCGCCCTCGGCCTCTTCGCCCTGGTGCTCGGCCCGGTCGTCGGCGCAGCCGCGCTGCGCCACATGGGGGAATGAGGGCAGGGCGCCGTGCCGGGGAGCGAGAACGTCACCTCGCGGGCACCCCACGCGGACTTGATCCCGCGCAAGGCGAATGTCGGCGCTTCGACGCATTGATGCGGTGATGGACCCGCTTTAGAACGGGTCTCGACCACCGCTGGCCGCGCACGAGGGGCGTCGCGGCCGGAACAACCGCCCGCGAGGGCAGACTTCGGGACGAAGCGATGCGTCTGATCGACTATGCCAACCCGACCCGCTTCATGGGGTTGGTGGACAAGGTTCTGCCGTGGCTGGCGGGCGTGACGGCGCTCACCTTCGCCGTCGGCCTGTGGCTCGTCTTCTTCCGCGCGCCGGCGGACTACCAGCAGGGCGAGACCGTCAAGATCATGTACATCCACGTGCCCTTCGCGTGGCTGTCGATGTTCTGCTACATGACGATGGCCGCCTCGGCGCTGGGCACGCTGGTGTGGCGCCACCCGCTCGCCGACGTCTCGGCCAAGTGCGCCGCGCCGATCGGCGCCGCCTTCACCTTCCTGGCGCTCGCCACCGGATCGCTCTGGGGCAAGCCGATGTGGGGAACGTGGTGGGTGTGGGACGCGCGCCTGACCTCGGTGCTGGTGCTCTTCATCATGTATCTCGGTCTGATCGCGCTGCAGGAGACGATCGAGGACCCGCTGCGCGCCGCCAAGGCGACCGCCGTGCTGACGCTGGTCGGCGTGGTCAACATCCCGATCATCAAGTTCTCGGTCGACTGGTGGAACACGCTGCATCAGCCGGCGTCGGTCTTCCGCATGGGCGGCTCGACCATCGACGCCTCGATGCTGGTGCCGCTGCTGATCATGGCGGTGGCCTTCTCGCTGCTCTTCGTCGTCATCCATCTCCTGGCGATGCGCAACGAGATCATGCGCCGCCGCATCCGCACCATGCGGATGATCGAAGCCGCGGGAGCTGAGTGATCATGGGCAACCACGCCGGATTCATCCTCGCCGCCTACGGTCTCTCCGTCCTGGTCGTCGTCGTCCTCTTCGTCTGGGTGGCGCTCGACGGGCGCGCCCAGCGCCGGGCGCTCTCCGAACTCGAAGCCCGCGGCGTCCGCCGCCGGTCCCGCTCCGGCCCGCAGGGAGACGCCTCGTGACCGAACTCGACACCCAGACCGCGCCGGCCGCCGAGGCCGAGGCGCCGGCGCCGCGTTCGCGCCTCGTCGTCGTGCTGCCGCTGGCGATCTTCGCCGTGCTCGCCGGCTTCTTCCTCTACAAGCTGGAGAAGGGAGGCGATCCGTCGTCGCTGCCGTCGGTGCTGATCGGCAAGACCGCGCCCGACTTCGCCCTGCCGCCGGTGCCGGCCACGCTCGAGGGCGGTGCCGCCATGCCGGGGCTTTCGGCCGCCGATCTGCGCGCGCCCGGTCCCGGCAAGGTGACGATCGTCAACTTCTGGGCCTCGTGGTGCGTCGAATGCCGCACCGAGCACGAGACCCTGAAGCGGCTCGCCAAGGATCCGCGCGTCCGCCTCGTCGGCATCGCCTACAAGGACGAGCCCGCCAACGCGGCACGCTGGCTGCGCGACATGGGCAATCCCTATGTGGCCGCCGGTCTCGACCAGAAGGGCCGCGTCGGCATCGACTGGGGCGTCTACGGCGTGCCGGAGACCTATGTCGTGCGCGCCGACGGCGTCATCGTGCACAAGTTCATCGGCCCGCTCTCCGACGGCGCCGTCCGTGCCGTGCTCGGACCGAAGATCGACGAGGCGCTGGCCGCGACTCGTTGACCGCAAGCGGCTGAAACATCACGCGGACGTCTTGCCAGATCGCGACGACGGGGGGACACTTCGGCGACGTACCTCTGGCTGGAGGTTCCGCGATGACGAGCCCCGACGTCCTGCGTCTGTCGTCCGACCATGCCGGCGCGCTGGCCGCGCTGATCGCCGCCCATGTCCAGGAGGTCAACGGCGGTTCGCCGCCGCGCCCCGACCGCTACTGGGCCGAACGTCTCCTCGCCGATCCGCGCATCCGCCTCTTCGGCGCACGGCTCGACGGCGAACTGGTCGGTTTCGCCGTCGTCCACGAGTTGACCGATTGCCTGAGCGGCCTCGAGACCGGTCTGCTCGAGACGGTCTTCGTCCGCCCCGACCGCCGCGGCCGCGGTGCCGGGCGCGAGTTGCTCGCCGCCATCGGCGCCGAGGGGAGGGCGCGGGCCTGGAGCCGTCTGCGCCGGGTCGTCGAGACCCGCACGCGCCACGCCGCGCTGGCCGATCCGATCGCCGACGAGGCGGCTC
>DBMN01000348.1 GCA_002298965.1 Rhizobiales bacterium UBA697 | reverse complement strand
GGGCGAGATTGTCGGCCATCAGCTTGGCGCGGTCGTCGATCGCGGCGCAGCGCGGATCGCCCGGCGCGCCGCAGCGCGCCCGCGCCGCGCGGTTGGTGGCGATCGCCTCGCGCTGTTCGCGGATCGCCGAGGCATACTGGTCGACCGCCGACTGGGCCGAAGCGAAGGACGGCGCGAAGACGGCGCACAGCAGCGCGACCGCCGCCGGGATCGCCCGTGCGAACCCCCGCGTGCGTCGGCGCACCGTCGCGTCTCCCCTCGTTTCGAACATGTCCGTCCCCGTCGTCGCCCCGGCGACACCTCCGTCGGGACGAGCTATAACCCGCATTTGGTAGCCAAAGTCAAAACGCGGACGTCTGTCGGGCACGATCGTCGCGAACGGCGGCGATCCGGGCGATTTCGGGCCTTCGAACCGCCCGAATCGTCGGATGCTCTGGCACCTCGCCATTCCGCGGGAGTACCCCATGACGTCGCGCCTCGCTCTTGCCCTCCTCGCCTTCGCCCTCGCGGCGGTGCCCCTTTCGGCGCGTGCCGAGGAGCCCGATCTGGTCTTCAAGAAGTCGACGGTGTGGAAGCTGCTCACCCCCGATGACAAGCTCGCGGTCTACGGCATCGACGATCCCGACGTCGAAGGCGTCGCCTGTCACTTCACCGTTCCCGAGCGCGGCGGCGTCAAGGGCATGCTCGGCGTCGCCGAACAGACCTCCGACGTCTCGCTCGCCTGCCGTCAGGTCGGCCCGGTCAAGTTCAAGCGCCCGTTGGCGCAGGGCGACGAGATGTTCCGCGAACGCCGCTCGCTCTTCTTCAAGAAGATGCAGATCGTGCGCGGTTGCGACGCCAAACGCAACGTCCTCGTCTACATGGTCTATACCGACAAGATCATCGAAGGCAGTCCGAAGAATTCCACCTCCTCGGTGCCGCTGATGCCCTGGGGCGTCGAGCCGCCGCCGCGCTGCGCCGACTTCGTCAAGTGAGCCGACCGATGAAGCCCGTCCTCCTCGCGCTCGCCCTGATCGTCGCCGCCCCGTTGGCGGCCGCCGCCCAGACCGCGACCACCACCCGTACCGCCGCCGACCGCGCGCTCGAGCGCTGCCGCGCCGAGATCGGCTGGAGCCGCATGACGGCGGCGCAGCAGGCCTCGGCCGACACGCGCTTCCGCCTCCAGTTCTGCCTGAAGCGCGCCGCGGTGCGCTGAGGGTTCCCGCCCGTCCGTTTCCGCCGTCCGGCCGCAGGGTCGGGCGGCGCCGTGTTCTTCCGCCCCGCGCGGCCCCGAGGTGTTCCATGTTTCCCGATCAATGGCCGCTGCTGCTCGGCGCTTCCTTCTTCGCCGGCATGGTCGATGCCGTGGGTGGCGGCGGCGGTCTGATCCAGGTACCGGCGCTGCTCGCGCTCTTCCCGACGACCTCGATCCCGGCGCTCTTCGGCACCAACAAGGTGGCGAGCGTCGTCGGCACCGCGGCGGCGGCGCTGCACTTCGTCCGCCGGGTGAGGATGCCCTGGCTGATCGTGATCCCGGCGACCATCGCCGCCTTCGTCGGCTCGTTCTCCGGCGCGATCTTCGCCTCGTCGTTGCCGCGCCGGGTGATGCTGCCCCTGGTCATCGTGCTGATGATCGGCGCGGCGCTCTACACGTTCCTCAAGAAGGACTTCGGCAGCGTCGCCACCCGCGAGCCGGTCGCCGCCGACCGGCCCAAGGCGGCCGCGATGGGCGGCGGCATCGGCTTCTACGACGGCATCTTCGGCCCCGGCACGGGTTCGTTCCTGATCTTCGGCTTCGTCCGCCTCTTCGGCCTCGACATGGTCCGGGCGAACGCCGCCACCAAGATCGTCAACGCCACGACCAACATCGCCGCCATCCTGTTCTTCGCGGCGTCGGGGGCGGTGATGTGGCCGGTGGCACTCGCCATGGCGGCGGCGAACTTCCTCGGCGCCCAGGTCGGCGCCCGCGTCGCGCTGCGCTACGGCTCGAAGTTCCTGCGCAAGGTCTTCCTGATCGCGGTGGTGGCGCTCATCGTCAAACTGGTGATCGACTTCGCGCGGACCTTCTGATTTCCGAGCTTGGGAAGTCTCGGCTCGTTCGGCCTCTTGCAGAGGACCTTCATGCTGAGGTGCGAGCGCCAGCGAGCCTCGAAGCGCGAAGGGCCGAGTGGCAAGGCCCGTCGTGGCTTCGCCCTTCGAGGCCCGACTTCGTCGTGCACCTCAGGGTGAAGCCGAACAGGGGCGGAGAGTCGACCTTCTGAAGCATCCGCGCTCCCTTGACGGCAGGCCCGAAATCCGTCACTTCTCGCGCCATGACGAACGGAACCGTCGCGCGTCTCGCGCCGATCACCATCTGCATTATTTGCGGCTAGCAGCTTCGCTGGCCCGGTTCCGTCTGTCCTTCCTCGAAAAGTCCAGATGAAACCCCGGCCGGCGGGCGGGGAAATTCGTCTCGACGTTCATGGTCCGCGTTGAAATGCGGCATTCGAGGAGACCGGTCGTGGTCCTGAAGCTCTACAACACGCTCACTCGCGAGAAGGAAGACTTCTCGCCGATCGATCCCGCCAACGTGCGCATGTACGTCTGCGGGCCGACGGTCTACGACTTCGCCCACATCGGCAATGCCCGCCCGGTCATCGTCTTCGACCTGCTCTTCCGCCTGCTGCGCCACCTCTACGGCACCAATGCCGTGACCTACGTGCGCAACATCACGGACGTCGACGACAAGATCAACGCGCGCGCCGCCCGAGACTTCCCGGGCCTGCCCTTGAACGACGCGATCCGCCAGGTGACGAGCGCCACCGAGGCCCAGTTCCAGGCCGACGTCGCAGCCCTCGGCACGCTGGCGCCCACCGTCCAGCCGCGCGCCACCGAACACATCGCCGAGATGATCGCCATCATCGAGCGGCTGATCGCCTCCGGTCACGCCTATGCCGCCGAGGGTCACGTCCTCTTCGACGTGCCGTCGATGGCCGACTACGGCCGCCTGTCGCGCCGTCCGCTCGACGACATGATCGCCGGCGCCCGCGTCGACGTCGCGCCCTACAAGCGCGGCGAGATGGACTTCGTGCTGTGGAAGCCGTCGACCGAGAACGAGCCCGGCTGGGAGAGCCCCTGGGGCCGCGGCCGTCCGGGCTGGCACCTCGAGTGCTCCGCCATGAGCTGGAAGCACCTCGGCGAGACCTTCGACATCCACGGCGGCGGCATCGATCTGGTGTTCCCGCATCACGAGAACGAGGTCGCCCAGTCGCGTTGCGCCTTCGGTCACGACGTGATGGCGAACGTCTGGATGCACAACGGCTTCCTTCAGGTCGAAGGCGAGAAGATGTCGAAGTCGCTCGGCAACTTCCTCACCATCAACCAGCTGCTCGCCGACTGGCCGGGCGAGGTGCTGCGCTTCACCATGATGAAGACGCACTATCGCCAGCCGATCGACTGGACGGTGAAGAGCCTCGAGGAGAGCTGGAAGACGCTCGACGACTGGTACTGGTTCGCCGGCGACGTGCCCGGCACCCGTCCGGCCAAGGCGGTCGTCGAGGCGCTCTGCGACGATCTCTCGACCCCGAAGGCGATCGCCGAGCTGCATGCGCTCAGGAACGCCGCCCAGCGCACCGGTGGCGAGGGCGCCCGCGACGCGCTCGCGGGTTCGCTCCGCTTCCTCGGCTTCTTCGCCGACACGGGCGAGGCCTGGGCGGCGCGCCGCAAGTCGGCCGTCGAGGTCGACGTCGCCGCCGTCGAGGCGCTGATCGCCGATCGTCTGGCCGCCCGTCAGGCCCGCAACTGGGCCGAGAGCGACCGCATCCGCGACCAGCTCACCGCCATGGGTCTCGTGATCAAGGACGCCAAGGATCCGGCGACCGGCGAGATGAAGACGACGTGGGAACCGGCGCGATGACGCGCTCTGGGGAACCGGCACGATGAGCGATCCGGGAAAGCGCGAGCCGATGAATCCGGTGCTGAAGGTCTCGATCTTCATCGCGGTGAAGATCGCGCTGCTCTCGGCGCTCACCGTCGTCGTCCTGCGCTGGAAGGGGCTGATCTGAAGAGGCCTACCGAGAGGGGAGGGACTTGCCATGACGGGGTTCACCGGTGGGTGCCAGTGCGGCGCCATCCGTTTTCGTTGTGAGGATCTCGGACGCGCGTCGATCTGCCATTGCCGCATGTGCCAGAAGGCCTTCGGCGGGCACTACGGACCGCTCGTCACCGCCAAGGGGCTGGTCTGGACCCGCGGCGAGCCCAAGCGCTTCCGCTCGTCGAACAAGATCGCCCGCGGCTTCTGCCCCGACTGCGGCACGCCGCTGACCTACGAGCCGGACGGCTTCCCCGTGGTCGAGGTGGCGCTCGGTGCCTTCGATCATCCCGCCGACATCCGCCCGGCGATCCAGGTCGGCGTCGAGAGCCGCATGCCCTGGTTCCACGAACTGGCGGATCTCCCCGGCCGCCCGCCCGAGCAGCAGGCGACGGCGGAGACCTTCTTCGCCGACATCGTCTCCTACCAGCATCCCGACCACGACACGGCCGAATGGCCGCCGCGCGCCGACGCGTGAGAGAGCCGAGAGAAGCCCGATGAAAGAGCGCGTCCACCTCTTCGACACCACCCTGCGCGACGGTGCCCAGACCTCCGGCGTCGACTTCACCCTCGACGACAAGCTGAAGATCGCCCGTCTGCTCGACGATCTCGGCGTCGACTATGTCGAGGGCGGCTATCCCGGCGCCAACCCGACCGACAGCGCCTTCTTCGAGGAGAAGCGCACGACGCGCGCCCGCTTCACCGCCTTCGGCATGACCAAGCGCGCCGGTGTCTCGGTGTCGAACGACCCCGGCCTCGCCGCGCTGCTCTCGGCCGCCGCCGATGCCAACTGCTTCGTCGCCAAGTCCTGGGACTACCACGTCCACGTCGCGCTCGGCACGACGCTCGAGGAGAACGTCGCCTGCGTCCGTCAGACGGTGGAAGCGGCGATCGCCCGCGGCCGCGAGGCGATGATCGACTGCGAGCACTTCTTCGACGGATACAAGGCCAACCCGGCCTACGCCCTCGAGGTCGCCCGCGCCGCCTATGACTCCGGCGCCCGCTGGGTCGTGCTCTGCGACACCAACGGCGGCACCCTGCCGCACGAGGTCGACGCGATCGTCCGCAAGGTCACGGAAGTGGTGCCCGGCAGCCATCTCGGCATCCATGCCCATGATGACACCGGCCAGGCGGTCGCCAACTCGCTCGCCGCGGTGCGCGCCGGCGTGCGTCAGGTCCAGGGCACGCTCAACGGCATCGGCGAGCGCTGCGGCAACGCCAATCTGGTGACGATCATTGGCACGCTGTCGCTGAAGCCGGAATTCTCCGACCGCTTCGTCACCGGCGTCGAGGCCGGAAAGCTGAAGGAGCTGACCCACGTCAGCCGCGCCTTCGACGACATCCTCAACCGTTCGCCCAATCGGCATGCCCCTTACGTCGGCGCCAATGCCTTCGCCACCAAGGCCGGCATCCACGCCTCGGCGATCGTCAAGGACCCCAAGACCTACGAACACGTCGAGCCCGAGAGCGTCGGCAACCGCCGCCGGGTGCTCGTCTCCGATCAGGCCGGCAAGTCGAACCTCCTCGCCGAACTCGCCCGTTTCGGCATCGAGGTCGACAAGGCCAACCCCAAGCTCGACACGTTGCTCGCGGAAGTGAAGGAGCGCGAGGCGCGCGGCTTCTCCTACGAGGCGGCGGACGCCTCGCTCGAACTGCTCGCCCGCCGCACCCTCGGTGCCGTGCCGCGCTACTTCGACGTCCAGTCCTTCCGCGTCATCGTCGGCCAGCGCTCGGACGGCATGGGCGAGATGGTCACCCAGTCGGAGGCGATCGTGAAGGTGCGCATCGGCGAGGAGCTGTTCCTGTCGGTGGCCGAGGGCAACGGCCCGGTCAACGCCCTCGACGCGGCGCTGCGCAAGGACCTCGGCCCCTATCAGGCGGCGATCGAGGATCTCGAGCTGGTCGACTTCAAGGTCCGTATCCTCAACGGCGGCACGGGAGCGACCACCCGCGTCCTGATCGAGAGCCGCGACGGCGCCAAGAACCATTGGACGACGATCGGCGTCAGCGAGAACATCATCGATGCATCCTTCCAGGCGCTGATGGATTCCGTCGTCTACAAGCTGGTCAAGGCCGGGGTGACGAAGGCCGGTTGAGGTCTCCCCGCTCTCGCGATGCGCAATATCGGCGACCATAGGGTCGCCGATATTTTCTCTTAAGTATTCATTCTTGTTTGAGCGGCATTCTCTCGGAAATATCGAGCGAGAAGATCCGTGCCGATACTCAGTGCCTTGATCGTCGACGACTCCGGATTGGTACGTGATCAGTTGCGTGCCGCCATCCACGGTGTCATTCCGGATTGTCATATTTTCGAATGCGAAGGGGCACTGGAGGCGGCGCACTTCCTGCGACGCTATATTCCGGAAGTGGTCTTTCTCGATCTGAACATGCCGAAGATCGGCGGTCTGGCGATGCTGGAAAAGCTCGACCAGATCGTCGCCGGACGCAAGCCGCCGATCATCGTCTCGATCTCCGGCGACACCGGTGCCGCGACGCTGGCGGCGCTGGAGATGCGCGGCGCCTACGACATCCTGCCCAAGCCCTTCGACCCCCGACGGCTGGCGATGGTGCTGCTGCGCGTGCTGCAGATGGCGCGGTCGCGCCGGGTGCTGGTGGTCGACGACAGCGCCACGGTGCGTGCCATCGTCAAGAAGATCGTGCTCAAGAGCCGCTTCAATCTCGCCGTCGAGGAGGCCGGCACCGGCGCCGAGGCGCTCTCGCGCTTCCACGGCGTCGGTTACGACCTCGTCTTCCTCGACGTCCACATGCCCGGCATCGACGGGCTCGAAGCCGCCGGCGAGCTGCTCTACACGCGCTCCGACGTCCACGTCGTGCTGATGTCGGCCGACGGCGACGAGTCGGTGCGCCGCAACGCCGCCCACATCGGCGTCGAGTACTTCCTCAAGAAGCCGTTCCGCCCGCCGGAGGTCGACGCCATCCTCCACGCGCTCTACGGCCTGACCGAGACCCAATTCCAGGCCGTCGCCGAGAAGGAGATCTTCATCGACCCCGACGTCGTCGGCCCGACGACCCGGATCGGCATCGACACGGCGCTGTGAGGGGGGTGTCGAAGGCGGCGGCGAGTGGGATGCATGGGCTTCTTGCTCGACGTTAGACGGGGCGCGGTCCCTTAGGTGACAGGTCCTGATGGGACGCCGGCCGCGATCACGTTCACCCGTTCGTACACGAACCGGCGGCAGCATGGGATCGAGAGGTGAAGCGCTGCGGCAACTCGGTTCGGGTCGGGCTATCGTGGCAGGTGGTGCGCATCCTGATCGAAAGTGCTTTGGCGCCGAGAAACGCAGGACGACGATCGGCGGCAGCGAGAGCATAATCCAAGCACTGCTGGATTCCGTCATCTACAAGCTGGTCAGGTCAAGATCGAAAAAGCGAGTGAATAGTTATTGATAGTTTTCATCCTAGTTTGGCGATGGAAGTGAAATTAGGCTTTTATATACAAACATGAATAGTTCATGGATGGCCATAGTTGCGGGAATAATCGTCAATAAAAGGAAAAATCCCCATGCTCTATGTTGGGTAGTTTCTATAAAACGACCAATTTTATTAATTTTCGAATTTGGAATGTCGCCATGGCTAATGATAAGGGCTCTGCCAATCATTCCAATTATTTCAAATAATACAAATGATATTAGCGATATGCCAATATACATTGCCAAATGGCTCGATGTCGCTTTGTTCATCCCGTCTTTTACATTATTCCATATCGCAAAAAATCCCGCGTAACCTGCAATGCAAATTACGTTTGAATAATTCTTTGCATGTTCAAATATTTTCTTGGCCTCTTCTGCGGGTGAGGTGTTTGCGGGGGCTGATGTCGTAGTGGGTGGCTTATCGTTCTCGGGGAGTATGACCGTAACCATTGTTGGGTCGTCGTCATTCTCTGGGTGAAAAACGTCTTTGACTCGGTAATGTGCTGGCGAATCGACGGCGGAGACGCAGATTATTTCTCCGACGCGCGGGGTTGTTTTCATTTCTCTTACTGAGAGAAGCGTATTTGAATTGTCAGTCAAGAATATCTTCACGGTCGGCATGCGTGGTTCCCGGAAATATCGTAATGCTAGAAGCATACTATATCGCGAGTCACTTAAAACAGTCGATGGGCGTATGCAAATTCACATCTTCTTCAGATCCACCGCCACCTGTTCCGGCGTGATCGCCTGTTCGGCGAGCTGGCCGAGGCGCTTGCGCATCTTCGGCAGGATCTCGTCGATCGCGTTCGCCACGCCGTAGGAGAGGTCGAAGCGCGGGCGGATGAAGGCGCTGTCCTTCATGTGGGCGAGCAGCGCCACGAACGGGTCCCAGAAGCCGGCGATGTTGGCGAGCACGATCGGCTTGGCGTGCTGGCCGAGTTGCGCCCAGGTCATCTGCTCGACCACCTCCTCGAGCGTGCCGATGCCGCCCGGCAGGGCCACGAAGGCGTCGGCGTGCTCGAACATCAGCCGCTTGCGCTCGTGCATGTCGGCGGTGACGATCAGCTCCGAGACCTGCGGCAGCATCACCTCCATGTCGACCAGGAACTGCGGGATGATGCCGGTGACCTTGCCGCCCTCGTCGAGGCAGGCGCGCGCCGCCGCCCCCATCAGGCCGAGCGAGCCGCCGCCGTAGACCAGGCGGATGCCTTCACGCGCCAGCAGCCGGCCGAGATCGACCGCCGCCTTCTCGAAGGCCGGGTCGGCGCCGTTGCCGGAACCGCAGTAGATGCAGATGGAGGAAAGCGCGCTCACAGGGGGGATCTCCGTCGTCGGCCCGGATCGGGCTTTCGCGATGCAGCATGGGCCAAGTCTATCCGCTTCGCCCGCCCGTGGAACCCCTTTCGCGAAAGAACGGCCCGTCTTGGCCGTCCTGCGTGCCGCGGGGTTTGAAATCCGCCGCCGACGCCTTACATGGAAACGTTCGAAGCCCGCCCTCCCGAAGAGATTCCCATGTCGCGACACCACAAGCCCGTCGGCCCGAACGTTCCGGTCGGCGACGGCAAGACGCTCGAGACGCTGCGCGAGCTGTGGCCCCACCTGTGGCCCGCCGCCCGTCCCGACCTGAAGCGTGCCGTGATCTGGGCGCTGCTCGCCCTCGTCGCCGGCAAGGTGCTGACGGTGTGGATGCCCTATGTCTACAAGTGGACGACCGACGCGCTCGCCCCCTCGGGCGCCGGGCCGACCGCCACCGGGCTTCTCGCCGCGCCGATCATGCTGGTCGTCGCCTGGGGCATGGTGCGGATCGCCTCCAACGGCTTCAACCAGCTGCGCGACGCGCTCTTCGCCGCGGTCGGCCAGCATGCCGTGCGCGAACTCGCCACCGAGACCTTCCGCCACCTCCACGCCCTGTCGCTGCGCTTCCATCTGCAGCGCCGCACCGGCGGCCTCTCCCGCATCGTCGAGCGCGGCGCCAAGGGCATCGAGACCATCGTCCGCATCTCCATCCTCGCCGGCTTCCCGACCATCGTGGAGTTTGCCCTGATGGCGGCGGTGATCCTGTGGGAGTTCGACTGGACCTACGTCGCCGTCATCGCGGTGACGACGTGGGTCTACGTCTGGTTCTCGATCAAGGCGTCGGACTGGCGGATGGACATCCGCCGCGACATGAACGACGCCGACAACGACTCCATGTCGAAGGCCGTCGACAGCCTGCTCAACTTCGAGACGGTGAAGTATTTCGGCGCCGAGCGCCTCGAGGCCGATCGCTACGATCGCGCCATGGCGAAATACGAGCGCGCCGCCATCCGCACCTACACCTCGCTCTCCTGGCTCAACATGGGCCAGGCGGTGATCTTCTCGATCGGCATGGCGGTCTGCATGGGCCTGTCGGCCTGGTCGGTGTCGAAGGGCGAGCAGTCGGTCGGCCACTTCGTGATGATCAACGCGCTGATGATGCAGCTGTCGGTGCCGCTCAACTTCATCGGCACGCTCTATCGCGAGATCAAGCAGTCCCTCGTCGACATCGAGAGCCTGTTCTCGATCCTCGGTCAGCCGGCCGAGGTCGCCGACAAGCCGGACGCGAAGCCCCTCGTGGTGCGCGACGCCACCATCCGCTTCGAGGACGTCCACTTCGCCTACGATCCCGAGCGCCAGATCCTCAAGGGCGTCACCTTCGAGGTGCCGGCCGGCAAGACCGTCGCCATCGTCGGCCCCTCGGGGGCGGGCAAGTCGACCATCTCGCGGCTGCTCTTCCGCTTCTTCGACGTCAAGGGCGGCCGCATCACCGTCGACGGTCAGGACATCCGCGACGTGACGCAGGAGAGTCTGCGCGGCGCCATCGGCATGGTTCCGCAGGACACGGTGCTGTTCAACGACACCATCGCCTACAACATCCGCTACGGCCGCCCCGACGCTTCGGAAGAGGACGTGCGCGAGGCCGCCCGCCTCGCCCAGATCGCCGACTTCGTCGAGCGTCTGCCCAAGCATTGGGAGACGGAAGTCGGCGAGCGCGGTCTCAAGCTATCGGGCGGCGAGAAGCAGCGCGTGGCGATCGCCCGCACCATTCTCAAGGCGCCGCCGATCCTGATGCTCGACGAGGCGACCTCGGCGCTCGACACCCATACCGAGCGCGAGATCCAGGAGGCGCTCGACCGCGTCTCGCGCAACCGCACCACGCTGGTCATCGCCCACCGCCTGTCGACGGTGGTCGGCGCCGACGAGATCCTGGTGCTCGACAAGGGCGTCGTCGCCGAACGCGGTCGCCACGAGGAGCTTCTGGCCAAGGGTGGTCTCTACGCCTCGATGTGGACCCGTCAGCGCGCCGCCGACGAGGCCCGCGAACAGCTGGAGAAGACCGAGGCCGAAGACCCCTTCGGCGTGGTCAAGCGCGGCGCCCCGGCGGCGGAGTGAGCGGCGGGCCGCGGGCCCGCCGAACCGCCTGCGCCGACGTGCGGCCTTTTCTTCGCCGCCGTTCCCGTATAGGTCCTTGGGCACCCTGCGCGCGCAGGCGCGCCGACATCGGTTCCGCGCCCGCGCGCGCCGAGACGAGACCCCGCGCACCCGCGCTGATAGACGAGAGCTGACGGCATGGATTCCCTCTGGGCGACGATCACCAAGGCCTTCCCCCCGGTCAATCGCGAAGGCTGGCCCTTCGTGGCGATCGCGCTGATCCTGACGCTGGTGCTCGGCGCCTTCTGGCAGCCGCTGTTTTGGATCCTGCTCGGCCTGACGATCTGGGTCGCCGCCTTCTTCCGTGATCCGGTCCGCGTCACCCCCGAGGCCGAGGGCCTGGTGGTCGCTCCCGCCGACGGCCGCGTCTCCCATGTCGGCGAGGTCCTGCCGCCGCCGGAACTGGGCCTGCCGGCCGAGCCGATGCTGCGCGTGTCGATCTTCATGAACGTGTTCAACGTCCACGTGAACCGCATGCCGATCACCGGCGAGATCGAGAAGATCGCCTATACGCCCGGCAAGTTCCTCAACGCCGAACTCGACAAGGCGTCCGAGTTCAACGAGCGCAACGGCTTCGTCATCCGTCATTCGCTCGGCACCATCGGCTGTGTCCAGATCGCCGGCCTCGTCGCTCGCCGCATCGTCACCTGGACGACCGAGGGCTCGCACCATACGGTCGGCACCCGCATCGGCATGATCCGCTTCGGCTCGCGCCTCGACGTCTATCTGCCGGTCGGCACCGTCGCCAAGGTGGCGCTGGGCCAGACGACGATCGCCGGCGAGACCATCCTCGCCGACCTGACGACGGGCGGCGCCGCCGCTCCGGTCTACCACGCCGCCTGATCGGCGGCCGCATCCGGAGATCGGACGATGAGCGAGCTCTTTCCCGAAGTCGACCACCAGTCGATCCGCACCGGGCGCCGTTTCGCGCGCCTGCGCTCGCTGCCCTTCCGCGTCATCCTGCCCAATCTGGTGACGCTGCTGGCGCTCTGCGCCGGCCTCACCGGCATCCGCATGGGTCTCGACGGCCGCTTCGAATGGGCGGTCGGAGCGGTGGTGCTCGCCGCCCTGCTCGATGCCGTCGACGGCCGCGTCGCGCGCTGGCTGAAGGGCACCTCGCGCTTCGGCGCCGAGCTCGACAGCCTCGCCGACTTCGTCAACTTCGGCGTCGTGCCGGGTCTGCTGCTCTACATCTGGGTGCTGAATCTCGCCGGCAACTTCGGCTGGATCGCGGTGCTCGCCTATGTGCTCGGCGCCGTGCTCCGCCTCGCCCGTTTCAACACCCAGCTCGACACCGAGAAGCCCGCCTGGCAGGCGAACTTCTTCACCGGTATGCCGGCGCCCGCCGGCGCCATCGCCGCGCTGCTGCCGCTCTATCTCGCGCAGATCTTCGAGTTCGCTCCGGCCCGTCCGATCGCCGGCGTGGTCGCGGTCTATCTCGCGCTCGTCGCCTTCCTGATGGTCTCGACCATCCCGACCTGGTCGGGCAAGAAGATCGGCGCCCGGGTGCCGCGCGAGCAGGTCGTGCCGATGATCGTCGCGGTGGTGATGCTGATCGCCTTCCTGGTCAGCTGGCCGTTCCCGTTCCTGGCGATCGCCACCATCGCCTATCTCGTCTGCATCCCCGTGGGCTGGCAGGCCTTCCGGCGTCTGGATCGCGCCCACAAGGCGGCGGAGGCCGCCGCGGCCGCGGCACAGCAGCCCGACGTCGACGACGTCGCTCTCTGAGCCTCAGCGCCGCGCCGCTCCCGCGATGACCGCGACGCGGGCCGACAGGCTCGCCTCGGGGAAGGCGTCGCGCAGGCACTTCAGCGCCTCGGCGTCGCTCGTCGGCCGCATGCGGGCGAGGAAGGCGCGCATCTCGGCGACGCGCGCGTCGATCGCCATCGCGTGCGGGTCGGCGTTCCAGCCGGGCGGGCACTCGCCGAGCACCCTGGTGTTCGATGCCCGGTCCGCGACGCCGGGCGAAGGCTTTCTGTCCGTCATGTCGCGCTCCGTCGTCCCTTCTGTCGATTCGGTCGGCTCGAAAACATCGAAGCACGTTTCGTGCCACCGTCATCCTGTCGGATTGCCGTCATCCGTGCCGGATCGTCGCACGCGATCGTGACGTTTTCGACGGCGTCTGCATCATTTTGTCTAGCCCGACTGCTTTTCCCCTGTGCGGAACGAGACGGCGCGCTATCCTCTCCTACGAGAGCGCTTCGGGAGACAGGCCCGCATGAACGACGTTCGTCGCGACGGCGAATTCGAGCCGAGCGATCGGCTCCTCGCCGATACCGATCTCGTGCCGGCCGGCGGCCCGCGTCGCCTCGGCGACGATCCGCTGCTGCGCCTCTTCGCGGTCAACTGGCTGATCGGCGCGGCGGTCGCGGTGGTGCTCGTCACCGTCGTGCTGGTGACCGACACCGCTCACCTGCGTTCGCTGATCATGCGCTCGAGCGAGCCGTGGATCGGCCTCATCCTCCTCGTCTTCGGCTTCCTCGTCACCATGTGCTCGGTGGCGATCGCCACCGCGGTCATGCTGCTGCCCAAGGACGACGACGACGACGGCCCCGGCGGCGGCATGAAGCTCGAGGTGCTGAAGATGCCGGCCCCCGCGCCGCGGCTCGAACCGGTGCCGGTGCGCGTCACGCCCTCGCGGTCGCGGCGGCGCTGAGCGGCTCTCCGTTTCCCGAATGGATGGTCTCCGCGCGGCGGGGGTTGAATTCGCGCGGCCGTCGGACGCACTGTATGCGTCACCGTATACGCTTGCGAGGGTGACCCATGACCGCCGATTCCACCTATCCCCGCGACATGATCGGCTACGGCCGCAACCCGCCGGACCCGAAGTGGCCGGGCGGCGCGCGCGTGGCGGTGCAGTTCGTGGTGAACTACGAGGAGGGCGGCGAGAACTGCATCCTGCACGGCGATGCCGCCTCCGAGGCCTTCCTCTCCGACGTGCTCGGCGCCCAGCCCTGGCCGGGCCAGCGCCACATGAACGTCGAGAGCATGTACGAATACGGCTCGCGCGCCGGCTTCTGGCGCCTGTGGCGGATGTTCACGTCGCGCGAGATGCCGGTCACCGTCTACGGCGTCGCCACCGCGCTCGCCCGCAATCCCGAGATCGTCGCCGCCATGAAGGAGGCGAACTGGGAGATCGCCAGCCACGGTCTGAAGTGGATCGACTACCGCAACTTCACGGCGGAAGAGGAGCGTGCCCACGTCGAGGAGGCGATCCGCATCCACACGGAAGTGACCGGCTCGCGCCCGCTCGGCTGGTACACCGGCCGCACCTCGGTCAACACCCGCGACCTGGTCAAGGCGGAAGGCGGCTTCGTCTACGACAGCGACACCTATGCCGACGATCTGCCCTACTGGGAGGAGGGTCCCAAGGGACCGCATCTCGTCATTCCCTACAGCCTCGAGACCAACGACATGCGGTTCTCGAACGCGCCGGGCTTCACCGAGAGCGAGCAGTTCTTCCAGTATCTCAAGGACACGTTCGACGTCCTGTGGGAGGAGGGCGCCACCAGCCCGAAGATGATGTCGGTCGGTCTCCACTGCCGTATCGTCGGCCGTCCCGGCCGCGCCGCCGGTCTCGCCCGCTTCCTCGACTACATCGCGTCGAAGGAGAAGGTGTGGATCCCGCGCCGCATCGACATCGCCTGGCACTGGCACACCCACCATCGCCCCGCCGACGCCGGCTGAGGCCGGTCGATCGCGCCGCCGAAACGAGAGAGGCCGCCCATGGGGCGGCCTCTTCCGCATGGCGATGGTGTCGCTCGATCAGGCCGCCGCGACGTCCTGCAGGAAGCGCGAGATGCGGCCGTCGAGTTCGGTGGCGGCCTCGGCCAATTCCTTGGCGACGCCGGTGACCTCGTCGGCGACGCGCGAGGTGTCGTCGACGGCGCCGGCCACCCGCGAGATCGCCTCGGTGAGGAGCGCGGTGTCGCGCGCCACGTCGCGCGAGCGGTCGGAGATCTGGTTGGTGGTGGCGGTCTGTTCCTCGACCGCCTGGGCGATGGTCGAGCTCGAGTTCTCGATCGCCTCCAGCGAATGCGTCACCGAGCCGATCTGGCGGACCGCCTCGCGGGTCGCCGACTGGATGGCGGCGACGCTGTCGGCGATCTCTTCGGTCGCCTTGGTGGTCTGTGTGGCGAGCTGCTTGACCTCGGAGGCGACGACCGCGAAGCCGCGGCCGGCCTCGCCGGCGCGTGCCGCCTCGATCGTGGCGTTGAGGGCGAGGAGATTGGTCTGGTCGGCGATGGCGCGGATCAGGTCGACGACGACGCCGATCTTCTCGGCGGTCTCGGCGAGCGCGGCGACGCCTTCGCGCGCCTCGCGGCCCTGCTCGGCGCCTTCCGAGGTGATGCGTCCGGCCTCGGACGTCTGGCGGCCGACGTCGATGACGGTCGACGACAGTTCCGACGTCGCATGCGCCACGGCGGCGACGTGCTCGGCGTCGGCATAGGCGAGCTTCTCGGCCTCGTGCATCGACTGGCCGGTCTCGCGCGCCGTCTTGGTCAGCTCCTCGGCCGAGACCGTCATGTCCTGCGCCGTGGTGCGGACGAAGGCGACGATCTGCGCCGCCTCGCCGCGGAAGTCGGAGATGATCTTCTCGATCCGGCCGGCGCGGGCATTGTGCTCGTCGGCGATGTGGGCCTCTTCGAGCTTCAGCGTGTCGCGCTCGATCATCGACTGGCGGAACACCTCGACGGCGCGGGCGATCTCGCCGACCTCGTCGTTGCGGGCCGTGTAGGGGACCTTGCCGGCGGTGTCGCCGGCGGCCAGCTCGTCCATGACGCCGGTGAGGCGGTTGATCGGATGGGAGATGCCGCGGCCGAGCCACAGCGCGTAGATCACGAAGGCGACCATCGCCGGCGTGCAGCCGGCGGAGATCCACATCACGGTGCGGATGATGGTCGTGTCGACGTCGGTCACGTGGGTGCCGGAGCCGATCATCCAGTCGAAGCCGGGGACGGTCAGGGCATAGGCGCTCTTGCGGCTGATCGAACCGTCGCCCGGCCGCTTCCACTGATAGTCGACGAAGCCGCCGCCCGCCGCGGCGACCGCCATCATCTCCTTCATCAGCATCTTGCCGTCGGCGGTGATCACGCCCTTGGCGTCGGAGCCGACCTTCAGGTCGGGATTGCCGGAGGCGACCAGATGGCCGGCCTTGTCGTAGGCGAAGATGTAGTTGTCGCCCTCGAAACGGATCGCCGCGATCGCCTCGGCGCCCGCCTTGCGGGCGGCCTCCGGCGTCATCTCGCCGGCCGCGACCTTGCGCTGCAGCCCACCGAGATGGGAGGCGGTGGTGTCGATCACCGCCTTGGCCTGCTGCTGGCGCAGCTCGATCATCGCCTCGCGGAACTGGTAGATCGCGTAGATCGTTCCGGCGCTCATGATCGCCACCGCGATGGCGATGATGGTGAGAAACCGGAGCCCGAGGGTCAGTTTGATTCGGCTGAGCATGTTGTCCCGTTCCGGCTCTCGCAGGCGCTTTTGTTCAAAATAGGCTGTAGTTGCTAAAGAATTCGTTTCGGAGCGCGTATCTGTTCGCATACGGGAAACCACGCGGATCGCCAGTCTCGACCCGATGATTACGCTACGTAATCCAAGTTAGACGAAAGGCTGATGCCCTCGGCGCCGCAGATCTCGTGCAGAGGCGCGGAGTCGGTGACTGAAAACGTTTTCAATGTCGATATGCCAGTCGTAATGCCCGGTCGAATACGCCTGACATGCCTCACGTCACGATGGTGAGGCGCTCCGCCGCCCGCGTTATGCCGGTATAGAGCCAACGGGCGCGGTGTTCCTTGAAGGCGAAGCTCTCGTCGAAGAGGACGACGTCGTCCCACTGCGAACCTTGCGACTTGTGCACCGTCAACGCGTAACCGTAGTCGAATTCGTCCGATCTACGCCGCAGTTGCCAGGGAAGAGCCTCTTCGCCACCTTCGAAGAACGCGGGAAGAACCGATGCGGCAATGCGTCGCCGTTCGGTCGTGTCTTCGGCGGAGAGGTCGAACTTCAGGAAGGCGCCCTTCGGGCTCTTCACCCGGGTGACCCGATAGAGCCCGCCGTTCTGGATGCCCTTGGTCTTGTCGTTGCGGAGACAGACGAGCTTCTCGCCGACCTCGGGCGTCGAGGCGGTGTAGCCGCGCAGTTCGCGGATGCGCCTGTTGTAGAGATGCCGCGTCTTGTTGCGCCCGACCAACACCTGATCGGCGGCGAGGATGCGGTCGGCGGTGATGTCGCGCCGGCCGATGACGGCGGCCTCGCCGTAGTCGCCCGGCTCGAGCTCGCGCCCCTCGCGAATGTCCATCGACAGACGGATGATCGGATTGTGCGCCGCCTGCCGGTGCACTTCCGTCAGCATCACGTCGGGCGTCGCCTCGGTGAAGAAGCCGCCGCCCTTGACCGGCGGCAGCTGCGCCGGATCGCCCAGCACCAGCGTCTTCTTGCCGAAGGAGAGCAGGTCGCGTCCGAGCTCCTCGTCGACCATCGAGCATTCGTCGATGACGATCAGATCGGCCTTGGCGGCGTCCGAATTGCGATTGAGGGTGAAGGAGAAGGTCTCCTCCTCTTCCTCCTCGTCCTCGGCCGGGCGCTTGGGGCGATAGATCATCGAATGGATGGTCGAGGCGCCGTCGCAGCCCTTGGAGCGCATGACGAGCGCCGCCTTGCCGGTGAAGGCGCCGAAACAGACGTCGCCGTCGACGCCCTCGGCGATGTGGCGGGCGAGCGTCGTCTTGCCGGTTCCGGCATAGCCGAACAGCCGGAAGACCTGCCGGTCGCCGCGCTTCAGCCAGTCGGCGATCTCGACCAGCGCGCGATCCTGTTGGGGTGCCCATTCCATGCGACGCCGATCCTCGTCGATTCCCTCGAGCAAGGTTCTACAGGGATCGGAACAAAATGAAAACAGAGGTTGCGGGCTCGCTCACCGCGCGCCGAGCAGCGTCAGCCAGCCGACCGAGGTCAGGACGCCGAGCGCCGTGGTCAGCGCCACCACGCCGGCTCCCAGCCGTTGGCCGGCGCCGAACTGGCTCGCCAGCATGAAGACGTTGATGCCCGCCGGCACGCCGGCCACCACGACGAGCGGCCCGGTATCGACGGCGTCGAGCCCGACCAGCCGGCAGGTCGCCAGCACCAGGGCCGGCATCGCCACCAGCTTCAGCGTCGAGATCGCCAGCGACGGTGCGATGTCGCCGCGGATGCCGCGGAAGTGCATGCTCATGCCGAGCGACAAGAGCGCCACCGGGCTCGCCATCTCGGCGATCGACTGCACGGTCTTCTCCACGACGCCGGTCGGCTTCAGCGCGAAGAAGCGGAAGGCGAGGCCGGCGAAGATGCCGAGCACGATCGGATTGGTCGCGAGCGCCTTGAGGATTCGCCAGACGGTCCGGAGCGCCCCGCCGGGCGCGTCCTTGCCCGAGGCGCGCGTCATCATCAGCGTCGCCGCCGTCATCATGATCGGCATGTGGACGGAGATGATCAGCGTGACGATCAGCGCGCCGTGGTCGCCGTAGGCCTTCTGCGCCAGCGGCAGGCCGACGAAGGCGGTGTTGGCGAAGGCCGCCCCCATGCCGCCGACGACCGCCGTGCGGGGATCGCGGCCGAAGACGCGGGCGGTGACGACGTGGCCGATCCCCCAGGAGATCGCCGCCGCCGGGAAGTAGCAGGCCCACAGGGCCCAGGGCGACACCGCGCCGAAGTCGGCGAAGACGATGGTGCGGAAGATCAGCATCGGAATGCCGACCGCGCCGGCGACGATCGCCAGCCCGTCCGCCGCCTGCGGTCCGATGGTGCGCGTCACCGCCATCACCCAGCCGATGGCGACGAAGGCGAAGATCGGCACGACGGTTTCGAGGGCGAAGAGCATGGGTATCCCGTATCGATCGACGGCAGGATGCCGGGCGGATCGTCCTGTTTTCGCTAACACGATCGATTCGATTTGAACACGGCGGCCCTCGCATGGGACGGTTCCCGTCGCGGCATGCGTCGAAGTCCGTCGTCTGCCTCTGGTCTCGACGCCCGTATCGAGCTATTTGAACCGCTCCGAGATCGCCGGAATCCGTCGCGCCTCGCCGCGACCTCCTCGAAGGAAGAGCCGATGCCCGCCTATCGTTCCCGCACCTCCACCCATGGCCGCAACATGGCCGGCGCCCGCGGTCTGTGGCGCGCCACCGGCATGAAGGACGGCGACTTCGGCAAGCCGATCATCGCCGTGGTGAACTCCTTCACCCAGTTCGTGCCCGGCCACGTCCACCTCAAGGACCTCGGCCAGCTGGTCGCCCGCGAGATCGAGCGCGCCGGCGGCGTCGCCAAGGAGATGAACACCATCGCCATCGACGACGGCATCGCCATGGGCCACGACGGCATGCTCTATTCGCTGCCGTCGCGCGACCTGATCGCCGACTCGGTCGAATACATGGTCAACGGCCACTGCGCCGACGCCATGGTCTGCATCTCCAACTGCGACAAGATCACCCCCGGCATGCTGATGGCGTCGCTGCGCCTGAACATCCCGACGATCTTCGTCTCCGGCGGCCCGATGGAGGCCGGCAAGGTGCTGCTGTCGACCGGCGACACCAAGTCCGTCGACCTGATCGACGCGATGATCGCCGCCGCCGACGACAAGGTGTCCGACGAGGACGTGAAGTCCTACGAGCGCTCGGCCTGCCCGACCTGCGGCTCGTGCTCGGGCATGTTCACCGCCAACTCGATGAACTGCCTGACCGAAGCCCTCGGCCTGTCGCTGCCCGGCAACGGCTCGACGCTCGCCACCCACGCCGATCGCGAGCGCCTGTTCCTCGAGGCCGGCCGGCTGATCGTCGATCTCGCCAAGCGCTATTACGAGGGGAACGACGAGAGCGTGCTGCCGCGTTCCATCGCCGGCAAGCCGGCCTTCGAGAACGCCATGACGCTCGACATCGCCATGGGCGGCTCGACCAACACCGTGCTGCATCTCCTCGCCGCGGCGCAGGAGGCGGGCGTCGACTTCCAGATGGCCGACATCGACCGTCTGTCGCGTCGCGTGCCCTGCCTCTCCAAGGTCGCCCCGGCGGTCGCGAACGTCCACATGGAGGACGTCCACCGCGCCGGCGGCATCTTCGCCATCCTCGGCGAGCTGGAGCGTGCCGGCCTGCTGACGACCGACCTGCCGACCGTCCACGCGCCTTCGCTCAAGGCGGCGATCGACACCTGGGACATCGTGCGCTCGAACGATCCGGGGGTGGCCGAGTTCTACAAGGCGGCTCCGGGCGGCGTGCCGTCGCTGACCGCCTTCTCGCAGGCCCGTCGCTGGGACAGCCTCGACACCGACCGCGAGAAGGGCGTCATCCGCGACGCCGCCCACGCCTTCTCCAAGGACGGCGGCCTCGCGGTCCTCTTCGGCAACATCGCGCTCGACGGCTGCATCGTGAAGACGGCCGGCGTCGACGAGTCGATCCTGAAGTTCGAAGGCGAAGTGAAGATCTTCGAGAGCCAGGACGCCGCGGTCTCCGGCATCCTCGGCGGCCAGGTGGTGGCGGGCGACGTCGTCGTCATCCGTTACGAAGGCCCCAAGGGCGGCCCCGGCATGCAGGAGATGCTCTATCCGACGAGCTATCTGAAGTCGAAGGGGCTGGGCAAGGCCTGCGCGCTCCTGACCGACGGCCGCTTCTCCGGCGGCACCTCGGGCCTGTCGATCGGCCACGCCTCGCCGGAAGCGGCGGAAGGCGGCGCCATCGGTCTCGTCGAGGCCGGCGATCGCATCCGCATCGACATCCCGAACCGCACCATCGACCTGCTGGTCTCCGACGAGGTGCTGGCCGACCGTCGTGCGAAGATGGAGGCCAAGGGCAAGGCCGCCTGGAAGCCGGCCGAACCGCGCGCCCGCAAGGTCTCTGCCGCGCTGCGCGCCTACGCCGCCATGGCGACCTCCGCCGCCAAGGGCGCCGTCCGCGACGTCTCGCAGATCGAGCGCTGATCGGCGCCGAAGCCACGTTCAGTCTCCGACCGTGCTACCCTGCGTTCATCGTCAGGGCGGCACGGCGGGGACGGACATGACGGACGGCGAACAGTTCATCGAAGCGGCGACGGCCGTCCGGCCGCGGCGATGGTGGATCGCCGCGCCGCTCGGCGTTCTGGCGCCGGTGATCGGCTATCTCTACGTCGGGCGCCCGCGTGCCGCGCTGGCGGCCCTGTTGTTCACCGAACTCTCGGTCTTCTCGTCCTGGATGGCGATCGGCCGCGCCATTGCCAGGCCGATCGTCGGCCCGGCCGTCTTTGCCGCGATCGCCCTGATCTCCGTCGCGATGTTCGTCGACATCGTCCGGAGCGCCCTGCGGGCGCGCGATTTCACGCCCGGCCGTTGGAACCGGCCGTGGATCTACGCGAGCGCCGCCGCCTTCCTCGTCGTTCCCGGGCTGGTCTCGACCTGGTTGCCGGGCCTCTCCGAGGACGAGCGTGCCACCCGCTCCTTCACTCTGATGTCCTCGTCGATGTACCCGACGATCCGAGCCGGTGAGATCGTCCTGTGCGACATGCGCGCCTACGACGACGCCCTGCCGGCGATCGGCGACGTCGTCGTCTTCCGCCGGCCGGGCGAACCGGACGTCATCGCCGTCTCGCGCGTCGTCGCCGGCCCCGGCTCCACCGTCGCGGTGCGCGATGGGATCCCGATCGCCGACGATCGACCGCCGACCGTCGTCGACGAAGGCCCGGGCGAGGTGCCCGGCGAGCGCTTCCTGTCGGTGACGGCGCCCGATGGCCGCCGCTGGCGGATGGCCAGCGGTCCCGGCGAGGGGGGGCTCAGGACCGTGGCGCCGATCGCCCTTTCGACCGACCAGTGGTTCGTCGTCGGTGATCGCACCGACAATGCCGTCGACAGCCGGATGTTCGGACCGATCTCGCGTGCCGATCTCGTCGGCCGCGCCGGTTGGATCGTCTGGCCGTCCGCGTGGTCGCGCCTCGGCCGGGCGGTCGAGTGACCGGGGGCTGCCGCCGGTCCGCCGGCCCGTCGGCACCACGAGAAACGATGAAGGGCGGGAGCCGGGGGGACTCCCGCCCTTCGTCGTTCCGACGAGGCCTCACGCGGCCGAGTCGAAGGTCGAGGCGGGCGGCATCATGTTGCTCGCGGCCTGACCGTAGGTCTGCATCAGCATCTGGGCCAGCATCTGCGAGTACTTCGACGTGTCGGTGTCGCTCGACGACGTGGTCGAGGACGTCGACGTGGTCGAGGCGGTCGTGGTGCTCGACGACGTGTCGCTCGACGAGCTGTCGGTCGACGACGTCGACGCCTGCTCACCGTTCGGGCCGCCGGGCGGCGGCGGGGGCGGCGGCGGGGCGTTGGCTTCCATGAAGCTCGACAGTTCGTCTTCCGACACCGAGCCGTCGCCGTCTTCGTCGAGGCTCGCCATCAGCTGCGAGACGAGATCGCTCGACGAGGTGTCGTCGGTCGAGGACGTCTCGTCGGTCGACGAGGTCGACGAGGTCGAAGAGGAGGAATCCTCCTGCAACGACAGCAGCGAGCTGCGGGTCTCGCTGTCGAGCCCGTCGACGAAGGACTGCAGCTCGCTGGAGGAGAGCCCGCCGCTCTGATCGCTGTCGAGCGACGACATGATCGACGACGCGGCGTCGCTGGAGGAGGGGGGCGGGGGAGGCGGTCCCTGCATGGCCTGCGTGGAACTCGACGAACCGGAGGTCCGGCTGTTCCACGAGGTCTGCATGGAGGATGCGTTCAAGGAACCGATCATCGTCGGTGGCTCCTCATGCTGCGCCGGCCCGGGGTGGACCGGCTCTCCTCCCGCGTTTCAAGGACCGTGCCCTGTTTCCTCTCGATGTCTCGCGCAAGTTTCGGTAAACTTTCAGAAAATCACTGGAAATATAACGGGCCTCGCCGACCCCCGAGGCGCCCCGGAGACGTCGGGGAACGGCAAGGTTTGCCGGGGAAAAACCACTGCTCGGCAAGTTCTGCCGCGACCGCCGGTCGCGGATGAGCCCGACAAGACGAATCGTTTCGTCAACCTGCGGGTAATCATCTCGCTTCACTCTATCTTTCAGAATTCGTGTCAGGGTCCCGGCCATGGGTCATTTCCAAAAGGGGAGTGTCATGGCCACTCAGATTCGCGAGCTTCTCGGCAGTCACAAGATCATTCCGGTCCCGGTCGACAACGTCGCCGACGAAGCCGATCTCTACGATCTCGGAATGACATCGTTTGCGTCGGTGCAGCTGATGCTGGCCCTCGAGGAAGCCTTCGACATCGAATTCCCGGAACGCATGTTGAACCGCAAGACGTTCCAGTCGATCGCCTCGATCGACCGTTCCGTGTCCGAACTCGTTGCCGGAAGGGCTTGATCCCATGAACATCGCCATCGATCCCACGTCGCTGACCGAGTCCGCTCTGACGCGCATGGCGCGCGTCGCCGACGAAGTGGCCGCCAAGTACGCCGCCGACGTCGATGCCGTCGGTCGCTTCCCGAAGGAGACCTTCGAGGCTCTCAAGCGCGAGCGTCTGCTCGGCTGCTGGATCCCGAAGGAATACGGTGGCGAAGGCCTCTCCTTCACCGAGATCTGCGGCCTCGTCGCCCGTCTCGGCCAGGCCTGCGGCTCGTCCGCCATGGTCTACGGCATGCATCAGATCAAGATGTCGTCGCTGATCCAGCATTCGGTCGGGTCGGAGTGGCACATCGAATTCATGCGCGAATGCGCCCGCGATCAGCTCCTGCTCGGCTCGGCGACGACCGAAGGCGGCATCGGCGGCGATCTGCGCAACTCGATCTGCGCGGTCGAGGTCAAGGACGGCCGCTATCGCCTGACCAAGCAGGCGACCTGCATCTCCTACGGCTGGGAGAGCGACGCGATCCTCGCCACCTGCCGCCGTCACCCCGATGCCGCCTCGTCGGATCAGGTCATGGTGGTCTGCCGCAAGGAAGACTACACCCTGCGCGAGACCGTCACCTGGGACACGATGGGCATGCGCGGTACCCGGTCGATCGGCTTCGAGCTGATCTCGGAAGGTGACGCCCGTCACATCTTCGTCCAGCCCTTCGGCGAGATCGCCGCCCAGTCCATGCTCGCCATGGCCCACATCATCTGGTGCGCCACCTGGTACGGCATCGCCGCCGACACCGTGGTCAAGGCCCAGGCCTTCGTGAAGGCCGAGGCCAAGAAGCGTCCGGGCGTCATCCCGCCGGGCGCCCTGCGCCTCGCCGAGGTTTCCGCGACGCTGCAGAAGATGAAGTCGCTGCTGACCGCCGGCATCGCCCACTACGAGGCCGCGCTGGTCGACGAGAACCTGATGAACAGCCTCATGTTCATCGCCGAACTCTGCACCATCAAGGTGTCGGCGTCGGAACTCGGCACCGAGATCGCCCAGCAGTCGCTGATGATCCTCGGCCTCAACGGCTATCGCAACGACAGCCCGTGGTCGATCTGCCGCAACTACCGCGATCTCCTCTCGGCCGCGATCATGATCAACAACGATCGCATCCTCGGCAACACCTCGAGCCTGCTCCTCATGAGCAAGATCGACACTTCGATCGGAGCGTGATCCGCATGAACGCCGTTCCCCCGAACTTCGAGGCGGTCGAGACCGCCGACGAGGCCGAGACCCCCTCGGCCAAGCCGTTCCTCGACACGCTGTTCGCGGACGGCGTCCTGATCCCCTCGGGCGTCGACGGCCTCTACGGCCGCTCCGGCGACTTCGAGGACGTGATCGACCGGTTCGAGGCGCTCGTCGAGCGCTTCTCCCGGGAAGACGGGGCGGTGAAGATCCACTTCCCCCCCGCCATGCCCCGCGTCAACATGGAGAAGTCCGGTTACCTGAAGAGCTTCCCGCAGCTCGCCGGTTCCGTGCACTCCTTCATGGGCAACGACATGGACCACTGCCGCCTGATCGCCGCGATCGCGGAAGGCGGTGACTGGTCGCAGTTCCAGCAGGCGACGGACCTCGTCCTCACCCCCGCCGCCTGCTACCCGCTCTACCCGGCGGTCGCCGCCAAGGGTGCGGTGCCGGAAGCCGGTCTGCTCTTCGACCTGAAGAGCTACTGCTTCCGCCACGAGCCCTCCAAGGAACCGACCCGCATGCAGTTCTTCCGCATGCGCGAGAACGTCCGCATCGGCACCGGCGAGCAGGTCCGCGAATTCCGCGAGCGCTGGCTCGAGCGTGGTCCGAAGCTGATCGAGAGCCTGGGTCTGCCCTGCGAACTCGACGTCGCCAACGACCCGTTCTTCGGTCGCGGCGGCAAGCTGATGGCGCGCAACCAGCGCGACCAGCAGCTGAAGTTCGAGCTCCTCGTGCCGGTCAACGACGGCCTCGGCCCGACCGCCTGCCTGTCGTTCAACTACCACCAGGACCATTTCGGCACCCTGTGGAACCTCGTCCGCGAGGACGGCGAGAAGGCGCATTCGGCCTGTGTCGGCTTCGGCCTCGAGCGCATCACGCTGGCGCTGTTCAAGCACCACGGCAACGACGTCGCCAAATGGCCGGCGTCGGTGCGCAAGGTGCTCTGGGGCTGAGGCCGCGAGGCCTTCACCCTCCCATCAGGGGAGGGTGGCCCGCAGGGCCGGGTGGGGTCGGAACTGTCCTCTCGGACGGCGTCCGAGCGGAACTTCCCACGTCACCCCACCCCCTGCCCCTCCCCTGAGGGGAGGGGGGAACCGGGCGGCATCCGAGCGATCCCGCCCGTGAGATCCTTCGCCTGATCGAGGACATTCCATGCTCGCTCTCGACCCCGCGACCCATCGCTCCCATGCCCTCCACGGGCCCGATCGCCGTTGGCCGCAGACCAACTGCTGGACCGATCTCTGGATCGAGATCGTCGCCGCCCACGGCCACGATCCCCTCGCCATGCTCGGCTTCACGGTGACGCAGGACTACGAGGGCGATCAGGCGACCTTCTTCAAGGTGCCGACCGAGGACATGGAACGCCTCTTCGGCTTCCGCCTGCTGGAGCTGTCGATCTTCGACCGGCTCGAGGCGCATGTGGTCGAACAGGCGAAGCGCGGCCGCATCGTCGTCGTCGAGGTCGACGGACACTTCCTGCCCGACACGCTCGGCGTCTCCTATCGCACGACGCATCCCAAGACGACGATCGGCATCCAGTCGATCGACCCGGAGGCCCGCCGCCTCGTCTATTTCCACAACGACGTCATCTCGTCGCTCGAGGGCGAGGACTACGACGGCATCTTCGGTGCGAAGGACGTGGTCGCGGATCCTGCGAAGCTCTTTCCCTACGCCGAGTTCCTGAAGATCCCGGAGCGCGCCCCGCGCGTCGATCTTCTGGCCGAAGCCGTGGCCTTGATGAAGCATCATCTCGCCCGCCGTCCGGCTTCGAACCCGCTCGCCGCCTGGGCCGCCGACTTCGACCGCCACGCGGCCGACCTCGCGACACGGCCGCCGGAGTGGTTCCACACCTACGCCTTCAACCTGCCGCGCCAGTACGGCGCCAACTTCGAACTGCTGGCGAGCCATCTCTCCTGGCTGAAGGACCACGGCGAGACCGGTCTCGACCGGGCGATCGCCGCGGCCGAAGAGATCGCCGAGACGGCCAAGGTCTTCCAGTTCAAGCTCGCCCGCGCCATGGCGCGGAAGAAGTTCGAAGGCCTCTCCGAGATGATCGAGACCATGGCCGCGGCCTGGGATCGCATCATGACGGATCTCGACACCAAGTATCTCGGGACGAGCGTCCGCGACGCGGCGTGAGGCGGTGGTCCGGGCAGAGAGTCCGGTACTCGGTGCGCGATGCTTCGAGACGGGCGACCGTCGGTCGCCCTCCTCAGCATGAGGCGTCTGTGCTCGTATCGACCATGAAAAGCGCCTCATGCTGAGGAGCGGGCCCAAGGCCCGCGTCTCGAAGCATCGCGCACTCCGTTCCCCGCGCACCAGCACTCGACATGCCGCCGCCTCACGCGCCGCCGCGCTCTGCGCTAGGCTCTGGCGACACGCACCCCCGAGTCGCCGGAGACCTCCCCGTGCCCTTCCGCCCCTTCGAGACCTCGACCCTCCTCGACACCGGCTGGAGCCTCGTCTCGACCGCGCCGGGCGCCGCCGCGACGCCGGCCGATCTCGCGGGCGATCTGGAAAGCGTCCCGGCGATCGTCCCCGGCACCGTCGCCGCGGCGCTCACCGCCGCCGGCCGCTGGAGCCTCGAGGCGCCGACGCCGCTCCACGATCGCGACCACTGGTACCGCACGCGGCTCGAGGTGACCGGCCACCGCATCCTGCGCTTCGAAGGGCTTGCGACCGTCGCCGAGGTCTTCCTCGACGGTGTCGAGATCCTGCGCGCGCGCTCGATGTTCGTCGCCCGCGAGGTGGCGATCGACTGCCGCCCGGGGATGGAACTGGCGATCGTCTTCCGCTCGCTCGACGCCGCGCTGGACGTCGTGAAGCCCAAGCGCGCCCGCTGGCGCTCGACCCTGGTGCCCGATCAACGCCTGCGCGCGATCCGCACCACGCTCCTCGGCCACATGCCGGGCTGGTGCCCGCCGGTCGACGCCGTCGGCCCCTTCCGGCCGATCCGGCTGATCGATCCGGCCGAAAATCCGATCGTCGACGTCGCCTTCGTCGCCGATTTCGACGGCATGGACGGCCATCTCGACGTCACCATCACGCCGCGTGACCCCGCCGCCCGGCCCGAGGGCATCGTCCGCTGCGCCGGCTGCGAGGCGCCGGTGGTGGCGAGCGGCGAGGGGACCTGGACGGCGCGGCTCAACCTCGCCGGCATCGCGCCGTGGTGGCCGGCGACCCACGGCACGCCGACCCTCCACGACGTCACGCTCGCCCGTGACGGCGCGTCCACCCCGCTCGGCCGCGTCGGCTTCCGCCGCATCGACCTCGATCGCGGGCCCGACGGCCGCGGTTTCGGCCTGCGGGTCAACGGCGTCGACGTCTTCGCCCGCGGCGTCGTCTGGACCGAGGCCGACCTCGTCCACCTGCCTTCGACGCGCGAGGCCTTCGTCGCCGACCTCGAGCGGCTGGCGGCGGCCGGCCTCAACATGGTCCGCGTCGCCGGCATCGGCCTCTATGCGCCGCCGGACTTCCACGCGCTCAGCGACGAGCTCGGCATCATGGTCTGGCAGGACCTGATGTTCGCCAATTTCGACTACCCCGCCGCCGATCCCGACTTCGTCGCGCTGTGCGTGGCGGAGGCCGAGGAGGTCGCGGCACGGCTCGCCTTGTCGCCTTCGACCGTCGTCGTCTGCGGCGGCTCGGAAGTGACGCAGCAGGCGGCGATGATGGGCCTGCCGCCGTCGATGTGGGGCAACGCCCTCTTCGACGAGGTCCTGCCCGAGATCCTCGCCCGCCGGCTGCCGACGCTGCCGCGGCTGCGCTCGACGCCCGACGGCGGCCCCATGCCCTTCGTCGTCGACGAGGGCGTCGGCCATTGGTTCGGCGTCGGCGCCTATCGCCGCCCGCTCGACGACGCGCGCCTCGCGAACGTCCGTTTCGCCGCCGAATGCCTCGCCTTCGCTCATGTGCCCGACGAGGTGTCGCTGGCGAAGGGTCTGCCGGTGTCGCCGGTCCATCACCCGAAGTGGAAGGAACGCGTGCCGCGCGACAACGGTGCCGCCTGGGACTTCGAGGACACCCGCATCCACTACGAGACGGAGATCTTCCGGATCGATCCGGCGCTGCGCCAGGAAGACCCGGCGCGCGCGCTTGCCGTCGGCCGGGCGACGACCGCCCATGTGGTGGAAGAGACCGTCCGCACGCTGCGCCGCCCCGGCTCGCCGACCAGCGGCGCGCTGGTCTTCCTCCATCGCGACACCCGGATGGGCGCCGGCTGGGGCTTCGTCGATGCCGAGGGCGTGGCGAAGTCGAGCTTCCACGGCCTCGCCCGCGCCTCGGCGCCGGTCGCGGTGATCCTGTCGGACGAGGGCGTCAACGGCCTCGTCGTCCACCTCGTCAACGAGACCGCGACGCCGGTTGCCGGCCGCATCGAACTCGCAGCATTGGCGGAGGGTCGCCGCCCGGCGGCGTCTGGCGCCCGCGATGTCGAGGTGCCGGCGCGCGGCCATCTCTCGATCGCCGCGACCGATCTCTTCGGCGGCTTCTTCGACACCACGCGCGCCTATCGTTTCGGCCCCGCCGCCCACGATCTCACCCACGCCCGGCTCGTCGCCGCCGACGGCACGACGATGGCGGAAGCCTTCCATTGGCCGCTCGGCCGCAGCGCGGTGAAGCGCGCGGCGGGGCTCGTCGCGCGGCTCGAGGGCAGCGCGGGCGATTGG
>DBMN01000032.1 GCA_002298965.1 Rhizobiales bacterium UBA697 | reverse complement strand
GAGGCCTCGTCCGCGGCGCCCAAGCCCTGGAACCCGGCCGAGAAGGCGATCCGCAAGCGCGTGCCCGAGGCCCAGGTCGCGGTGCCCGACATCACCCGCCTCTCCGCCGCGACGCCGCTGCCGCCGGCGCTCGCCGGTTCGGTCCGCCGCGTCGAGCTGCCCGCCGGCGACCGTCGCGTGGCGCTGACCTTCGACCTCTGCGAGACGGCGAACGAGGTCGCCGGCTACGACGGCGCCATCGTCGACACGCTGCGCCGCCGCGGCGTCCGCGCCACGCTCTTCGTCGGCGGCCACTGGGCGGCGACCCACCCGGAGCGCTTCCGCGAACTCGCCCGCGATCCGCTGTTCGAGATCGCCAACCACACCTGGACCCACGCCAACCTGCGCACCGTCGACGACGAGCGCCTCGCCCGCGAGGTGCTGGCGCCGGAGGCGACCTTCGCCGAGGTCGCCGGCCTGCCGCGCTCGAAGCTCATGCGCTACCCCTTCGGCGCCTGCAACGACCGGGCGATGGCCGCCGTCAACGGCGCCGGCATGGCGGCGATCCAGTGGGACGTCTCGACCGGCGATCCCTCGCCCGGCACCGGTGCCGCGGCGATCCTCGCCAACACGCTGCCGACCGTCCGCCCCGGCTCGATCGTCCTGGCCCATGCCAACGGCCGCGGCTTCCATACCGCCGAGGCGCTGCCGAAGCTGATCGACGCGCTCGAGGCCAAGGGCCTGCGCTTCGCCACGGTCGGCGAGTTGCTGGCCTCGGGTCGGCCGGTCGTCACCCCGACCTGCTACGACAACCGCCCCGGCGACACCGACCGCTACGACCACCTGCCCTTCCACCCGCCGGCCAAGCCCGCCGCGACACCGTCCGCCGCCGCCCCGGCGACGGCACCCGCGCCCGTGAACCCGGCACCGATCCGCGGGGCGACGCCGTGACCGAAACGCCCTTCGCCCCCCGCCGCCATGCTCTCGGCCCGGTCGATCTCGTGCCGCTCACGCAAGAGTCGATCCCGGAACTCGCGGCCGACGTCGCCGCGCTCGACCCGTGGAAGCGCATCGGCGTCGCGCCCGAGGCCTGGGCGGCTCGGATGGCGAAGGCGACGCCGGGCGGCCACCGCTTCGTGCTGGAGCGCGAGGGGGCGGCCGTCGGCTATCTCTCGATCCGCCATCCCTTCATGCGCGGCCCCTATCTCGAGACCATCGCGGTCTTTCCGCAGGCGCAGGGCCACGGCATCGCCCGCGCCGTGATCGACTGGATGGCGGCGGAGGCGGCGAAGGACGGCGAACGCGAGCTCTGGCTCTGCGTCACCGAATGGAACGTGCGCGCGCGCGCCGCCTATGCCGCGCTCGGCTTCGTCGAGGTGGCGCCGCTCGCCGATCTGGTGACCGACGGCCAGAGCGAGATCTTCATGCGCCGGACGCTTCCCCGCCCGACCACCGCGGCCCGTTGACGGGACGCGCGCATCGCTCTTTCGCGGCGGTGAAATTCGACGCATTCTCGGGCCGACACCCGAACGGAGGATGTGCCCATGGCCACCGTCCTGATCACCGGCGCGGCGCGCGGCATCGGTCTGGCGCTCGTGACCGCCTATGCCGAGCGCGGCGACGACGTCGTCGCCACCGTGCGCGACCCCGAGCGCCTGCACGAGCTCGCCGCGGTGATCGAGAGCCATCCCGGCCGCATCGAGGTCCATCGCCTCGAGGTGACCGATCCCGCCTCGATCGCGGCGCTCGCCGCAAGGCTCGCCGGTCGACCGCTCGACGTGCTGATCAACAATGCCGGCGTGCTCGGCCCCGCCCGCCAGTCGACCCTCGACATGGACTTCGACGGCTGGCTCGACACGCTGCGGGTCAACACGCTGGCGCCGCTCGCCGTGACCCAGGCGCTGCTGCCCAACCTGCGCCTCGTCGAACACGCCAAGGTGCTGACCATCTCCTCCGGCATGGGCTCGATGTCGCAGCAGAAGTCGGACTCGGTCGCCTATCGCTCGTCGAAGGCGGCGGTGAACAAGGTCATGCAGTGCCTCGCCACCGACCTCGCCGACGAGGGCATCGTCGTCGCCGTCTGCCACCCCGGCTGGGTCAAGACCGACATGGGCGGCTCGGGCGCCGACATCTCGGCCGAGATGAGCGCCACCGGCATCACCCGCATCGTCGATCGCATGAGCCTGTCGCGAGCGCCGGTCTTCCACGTCTGGGACGGCGGCGTGCTGCCCTGGTGAGGGCGCCCGATCTCGCGGCCGCGTGGAAATTCCTTCTCCTCACCACCGCATCGCAGCGACGAATTTGCCTTCCGCGCGATCGAAGCAGGGCGTACCTTGGAACAAAGCCGTCGTAGAACGGTTGATGGAACGATATCCCCCGATCGGAATCGTCTGGAGGAGCCCATGAACCGGACCCGTCCCTTCGACTTGATCATGTTCGCGGCAGCGTTCCTGTTCGTCTCCGGCCTCTGCGTCGGCCTGATCTGAGGCGACCGCCCGCCATCGATTTCCTGCGGCCCGCGTCCTCGACGCGGGCCGCATTCGCTTCATGAACGGAGTTTAAGCTGACGGAATCCCGCGGACGTGGCAGACCTTCGCGGGTTCCTCCCCGTTCTTTTCATCGGAGAATTTCCATGTCCGCGCTTCCCGCCTCCGCCGCGCCCCGCAACTGGGATGGCGGCCTCAAGGCCATTCATTGGACGATGGCGCTGCTCATTCCCGCCGCCTGGGTGCTCGCCGTCCTGCGCGAGGATCAGCCGCGCGAGACCGCGATGAAGCTGATGATGGCGCACAAGTCGATCGGCGTGCTGGTCTTCGCGCTCGTCCTCGTGCGCATCCTGTGGCGCCTGACCCACGCCGCGCCGGAGACCGAGAAGACCCCGTGGGAGCCGCTCGCCGGCCTCGCCGCCAAGGCCGGCCACGGCATCCTCTATCTGCTGATGATCCTGGTGCCGATCGGCGGCACCGTGACGAGCTTCGCCAACGGCCGCTCGGTGCCCTTCTTCGGCCTCTTCGAGATCGCCTCGCCCTGGGCGACGAAGCAGCCCTTCGCCGGGACCGTCGGCGAGATGCACGAGTTCTTCGGCCACGCCCTTCTGGCGATCGCCCTCGCCCACGCGATCGTCGGCATCCTGCATCACGTCGTCCTCAAGGACCGCACGCTGATGAAGATGCGCCCCTTCGCCAGGGACTGACACGACGGCTCGCGCCGAAAAGACGAAGGCCGCCCCGAGGGCGGCCTTTTTCTCGTCGCGACGCCGTCCGTCCTCAGTCCGCCGACAGGATGACGTTGCGCACGATCGGGTAGATCTGGTTTTCCCAGCGGCGGCCGGAGAAGACGCCGTAGTGGCCGACGCCGGTCTGCATGTGGTGGCGCTTGCGATAGGGCTTCAGCGACGAGGCGAGATCGTGCGCCGCCGCGGTCTGGCCGAGCGAGCAGATGTCGTCGCGCTCGCCCTCGACCGTCAAGAGCGCCGTGCGGCGGATCGCCGACGGATCGACCCTGCGGCCGCGATGCGTCATCAGCCCCTGCGGCAGCCGCGCCTCCTGGAACACCCAGGAAATCGTCTCGAGATAGAACTGCGCGTCGAGATCGAGCACCGCGAAATATTCGTCGTAGAAGGTCTTGGTCGTCTCCGCCTTCTCCGTCTCGCCCTTGACGAGGTTCCAGTAGAGCTCGAGATGCGCCTTGACGTGGCGCTCCATGTTCATCGCCATGAAGGCCGAGAGCTGGAGAAAGCCCGGATAGACCCGCCGTCCGCCGCCGGGAAAGCGGCTCGGCACGGTGGCGATCAGGTTCTTCTCGAACCAGTCGAAGGGCTTCGACGTGGCGAGTTCGTTGACCTCGGTCGGGTTGATCCGGGTGTCGACCGGCCCCGCCATCAGCGTGATCGACCGCGGCGTCGCCGGATCGTCCTCCTCGGCCATGAGGGCCGTCGCGCACAGCACCTGAACGCAGGGCTGGCACACCGCCACCACGTGGGTGCCGGGGCCGAGCACCCGCAGGAACGTCATGATGTCCTCGACGTAGTCCTCGAAGCCGAAGCCGCCCTGCTCCAGCGGCACGTCGCGGGCATTGTGCCAGTCGGTGACGTAGACGTCGTGATCGGCGAGCAGCGTCTTGACGGTGTTGCGCAGCAGCGTGGCGAAATGGCCGGAGAGCGGCGCCACCACGAGCACCCGCGGCTGCGGCGTCGCCACGTCCTTGCGGAAATGCAGCAGCGTGCCGAAGGGCGAGACGAAACGCGCCTTCTCCTCGACCGCGACCCGCTCGTTGCCGACCGTCACCGTGTCGATGCCCCAGGCGGGACGGGAATGGGAGAGCTTCGCCCGCGCGATCATCTCGTAGGCGGCGGCGAGCGAGGACAACCCGTTCTGCGGCATGCCGGAAAGCCACGGCACCAGCCCCGAACGCAGCGTCGTCGCCACCGTGCGGAGCGGGTCGAGGAGGTCGTCGCGGCTCTGATAGGCGAGATAGAGCATGCGCTGGTCGGGGTCCGGTCGCGAGGTCTGCCTTTCGAAAAGGCTAGTGCAAATGTTCGGCAGGTGCGAGATAATTCTCTCCGCGGACGCGAAGCGGAGTGCCGATCCCGACGGGAGGCACCGGCCGTGCGCCGGGAGGAGAGACGAAATGGCCGCCACGCTGACCATCTCGAGCCGGAACTATTCGTCATGGTCGCTGCGCGGCTGGCTGATCGCCAAGCTGAGCGGCATCGCCTTCGAGGAGAAGCTCGCCTCGCTCGACGACCCGTCGACCCGCGCCGAGCTGCTGCTGCTGTCGCCGTCCTTCCTGGTCCCCTGCCTCGCCCACGACGGGCTGGAGATCTGGGACACGCTGGCGATCGCCGAATATCTCGACGAACTGCGCCCCGACTGCGGCCTGATCCCCAAGGAGAAGACGGCGCGCGCCCGCTGCCGCTCGATCTCCGGCGAGATGCATTCGGGCTTCGCCAATCTGCGCTCGGCCCTGCCGATGAACCTCAAGGCGCACTATCCCGGCTTCAAGGTCTGGGCCGGCGCGCTCGGCGACATCGCCCGCATCGAGAAGATCTGGTCCGAGGCGGTCGCCCGTTCCGGCGGCCCCTTCCTCTTCGGCGCCGCCCCGACGCTCGCCGACGCGATGTTCGCCCCCGTGGCGACGCGCTTCACCACCTACGACGTGAAGCTCTCGCCCGTCTCGGAAGCCTATCGCGCCACCATCATGGACTGGGCGCCGATGAAGGAATGGATCGCCGCCGCGCTCGAGGAGCCGGAAGACCTCGACGAACTCGACGTGGAGTTCTGAGGACGGGCCGGGGCGCGCCGTATCCCCCCACCCCCGAGAGAACCTTCGTGCGATTTCGAAGGGGCGCGGATCGAGTCCGTGCGCGATCCTTCGAGACGCGCCTACGGCGCTCCTCAGGATGAGGCGTTGGAGGTTTCCTCTGAAAATACAAGCGCCTCATGCTGAGGAGGCGTTCGAAGAACGCCGTCTCGAAGCATCGCGCACGGCATCGAAGCCGGCTCCACCGAATTGTGCAGAGGTCCCCCGATGGGAGGGTGATCCCTCGCCCGGGGGCAGCCGGACGGCGAAGCCTCACCCCGCCAGCAGTTCCGACAGCGGCTTGGCCGGCATCGCCGTCTCGACCAGTTCGAGTTCCTGCTCGATCTCGTCGAGATGCACCGTCATCTGCCGCACGGCGTCTTCGGCGCGGCCCGACGTGATCGCCTCGACCAGCCCGGCGTGGTGGTCGACCTTGCAGCACTGCGCCCGCGAGCGGCGGTAGAGCAGGATGATCAGCGAGGACCGCGCGACGAGCTCGCGCAGGAAGTTCTCGTAGACCCCCTGCCCCGCGATGCGGGCGATCACCAGATGGAACTCGCCCGAGAGGCGAATGGCGGCACGGTCGTCGCCCTCGCGCTCGGCCTGCTTCTCGCGGGCGAAATGCTCGGCCAGCAGCTTCGCGCCGGCGGCGTCGCAGTTGGCCGCGGCGAGTTCGGTGATCACCGGCTCGATCAGCCGGCGGGCGGAGAAGACTTCCGCCGCGTCCTTCACCGTCGGATGGGCGACGAAGGCACCGCGGTTCTTCTCGATGACGACGATGCCCTCGTGGGCGAGCGACTGCAGCGCCGCGCGCACGATGGTCCGGCTGACGCCGTAGATGGCGCCGACCTCGTCCTCGCCGAGCTTGGTGCCGGGGCCGAGCCGCTGCTCGAGGATGGCGCGGACGATGTCGCGATGAATGACCTCCGCGCGCGAGGCCCGTGCCCCCCGGCTGTCGCCGTCCGTCGCGGTGATCGTCATCGTGTCACTCCCCGATCCGGCGGGCGTCGCGGCCCGTCCGGGAATCCGGCGCGATCGCGCCCTCCGCATCCAATATAATCCGAGCGACGCTGCGACAACCGGCAATTATTGTATACAATGTTGTCGCACTTCGTGTGCATATGCCTCTTTTTCAGGCATGCAAAACCCTGCCCGCCGCACTGGCAGGCACCGGCGAAATCGGGGAAATCCCTGATCGATCAAGGGCCGCGTCGCCCACCCCCGCCTTGGCACGCCGCTTGCGAAATCTCCGTCGATCCGACCGGTCCCGCGCCTCACGCAGACGGAGCAAGCATGGCCCAGCCCGCCGCCCTCGAACTCGCCGCAGTCACCCGCCGCTGGGGCCCCGTGACCGCGGTCGACGGCATCGACCTGAAGATCCCCGCCGGCACCTACTGCTGCCTGCTGGGCCCCTCGGGCTGCGGCAAGACGACGACGCTGCGCATGATCGCCGGCCACGAGACCGTCTCCGACGGCGACGTCGTGCTCGGCCATTCGAACGTCACCGACCTCGAGCCGGCCAAGCGCGGCACGGCGATGATGTTCCAGTCCTACGCCCTCTTCCCCCACCTGAGCGTCCTCGACAACGTCGCCTTCGCCCTCAAGATGCGCGGCGTCGACAAGCCGACCCGCCACGGCCGCGCCCGCGAGCTGCTCGACCTCGTGGCGATGGCGCCTTACGCCGACCGCCTGCCCTCGCAGCTCTCCGGCGGCCAGCAGCAGCGCGTCGCGCTCGCCCGCGCCCTCGTCACCGAGCCGCAGATCCTGCTGCTCGACGAACCGCTCTCCGCCCTCGACCCGTTCCTGCGGGTGAAGATGCGCACCGAACTCAAGCGCCTCCAGCGCGAACTCGGCATCACCTTCATCCACGTCACCCACGGCCAGGAAGAGGCGATGGCGCTCGCCGACCTCGTGGTGCTGATGAACGGCGGCCGCATCGAGCAGCAGGGCACGCCGCGCGAGATCTTCAACGCGCCGCGTACCGAATTCGTCGCCCGCTTCATGGGCGGCCACAACGTCGTGACGATCGGCGAGGCGAAGTTCGCCGTGCGCTCGGACCAGACCCGTCTGATCCCCGGCGACGGACCGCGCCCCGCCTTCGTCCGCACCACCGAATATCAGGGCACCCACGTCCACGTCGCCGTCACCACCGCCGACGGGGCCGAACACCTCGCCCTGATCCCGGAAGCCGAATTCGACCGCGCCCCGCTCGAGCCGGGCGCCGTCGTCTCGATCGAATGGGACGAGGCGAACGCCCACCCGCTCGCGTGAATTCCGACCCACTTCTTCGGCCTCGCCGTCGGCGACGCCTCACCTCGGGAGACTGCCAGATGTCCGACGTGACTTCCAAGACCACCGGCCTCGATCGCCGCTCGTTCCTGAAGGGCGCCGCCGGCGTCGCCGGCTTCGCCGCCGGTTCCGGTGCGATCACCGGCTTTCCCTATGTGAAGTCCTCGGAGCCGAAGGTGCTGCGCTACCTCGGCACCGCCGTCAACGAAGGCGACGACATCGCCAAGAAGTGCTTCGCCGACACCGGCATCAAGCTCGAGTACATCACCGCCACGACCGACGACGTCACCAAGCGCGTGATCACCCAGCCGAACTCCTTCGACGTCCTCGACACCGAGTACTTCTCCCTCAAGAAGCTCGTCCCGTCGGGCAACATCCTTCCGCTGAATGCGAAGAAGATCAAGGAGTTCGACAACATCACTCCGGTCTTCACGAAAGGCGCCCTGCCCAACGGCAAGAAGATCGGCGACCAGGGCACCGCGCCCTGGAAGGTGCTCTATCTCGAGGGCGAGACCTCCAAGACCTTCGCCAAGTCGCCGACCGACTTCGTGACGCTGATCCCGACCGTCTACAACGCCGACACGCTCGGCATCCGCCCCGACCTGATCAAGCGCCCGATCTCGTCCTGGGCCGAGCTGCTGAACCCCGAGTTCAAGGGCAAGGCCTCGATCCTGAACATTCCCTCCATCGGCATCATGGACGCCGCGATGGTCGTGGAAGCCACCGGCCAGTACAAGTATGCCGACAAGGGCAACATGACCAAGGCCGAGATCGATCTCACCATGAAGATCCTGACCGAGGCCAAGAAGGCCGGTCAGTTCCGCGCCTTCTGGAAGGACTTCAACGAGTCCGTCAACCTGATGGCCTCGGGCGAGACCGTCATCCAGTCGATGTGGTCGCCGGCCGTCACCAAGGTCCGCTCGATGGGCATCCCGTGCGTCTTCCAGCCGCTGAAGGAAGGTTATCGTTCGTGGGCCTCGGGCTTCTGCGTGTCGAAGGCCGTCTCCGGTCCGAAGCTCGACTGGGCCTACGAGTTCGTCAACTGGTTCCTGTCGGGCTGGGCCGGCGCCTATCTCAACCGCCAGGGCTATTACTCGGCCGTCCTCTCCACCGCCAAGGCCAACATGGAGCCCTACGAGTGGGCCTACTGGATGGAAGGCAAGGCGGCCGAGAAGGACATCCTCTCGCCGTCGGGCCAGCTGCTCGAGAAGGCCGGTGCGGTGCGCGACGGCGGCTCCTACGACGACCGCATGGGCAACGTCGCCTGCTGGAACGCCGTGATGGACGAGAACGACTACATGGTCCGCAAGTGGAACGAGTTCATCGCCTCGTGACGCCGCGCCGTCCCTGACATCTACCCGCCCGGAGCGATCCGGGCGGGTCCTCCCGCCGCCGCCGAGGAGCGACGCGATGAAGTTGGTCACCATCCCCGCGACGATCACCCGCCACATGGTGGCCTGGGCCCAGGCCGCGCCGCTGGCGCTGGTCTTCCTCGCCTTCTTCCTGATCCCGCTCGCCCTCGTCGTCATGGTCTCCTTCTGGGACTACAACGACTGGGAGATGATCCCGACCTTCTCCGGCCGCGGCTACACCGAGAGTTTCGAGGGCTGTCTGACCAAGCTCCCCGAAGCCTGCACCATGCTGAAGACCTACGGTCAGACGCTGAAGTTCTGCTTCCTCGTCTGGGCGCTGACGCTGGTGATCGGCTTCACCGTCGCCTATTTCCTCGCCTTCCACGTCCGCTCGACCACCTGGCAGATCGCGCTGTCGTTGCTCTGCACGATCCCGTTCTGGACCTCGAACGTCATCCGCATGATCGCCTGGATCCCGCTCCTGGGACGCAACGGCCTCGTCAACAAGGCGCTGGTGGGTGCGGGTTTCGTCGACAAACCGGTGGAATGGCTGCTCTATTCCGAATTCTCGGTGGTGCTGGCGCTGGTCCACCTCTTCACCTTCTTCATGGTGGTGCCGATCTTCAACTCGATGGTCCGCATCGACAAGGCGCTGCTCGAGGCCGCCCGCGACGCCGGCGCCACCGGCTGGCAGACGCTGTGGAACGTCATCGTCCCCCTCTGCAAGCCCGGCATCGTCATCGGCTCGATCTTCGTCGTCACCATCGTCATGGGCGACTTCGTCACCATCGGCGTGATGGGCGGCCAGCAGATCGCCTCCGCCGGCAAGGTGGTCGAGACCCATCTCAACGCCCTGCAGTTCCCGGTCGCCGCCGCCAACGCGGTGATCCTGCTCGGCGTCACCCTGATGATCATCGCCGCCATGTCCCGCATCGTCGACGTGCGCAAGGAGCTGTGAGATGACCGACGCCCGCCCGCGCGCCTTCTATCTCCTGGCGGCCTTCTTCACGGCCTATGTCCTCTTCCTCTACGGGCCGATGATCGCGATCTTCGTCCTGTCGTTCCAAGGCGCCGACGGCGGCCTCACCTTCCCGATGAACGGCGTTTCGCTGACCTGGTTCCGCAAGCTCTTCGAGGGCGGCGGCATCGTCGACATCGCCGCCGCCTTCTGGCGCTCGATGAAGCTCGGCCTCGTGGTGATGCTGCTGACCGTGGTGATCTCGGTCTCCGCCGGCCTCGCCTTCCGCCGGCGGTTCCCCGGCTCGGCCTTCCTCTTCTACGTCGCGGTGGCGAGCCTGATCGTGCCGTCGATCGTCACCTCGCTCGGCATCGGCCTCGAGTTCCGCCTGATCGACGATCTGGTGAAGCATCTCGCCGACACCTCCGGCTGGGCCGACATCCAGCGCCACTACACCACCGCCATGGGCCTCTTCACCTCCGGGTTGGGCGCGCATCTGACCTGGACGCTGCCCTTCGGCCTGCTGATCATGTTCGCCGTCTTCAACCGCTTCGACCCGCGCTACGAGGAGGCCGCCCGCGACCTCGGCGCGACGCCGTGGCAGACCTTCCGCCACGTGGTGCTGCCGATCATCCTGCCGTCGGTCGTCGGCATCGGCCTCTTCGGCTTCACCCTGTCGTGGGACGAGATCGCGCGCTCGAGCCAGGCGATCGGCTCGGTCAACACGCTTCCCCTCGATCTCCAGGGCTTGACCACCACGGTGACGACGCCCGACATCTACGCGCTCGGCACGGTCACGTCCGCGGTCTCCTTCCTGGTGATCGCGCTGACGCTCTCGACCATCCGTGCCATCGCCTCCCGCCGCACCCGCCACGGCAACGATTCCGGCTCCGGCCTCGTGTGAGACCCCCATGCTGATCCATCTGGTCAATCCCAACACGACCGCCTCGATGACCGAGAAGGCGGCGCTCGTCGCCCGCGCCGTCGCGAGCCCCGGCACCGAGATCCGTGCCGACGAGAGCCGCGCCGGTCCCGCCTCGATCGAAGGCCCCTTCGACGGCGCCATGGCCGTGCCCGGCATGCTCGCCCGCGTCGAAGAAGCGATCGCCGCCGGGGCGGACGCCCACGTCGTCGCCTGTTTCGACGACACCGGCCTCGACGCCGCCCGTGCGCTGTCGCCGAAGCCGGTGATCGGCATCTCGGAAGCCGCCTTCCACGTCGCGAGCCTCGTCGCCGAGAAGTTCTCGGTGGTGACGACGCTCGCCCGCGCCGTGCCGACGATCGAGGCGAACCTCGCCCGCTACGGTCTTTCCTCGCGCTGCGCCCGGGTGCGCGCCGCCGACGTCGCGGTGCTGGAACTGGAGGAGCCGGGGTCGGACGCCTGTCGCCGCATCTCCGACGAGATCGCCCGCGCCCTGGTCGAGGACCGCTGCGAGGCGATCGTGCTCGGCTGCGCCGGCATGACCGACCTCGCCCGCGAACTGTCGCAGACCCACGGCGTGCCGGTGATCGACGGCGTCGCCGCGGCGATCACGCTGGCCGAAGGGTTGGTCCGGCTCGGTCTTTCGACCTCGAAGATCGGCGGATGGGCCGCGCCCCTGCCCAAGGCATGGGCCGGCCCGGCCCTGCTTCGCCTGCACGGCGCCGGCTGACGCCGCCTCAGGCGCAGAGTGCCGGCAGGGTACGCGCGGCGCGGCGTTCCTCGTCGGCGACCATCGCGCCCTGACCGGTGAGCACGCTCGCCGCCAGCCGCCCGAGTTCGTCCGGCCGGTCGACGCCGTTCGCCCGGAGCGAGGCGATCGCCGAGACGATGCCGACCGCACCGAGATTGGCCGCCGCGCCCTCGAGCGTGTGCAGCACGCGCCGGACGGTGGCGGTGTCGCCCGCGCCGTGGGCGGTACCCAGTTCGTCGATCAGATTGGTCGCGTCGGCGCGGAAGATCGCGCCCAGTTCGGCGAGCCCCTCGACGCCGATCGCCTCGGCGAGCCCGTCGCGGTGGATCCCGTCGAGCACGTCGGCGGCGATCGGCCCGGCGGCGATCGACGGGATCGGCGGGATCGGCGTCGGCGCCGGACAGTCGACCGGCTCCGACGTTTCGTCCGGTTCCGGCAGGGCGGGCGCGACCGCGTCGACGACGGGCAGCGGGAAGCGATCGAGCACGGCGGCGAGCTTCGCCCGCGTCACCGGCTTGGCGACGAAGTCGTCCATGCCCGCGGCGATACAGGCCTCGCGATCGGCGGTGAAGGCATTGGCGGTGAGACCGACGATCGGCAGCGTCCTGCCCGGCCCGTCGCCGGCACGGATCGTCCGCGTCGCCTCGAGCCCGTCCATCTCGGGCATCTGCATGTCCATCATGACGACGTCGATGCCGCCCTCGGCCAGCCGTTCCACCGCCAGCCGCCCGTTGTCGGCCACTTCCGCCGCGAAGCCGAGTCGCGACAGGATGCCGACGGCGACCTTCTGGTTGACCGGATTGTCCTCGACCACCAGCACCCGTCCGCGCGGCACGGCGCCGACGGCCAGCCGGCCACCCGTGCCGGGTCGGATCGCCCGCGCCGCGGCAGCGGCAGCGGCGGCC
>DBMN01000208.1 GCA_002298965.1 Rhizobiales bacterium UBA697 | reverse complement strand
AACCGGTGCCGGGGCGGCGGCCGGCGGGGCCGGGGGCACGCCCGGGCGGGCGCGGAGCGTCGACTTGATCGCCTCGATCTCGGCCGCGACCTGCTGCCAGTAGCGCGCGGTCTCGATGTCGCCGCCGTCGGAGGCGCGCTTGGCGATGCCCAGCGCATAGGACGTGGCGCCGGGGCCGTCCTGATCGATCAGCCAACGCGCGTCGGCCCGCCAGGTGGGGCTCTCCGGCGTCTCTTCCCGTTCGAAGGCATAGACCGCGCTGACGAGCAGATCCGTGACCAGGAGGGGGCGGTTCATGATGATCCTCGAACGAAACCAGCGTCTTTGCCGTGCGGGGCGCGACGTCCGGGCGGCCGAGGAGGCACGCCGCGAGATGTCCGCTCGTCATGATACTATAGTAGCAGGGGGGTGCCGCGCCATGCGCGCTTCTACGGCTGTCGCTGCGGCATGGCGCGCGTCCCGCCCGCGCGATTGACAGCGCCGCGACCGCCGGTGTGGACTGCCCGTCCGCCCCTCCCGCCGGAGCCGCCCCGATCCTCGGGGCCGCGGGCATTCGAGACCGAAGACCCCATGAAGATCGCCCTTCTCGACGACTACCTCGCGGCGGCCCCGCATGCCGCCGACTGGAATCGCCTCGGCGCCGGCGCCACGGTGACCGCCTTCGAACGCCCCTTCGCCTCGACGGCCGATCTGGTCGCAGCGGTCGCCGACGTCGACGTCGTCGTCGCCATGCGCGAGCGCACGCCGCTCGGCGCCGACGTGCTGGCGCGACTGCCGGCCCTGCGCCTCCTCGTCACGACCGGCATGCGCAACGCCGCGATCGACATGGCCGCGGCGCGCCGGCTCGGCATCGACGTCTGCGGCACCGACATGCTGCCGACGCCGACCGCCGAACTCGCCTGGGGCCTGATTCTCTCGCTCGCCCGCCGCATCGGCGAACAGGACGCCGCCCTGCGCCGCGGCGTCTGGCAGACGGCACTCGGCACGGTGCTCGCCGGCAAGCGGCTCGGCGTGGTCGGTCTCGGCAAGCTCGGCGCTCAGATGGCGCGGATCGGCCGGGCCTTCGGCATGGAGGTCGTCGCCTGGAGCGCCAACCTGACCGACGAGAAGGCCGCCGCCGCGGGCGCCCGTCGGGTCGAGAAGGGCGAGCTCTTCGCCACCGCCGACGTCGTCAGCGTCCATCTCGTGCTGTCGGACCGCAGCCGCGGCATCGTCGATGCCGCCGCGATCGCCGCGATGAAGAAGACCGCCTTCCTCGTCAACACTTCGCGCGCCGGCCTCGTCGACATGGAAGCGCTCGGCGCCGCGCTCGAAGCCGGCGCCATCGCCGGCGCCGGCCTCGACGTCTTCGACGTCGAGCCGCTCGCCGCCGACGATCCGATCCTGCGCTGGCCGCGAACGGTGCTGACGCCGCACCTCGGCTACGTCACCGAGGAGAGCTGGCGCGTCGCCTACGGTCAGGCGCTGGAGGCGATCGAGGCCTGGGCGAAGGGCACGCCCGTCCGCCTGCTCAACCCCGTCTGAACGGCAGACGTCTCCCCCGAAAACGCGTTCGGCCGCCCCCGCGAGGGGACGGCCGAGGCGATGGTCGGTCCTGCCGACGGCGGATGATCGAGGGGTCAGCCGATCAGCCGCATCATGGTCAGGGCGAAGGTCACCATGCAGGCGCCGCCGAGACGGGTGGCGATCGAGCAGAAGGGCAGGAGCGTCAGCCGGTTGGCGGAGGTCAGGATGGCGACGTCGCCGGTGCCGCCCTGGGCCGCCGAGCACGAGCAGACGACGGCGGCGTCGATCGGGTGCATCTTCAGCCGCTTGGCGACGAGGAAGCCGGTGGTGATCAGCACCATGACGGTCGAGACGATCACCACGATGTTGAGGAAGGTGAAGGCACCGACCAGCTTCTCCCAGGGCGTGATCGACACACCGACCGAGAACAGCAGCGGATAGGTGACCGAGGTGGCGAAGAACTTCTGCACCACCTTGCCGCCTTCCTGCAGCTTCGGCGAGATCGCGTTGATCGCCTTGAGACCGAAGGCGAGGAACAGCATGGCGAGCGGCGCCGGGAAGTCCCAGGTGCGCTGGGCGAGGACGCCGACCAGATAGAAGGCGACGGCGGTGACGCCGGCGGCGCCGATGGTGGCCGGATCGACGAGGCTCTCGGTGGTCTTGGTGGTGGCGCCGAGATCGTCGCCGTCGTCGGTCAGACGACCGTTGCCGGTCAGGTGGGGATTGCGGTTGCCGTACCAGTTGAGCACGCCGCCCATGATGATGCAGGTGAAGGAACCCATCATCACCATCGGCATGATCTCGGCGAGGATGGTGCCCTGATCGCCGTGGGTCAGCAGCGCGTAGCCGATCGAGATCGGGATCACGCCTTCGCCGACGCCGCCGCCCATCATCGGGACGATGATGTAGAAGAACGTGTGATGGGTGCCGAGGCCGAGCAGCGTGCCGAGCGCGGTGCCGAAGGCGGCCGCCACGACGACGCCCGACAGCAGCGGCACGAAGATCTTCATCGCGCCGCGGATCAGCGCCTGACGATCCATGCCGAGCACCGAGCCGACGATGATGCAGGCGATGTAGAGATAGAGGAAGTTCGACGTCTTGTAGAATTCCTTGGTCGAGGCGATCACCGGATCCGGGATCAGGTGCGCATAGACCAGATAGGACGGCAGGAAGGTCGCCAGCACCGCCGAGGCGCCGAGGTTCTTCAGGATCGGCAGACGCTTGCCGATCTCGCCGCAGGTGAAGCCGCCGACCGCCAGGATGGCGATCGAGACGAGAATGTCGGACGACAGCTTGCCGGCGGTCGCGGCACCGTGGCCCGGCGCGCCGTTGGTGTGGAGCATCACGCCGATGATGCCGATCAGCAGCGCGTAGATCGGCAACGGCACGATGCCGATGCGGGTATCGAGGAGCTTCCACCACAGACCCGGCCAGAGGTTGCGGGTCTCGATCGTGGGTGCGGAATATTCGGCTTGTACGGACATTGTTCCCCCTGCGGTCTTGTTCCGGCGCCGGCGGTCGGTCCGCGGCGCGCGAAAGCCACTCGGTGGGCCGCCGCCGTTTCGTCGCATGGTGCGATCCGGCGGAGGTCCCGAGGTCGGCATCTCTTCCGCAACCGCCGTGCCAGAGCCGGTCGCGGGGGCCATCGCCTTGAAATGATTGGGATCACCGTCGCGCCCGCCGTCTCGGCCGGGCGCGAAAGGCCGGAAATTCCGGAAAAACCCGCCTATACATGTCCGGAAATCCGGAAACATGTCGTTCGACTGAGAAAGTCGACCGCTTCCAAGACGAATTTTCGTCGTTCATCCGTATCCGTACGACGGGTGCTTGGATCGTCTCGACCGATACGATAGGCTCCGCCGCCTCGTTCCCGGCGATCGCTCGGGCGACGTGGCCAGCGGGAGATGCGACGTGTCCGAAATGCGGGTGATACTGATCGAGGACGACGCCGACGTGCGCCTGGGCTGCGTCCAAGCCCTGATGCTCGAGGGCATTCCGACCCTCGGCGTCGATTCCGTGGAGAAGGCGCGGCGCTCGCTCGGGCCGGGCTTCTCCGGCGTGATCGTCTGCGACATCCGGCTTCCCGGACAGGACGGTCTCTCCTTCATGCGCGAGACGGCGATCGCCGAACCCGACCTGCCGGTGATCCTGGTGACCGGCCACGCCGACGTCGCCACCGCCGTCCAGGCGATGCGCGACGGCGCCTACGACTTCATCGAGAAGCCCTTCACCTCGCAGCATCTGGTCGAGGTCGTCCGTCGCGCGCTGGAGAAGACGGCGCTCGCCGCCGAGGTGAAGAACCTCAAGAAGCGGCTGTCGGCGCTCGGCAGTCTGGAAAACCGGATCATCGGCCGCAGCCAGGCGATCCAGCGGCTGCGCCAGACCATCTCCGAGATCGCCCCGACGGCGGCCGACGTGCTGATCCTCGGCGAGACCGGCACCGGCAAGGAGCTGATCGCCCGCTGCATCCACGACGCCTCGGGCCGCCGCGGCCCCTTCGTCGCGCTGAACTGCGGCGGTCTGCCGGAAACGCTGTTCGAGAGCGAGATCTTCGGCCACGAGGCCGGCGCCTTCTCCGGCGCCATCAAGAAGCGCATCGGCAAGGTCGAGCACGCCACCCACGGCACGCTCTTCCTCGACGAGATCGAGTCGATGCCGATCGCCATGCAGATCAAGTTCCTGCGCGTGCTGCAGGAGCGCGTGGTCGAGCGGCTCGGCTCGAACCAGCAGATCCCGGTCGACTTCCGCGTCATCGCCGCCACCAAGTCGGACCTTTCCGCCGAGAGCGAGGCCGGGCGCTTCCGCGGTGACCTCTACTTCCGCCTCGCCGTCGTCGAGCTCGAACTGCCGCCACTGCGCGCCCGCCGCGAGGACGTGCCGCTGCTCTTCGAACATTTCGTCGAGCAGGCGGGCCTGCGGCTCGGGCGCGAGCCGGCCGAGGTCAAGGACGCGATCATGCAGGACCTGATGGCGCGGCCCTGGCCGGGCAACGTGCGCGAGCTGCGCAACGTCGCCGAACGCCACGTGCTGGGCATTCGCGGCAACGACGGCGCCGACGGTCGCGCGCTGCCGCTGTCGCAGGCGGTCGAGGCCTTCGAGAAGTCGCTGATCGCCGAAGAGCTGCGCCGCCAGAACGGCAACGCGCTGCGCGCCGCCAAGCAACTGGCGATCCCCAAGTCGACGCTCTTCGACAAGATCCGCAAGTTCGGCCTCGACGGCGACGCGTGATCGAGGCCCGAACGACGGGCGGGACGGCATCGCCGTCCCGCCCGCTGCTCTCGTGACCTCACGCCGCGATGGCTTCCTGGGCGATGGTATTGCGCAGGCGGCCGATGCCCTCGATCTCCACCTCGATCTCGTCGCCGTCCTTCATGAACAGCGGCGGATTGCGCTTCTTGCCGACGCCGCCGGGCGAGCCGGTGATGATGACGTCGCCGGGCTCGAGCGGCGAGAAGGTCGAGATGTAGGCGATCAGCTCCGGGATCCGGTGGATCATGTTGCCGGTGTTGTCGTCCTGAACCTGACGGCCGTTGAGCCAGGTGCCGATCTTCAGCGCGTGCGGATCGGGGATCTCGTCGGCGGTGACGAGCCAGGGGCCGAAGGCGCCGGTCTCGCGCCAGTTCTTGCCGGCGGTGAACCAAGTGTGCTGCCAGTCGCGCACCGAGCCGTCCATGTAGCAGCTGTAGCCGGCAACATGGGCATAGGCCTCTTCGGTCGGGATGCGGAAACCGGCCTTGCCGATGACCACGGCGAGCTCGCCCTCGTAGTCGAACTCGCGGGTCACCGCCGGCTTCAGCACCGGGCAGCCGTGGCCGGTCTGCGAATAGGGGAAGCGGACGAAGAGCGTCGGCGCCGGGTTGGTCTCGGCGAACTCGGCGCGCTTCTCGGCGTAGTTCATGCCGACGCAGAAGATCTTCTCCGGCCGTTCGATCGGCGGCAGGAAGACCACCTCCTCGGCGTGGTAGTCGATCTGGGCATGGAGGAAGGCTGCCACGCGGGCGATGCCGTCACCGGCGAGCATCGCGCGGACGTCCGGATAGGTGGTGCCGAGGCGACGGCCGAGATCGACGATGCCGCGCGGCACGACGAGGCCCCAGCTCTTGCGATCGGCGACGAGGAAACTGACGATCTTCATGTCCCACGGACTCCCGGCTTGCGAGCGCGGTCCGCGCTCGATCTGTCGGGGGTCTCATCGCATCGAGCGTGCCAACCGGCGGAACCGGCCGAAAGCGTGGCGTTTCAAGGCTTCGGTGCGCTCGGTGCCGTGCCGGCGGTCTCGGTTTCCGGAAAAGCCGGGGCGGCGGCTTCCGGATTTCCGGTCGTCTCTTCCGTCTCGAGCGGCAGCGTCAGGGTGAAGACGGCGCCGCCCCCCTCGCCATCGGCGGCGGTCAGTGCGCCGCCGTAGATGCGGGCGATGTCGGCGGAGATGGCGAGGCCGAGGCCGAGGCCGCCGCCGGTCTTGTTCTTGGTGGAGAAGAACGGCTCGAAGATCCGGGTCAGGATGTCGGGCGGGAAGCCCGGCCCGTTGTCCGACACCGTCAGGATCGCCTTCCCGTCCGCCTCGTGCCAGGCGATGACGGTGGTGGCGTCCTCGGTCGAGCGGGTGGCGTCGAAGGCGTTGGAGATCAGGTTCACCAGGATCTGCTCGATCCGCACCGCGTTGGCATTGACCAGCACCGGCGTCGGCGACGGGCGGACCTCGATCTTCATCGGCTCGCGGTCGTGGCGGTGGCCGAGAAGGGCGAGGGCATTCTCGACCGAGCGCCCGAGATCGATGGTCTCGCGCTCCGCCCCCGTGCGGCGGGCGAAGGAGCGCAGGCGGCTGGTCAGGATGCCCATGCGGTCGACCAGCCGGACGATGCGGTCGAGATTGCCGCGCACCGTCGCCTCGTCGCCGAGGTCGAGGAAGCGGGCGGCGTTCTGCGACAGGGTGGCGAGCGCCGCCAGCGGCTGGTTGAGTTCGTGGGCGATGCCGGCGGAGAGCTGGCCGATCACCGCGAGGTTCTCGGTGCGGATCAGCTCCTGATGCATGGATTCGAGCTGACGGTTGGCCTGGATGCGTTCCTCGACCTCGGTCTTCAGCGTCTCGTTGGCCTGTTTCAGCTCGGACGAGCGCTCCTCCACCATGTCCTCGAGGATCTCGAAGGAGCGTTCGAGTTCGGCGCGCGCCGCGTCGCGTTCGATCAGGTGACCGCGGAACACCTCGACCGCCGCCGCCATGCGGCCGATCTCGTTGCGCCCGTGCATACCCTCGAGCGAGACCGCCCGGTCGCCCTCGGCGAGCCGCAGCATGGTGGCGGTGATGCGGTCGATCGGCCGCGACACCGAGCGGATGACGAGAACGACGAAGACGCCGAGGAGGAGGAGGGCGCAGGCGAAGATCGTCAGGCTGACCCGGATGGCGCGGTCGAAGGTCGCCACCGCTTCCGCCGAAGCCTTCTCGGCGTTGGCGCCGATATGGGCGATGACGCCGTTGACCGCGTCGTTGACGGCGTCGAACACGAAGCGCGAGCGATCGTTGACCAGCCGCGACGCCTCCGCCGCCGAGAGCGTCGGCAGCCCGACGGCGATCGCCTGTTCCTCGGCGAGATAGTCGACCCAGCGCTGGCGGACGGCGGCGAAGCGCGCCCGTTCGTCGTCGTCGCGCAGGAAGCCGTCGTAGGCGGACAGCGACCGGTCGATCTCGCCCCGCCGATCCTCCGCCGCCGCCAGGATCGCCGCCCGCTCGGCCGTATCGGGGGTGAAGACGGCGCGCACGAAGCGCAGCCGATGGCTCTCCATCTTGTACTTGGTCTCGGCGAGGAGACGAACCGACGGCAGCCAGCGCGCGTTGAGTTCGGCGGCGGCGCGATCGACCCGCGTCAGCGCGAAGAAGAAGAAGGCGCCCATGGTCATCAGCAGCAGCACGCTGACGGTCATCGTCAGAATGAGGCGAGCCCGAATAGAAATCGCCGAAAACATCATGATCAGGCCTTCTCGCCGCGTCGATATGACATGACAGCAAATACTACCATGCATGGGAGAAGGCAAGAAACCGCCATATCCGGAAGTCCGGACGAGGTTTTTGCGCGGTTTCCGGAAATCCGGACATTGCTCTTGCGCGCTACTACTTAGCGTAGACGTCCAGGACCCGAGAAACACGCGGTCTTTCCGGCTCGCCGTTGTTTGGCACGCCGGTTGCTGCCCACGGGGTGCGCCGGCGGTGTCGGCGCGCGACGGGTACCAACGGAAAGCCGCCGGTGATGGGCGAGGATTGCGAAGAGCTGCTCTTCGACACGATCGATCTCGGGATCTTCCCCCGGGCACGCGACGAGATCGCGGCGCTGCTGGCGACGTGCGGCCTGTCGCTGGAGGAAGGGGTCGAGACCTTCGTGACCTGCCGCCATCGCGGCCGGCTGGTCGCCTGCGCCGGGATCGACGCCAACGTCGTGAAGTGCGTGGCGACCGATCCGCTGGCGCGCGGCGAGAGCATCGCGCTGAAGGTCGTGTCGGAGGTGATCCACGCCGCCCACGATCTCGGCCACGACCATCTCTTCCTCTACACCCGCCCCCACAACATCGCCTTCTTCGCCGGCTGCGGCTTCTACCCGATCGTCGAGGTCCCCGGCCTCGTGACGCTGATGGAGAACACCCCGATCGGCATCCGCGCCTATCGCGACGGGCTGAAGAAGCTGCGCGCGCCCGGCGAGGTGGTCGGCTCGATCGTCGTCAACGCCAATCCCTTCACCCTCGGCCATCGCTATCTGGTCGAGCAGGCGGCGGCGCGCTGCGACGTGCTGCATCTCTTCGTCGTCGCCGAGGACGCGTCCTTCTTTCCCTATGCCGAGCGCTTCGAACTGGTGAAGGCCGGCGTCGCCGGCATCCCGCGTGTCGTGCTGCATCCGGGGTCGGAATACATGATCTCGCGGGCGACCTTCTCCAGCTACTTCTTCAAGGAGAAGAACGTCGTCGGCGACTGTTTCACCGCCGTCGACCTGCTGGTCTTCCGTGAGTGGATCGCCCCGGCGCTGGGCATCACCCACCGCTTCGTCGGCACCGAACCGTTCTGCCGCACCACCAACAAGTACAACGCCGACATGAAGTACTGGCTCCAGGCCGATCTGTCGGGCGCTGCCGCGATCCAGGTGGTGGAGATCGCCCGCACCGAGCACGGCTCGGTGCCGATCTCGGCCTCCGAGGTGCGCCGGCTGCTGGCCGACGACGATTTCGAGCGGATCGCCGGCCTGGTGCCGCCGACCACCCTGCAACTGCTTCAAACCCGGTATCGCCCCCCGCGCGTTTCCGCCGCCTGAGCCCGTGCTCGTTCGCGACGACGGGAGAGCGCGGGGCGCGATGCCACAGAGAGGAAGAACCCCATGAAGATCGTCAAGGAGGCCCTGGCCGGGACGCTCGAGTCGAGCGACCTCCTGGTCCGGATCGCACCGAAGGAGGACGGGCTCGAGCTCGTGCTCCAGTCGGAGGTGATCCACCAGTTCGGCCCGCACATCGAGAAGGTGGCGCGCGACTGCCTCGCCCGCCTCGGCATCACGGAAGCCCTCGTCGTCATCGAGGACAAGGGCGCGCTCGACTGCGTCGTCGCCGCCCGGGTCCAGACCGCGGTGTCGCGCGCCGTCGACGAATGGAACCCCGACTGGAGTGCGCTGTCATGAACCCTGGCATGAAACTACGCCGCTCCATGCTGTTCCTGCCGGGCGCCAACGCCGCGATGCTGTCGACGGCCTTCGTCTACAAGCCCGATTCCATCATGTTCGACCTGGAGGACGCCGTGTCGCTCCGCGAGAAGGACGCCGCGCGGATGCTGGTCTTCCACGCGTTGCGCCTTCCGGTCTACCGGACGATGGAGACCGTCGTCCGCATCAACCCGCTGTCGACGCCCTACGGTCTGAAGGACCTCGAAGCCGTCGTCCGCGCCGGCGTCGACGTCGTCCGCCTGCCCAAGACCGACACGGCCGAGGACGTCCACGAACTCGAGGCCCATGTCGAGCGCATCGAGCGCGAATGCGGCCGCGAGGTCGGTTCGACCAAGCTGATGGCGGCGATCGAGAGCGCCTCCGGCGTGATCAACGCCGTCGCCATCGCCACGTCCTCGAAGCGGCTCATCGGCATCGCGCTCGCCGGCTTCGACTACGTCATGGACATGCAGACCGAACGCGGCGACGGCACCGAGCTGTTCTACGCCCGTTGCGCCGTTCTCCATGCGGCGCGCTACGCCAAGATCGACGCCTTCGACGTGGTGTGGTCCGACGTCAACGACGACGAGGGCTTCCTGAAGGAAGTCGATCTGATCAAGCGCATGGGCTTCAACGGCAAGTCGCTGATCAACCCGCGCCAGATCGACCTGCTGCACAACGCCTACGCCCCCACCCAGGAAGAGGTCGACTACGCCCAGCGCGTCGTCGCGGCGGCCGCCGCCGGCGAACGCCAGGGCCTCGGCGTCGTCTCCCTCAACGGCAAGATGATCGACGCCCCCGTCATCCAGCACGCGCGCGTCGTCCTGCAACGCGCCGGTGCCTCCGGCGTCCGGCAGTGAGCGAGGACCTAGTCATGACCAACACGATCGAAGACCGCCTCGCCGGCTTCACCCTGCCGACCGGTCTCGAACCCTTCGCCGGCGTCACCGCGCGCGCCCCCCATCTCGCCACCCGCGAGGAGAAGCACGGCCGCAAGCTGGTGAAGAACCTCGAGGACGCCATCCGCGCCTCGGGCCTGAAGAACGGGATGACCATCTCGTTCCACCACGCCTTCCGCGAGGGCGATCAGACCATCAACACGGTCGTCGCCAAGCTCGCCGAGATGGGCTTCCGCGACCTGACGCTCGCCCCCTCGTCGCTGCTCTCCTGCAATTTCCCGCTGATCGAGCACATCAGGGCGGGCGTCATCCGGCGGATCTTCACCTCCGGCATGCGCGGCAAGCTCGCCGACGCCATCAGCCACGGCCTGATGGAAGAGCCGATCCACATCCACTCGCACGGCGGTCGCGTCAATCTGATGGACCGCGGCGAGATCGCGATCGACGTCGCCTTCCTCGGCGTCTCGACGGCGGATGCCTTCGGCAACGCCAACGCGGTGACCGGCAAGTCGCGCTGCGGCTCGCTCGGCTACGCCATGGTCGACGCCGCCCGCGCCGAGACCGTGATCCTGCTCGCCGAGGAGATCGTTCCCTATCCCAACGCCCCGGCCTCGATCCGTCAGGACCAGGTCGACTTCGTCGTCCCCGTCGACCAGATCGGCGACCCGGCGAAGATCTCGGTCGGCGCCGCCCGCATCACCTCCAACCCGCGCGAGCTGCTGATCGCCCGCTGGGCGGCCGACGTGATGGAACATGCCGGCTTCTTCGAGGACGGTTTCTCGATGCAGACCGGCACCGGCGGCTCGGCCACCGCGACGGCCCGCTTCCTCGAGCAGAAGATGAAGCGCAAGGGCATCAAGGCCGGCTTCGCGCTCGGTGGCATCACCGGTTCGATCGTCGATCTGCACGAGAAGGGCCTCGTCGGCCGCATCCTCGACACCCAGAGCTTCGACGCCGTCGCGGCCGCCTCGCTCGGGCGCAACCCCGAGCATCTGGAGATCTCGACCAACCAGTACGCCAACCTCACCGCCAAGGGCGCCTCGGTCGACCGGGTCGACATGGTGATCCTGTCGGCGCTGGAGATCGACCTCGACTTCAACGTCAACGTCATCACCGGTTCCGACGGCGTCATGCGCGGCGCCTCGGGCGGTCACTCCGACACCGCGGCGGGCGCGGCCCTGCCGATCGTCGTCGGCCCGTTGATCCGCTCGCGCATCCCGACGGTGGTCGAGAAGTGCACCACCGTCGTGACGCCGGGCGAGACCGTCGGCGTGCTCGTCACCGACCACGGCATCGCCGTCAACCCGAACCGTCCCGACGTCGCCGAGCGCTTGAGGGCGGCCGGTCTGCCGGTCACCACGATCGAGGCGCTCCACGCCCGGGCGACCGAACTGGTCGGCACGCCGCGGCCGATCGAGTTCCTCGACAAGGTCGTCGGCATCGTGCGCTACCGCGACGGCTCGGTGATCGACGTCGTCCGTCAGCCGAAGGCGTGAGGTCATGGGAGACGATCTCTTCGCCGGCCCGACGGTCGATCTCGAAACGGTGCTCGCCGCCCGCGAAGCGCGGGTGGCGCGCCGCCTCGAGCTCTTCCCGACGCGTCGGCGGCCGGTCGTCTCCCTGACCGTCGTCATGCCCGGTCCGGTCAAGGACAACCGCGCCGCGCGCTTGCTTCGCGACGTCGCCCTCGACGCCCTCGCCGAGCGCCTCGGCCGCCTGAACGTCGCCGCCGAGATCGCCCACCTCGGCAACGGCCCGGCCGGTCCCGAGGCGCTGGTCTCGGTCGACCTCGACGCGAGCACCCTCAAGCGCGAGACCGTCGCCCTCGAGGACGGCCACCCGCTCGGCCGGCTCTGGGACCTCGACGTGATCGATCCCATCGCCGGCGGCCTTTCCCGCCGCGACCTCGGCCACCCGCCGCGCCGCTGCCTCGTCTGCGGCGAACCCGCCCACGCCTGCGCCCGCTCGCGCGCCCATTCCACCGAGGACCTCCTTGCGAAGATCGAGGAGAAGATCGATGCGTCTCGTCTCGCCCTCCGCCCCTGAACGGGTGCCGCCGCCGCTGCCGCCGCTCGATCCGACGCGGGTCGAACGCATGGGCCGTGCCCTCGGCAATCTCGTCGCCGACGCGCTGGTGGTCGAGGTGCTGGCGACGCCCAAGCCCGGCCTCGTCGACACCCGCAACACCGGCTCGCACCGCGACATGGACGTCGAGACCTTCCTCGCCTCCGCCGCCGCGTTGCGGCCGAAGCTTTCCGGCTTCTTCGCCGTCGGCGTCGAGACCGCGTCGCTGCCGGCCCGCGAGGTCCACGAGGCGCTGCGGCCGGTCGGGCTCGACTGCGAACGGGCGATGTTCGCCGCCACCCGCGACGTCAACACCCACAAGGGCTCGATCTTCGCCTTCGGCCTGCTGCTCGGCGCCGCCGGCCGCGTGCTGGCGACGACCCGCAAACTGTCGCGCGACCGCGTCACGGCGGAGGTCGCGACGATCTGCGACGGCATCGTCGCCCGCGAACTGATCCGCCCGGGCGAGCCGCGCACCGCCGGCGAACGGCTCTACCGCGTCCACGGCCTGACCGGCGCGCGCGGCGAGGCGGCC
>DBMN01000251.1 GCA_002298965.1 Rhizobiales bacterium UBA697 | reverse complement strand
GACCACGGCAAGACCTCGCTGCTCGACGCCATCCGCTCCACCAAGGTGGCGGCGGGCGAAGCCGGCGGCATCACCCAGCACATCGGTGCCTATCAGGTCGAACTCCACGGCCAGAAGATCACCTTCATCGACACCCCCGGCCACGAGGCCTTCACGGCGATGCGTTCGCGCGGCGCCAAGGCCACCGACATCGTCATCCTGGTGGTGGCGGCCGACGACGGCGTCATGCCGACGACGGTCGAGGCGATCAACCACACCCGCGCCGCGGGCGTGCCGATCATCGTGGCGATCAACAAGATCGACAAGCCGCAGGCCGACGTCCAGCGCGTCCGCAATGCCCTGCTCCAGCACGAGATCGTGGTGGAATCGCTCGGCGGCGACGTGCTCGAGGTCGAGGTCTCGGCCAAGCAGCGCATCAATCTCGACAAGCTGCTCGAGACCATCCTGCTGCAGTCGGAAGTGCTCGAACTCAAGGCCAACGCCGAGCGCGCCGCCGAGGGCACCGTCATCGAAGCCAAGCTCGACAAGGGCCGCGGCGCGGTGGCGACGGTTCTCGTCCAGCGCGGCACGCTGAAGGTCGGCGACATCCTCGTCGCCGGTCACGCCTGGGGCCGCGTCCGCGCGCTGCTCAACGACCAGGGCGAGGCGGTGCGCGATGCCGCGCCGTCGATGCCGGTCGAGGTGCTCGGCTTCCAGGAGACCCCGGAGGCGGGCGACCGCTTCGCCGTGGTCGAGAACGAGGCCCGCGCCCGCGAGGTCGCCGACTACCGCATGCGCCTCAAGCGCGAGAAGGCTCAGGCCCGCGGTTCGTCGGCGCGCGGTTCGCTGACCGAGATGATGAACCAGCTCAAGACCGCCGGTCGCAAGGAGTTCACGCTCGTCGTCAAGGGCGACGTGCAGGGCTCGCTCGAAGCGATCGTCGGCGCGCTGGAGAAGCTCGGCAACGACGAGGTTCGTGCCCGCGTCATCCACGGCGGCGTCGGTGGCATCACCGAATCCGACGTGACGCTGGCCTCGGCCTCCGGTGCCGCGATCATCGGCTTCAACGTCCGCGCGTCGAAGGAAGCGCGCGAGGCGGCGGAGCGCGAGGGCGTCGAGATCCGCTACTACAACATCATCTACGACCTGGTCGACGACGTGAAGAAGGCGATGAGCGGCATGCTCACGCCGGAAATCCGCGAGACCATGCTGGGCAACGCCAAGATCCTCGAGATCTTCGCGGTCTCCAAGGTCGGCAAGGTGGCGGGCTGTCTCGTCACCGACGGCACCGTCGAGCGCGGCGCCTCGGTTCGTCTCATCCGCGACAACGTCGTCATCCACGAAGGCAAGCTCTCGCAGCTCAAGCGCTTCAAGGACGACGCCAAGGAAGTCATGTCGGGCCAGGAGTGCGGCATGTCCTTCGAGGCCTATCAGGACATGCGCGCCGGCGACGTCATCGAGTGCTACCGCGTCGAAGAGATCGCCCGCTCGCTGTGATCGGGTGAGAAGAATCCGGGCGACGCTTCGGCGTCGCCCGATCCCGTCCATCCCCGTCGGGTCCGACCCCCGACCGAGGAACGAACATGTCCGAGACCTTCCGTTTCCGCATGGCGCGCGCCGACTGGGTCGCGCTGTCTTCGGCCGTCGCGTTCCGGCCGCTGCTGTTCCGGCTCGCCGTCACCGTCGTGCTGCTGTCGATGGTGACCATCGTCATGTCGATGCTCCAGTCGACCGATCCGACGGCGACGTCGATGCTCGACGACGCGATGCGCGGCGGCTCGGACTGGTATCCCTTCTACGGCCTGATCGCCCTGGTCGTCGCCGGCACGCTGTTCCGCCACAAGCTGATCGCCTTCAACGCCGCTGCCGGCTTCCGCCGCATGCCGCTGGCCGACAAGGAACTCGCCGTCGAGTTCGGCGCCGAGGAGGTTCGCGTCAAGGAGACCGAGGGCGGTCCCTTCGACTGGCGCTTCCCCTGGGCCGCCGTGAGCCGCGTGATCGAGACGCGGACCCATCTGATCCTGGCGACCGGCGGTCGCGAGGGTCTGCCGATCCCGCGCGCCGCCTTCGCCGACGAGGCCGCCTTCGCCGCGGTCCGTGAGACCGTGGCGGCCCGTGTCGCCGAGGGTACGCCCCGCGAGAGCCTCTGAACCGCCGACCGCCCGGCAGACCGCGTCGATCCGCCCATTCCCGGGCCGGTCCACGATCGCCGCCGCCGTCCGGCCCATCGAGAGAAGAACCCCATGTCCCGTTTCGACGAACAGGGCTCCGGCCCGTCCCAGCGCCAGCTCCGCGTCGGTGAAATCATCCGCCACGCGCTCGCCGACGTGCTGACCCGCGGCCAGATGGCCGATCCCGACCTCGACGGCATCATCCTGACGGTGCCCGAGGTGCGCATGTCGCCCGACCTCAAGAACGCCACCGCGCTGGTGATGCCGCTCGGTGGTCGCGACATCAAGAAGGTCATGGCCGCGCTCGAGCGGTCGCGGAAGTGGTTCCGCGGCCAGATCGCCCGCCGGATCGACCTCAAGTTCGCCCCCGACATCCGCTTCATCCTCGACACCCGCTACGACGACGACGACGCGGTGACGAGCGTGCTGCATCGTCCCGAAGTCGCTCGCGACCTCGGCGACGACGAGGCGAAGTGAGGATCTCCCTCCCCCCTCGCGGGGGAGGTGGCCCGGCGCAGCCGGGTCGGAGGGGGTCGTCACCCGGTGACGGGCCCCTCGCGCGCGGCACCACCCTCCAGCCGCCACACGCGACAACACGGTACTCCACGAAGGCATTCTCCATGGCCCGCAGGAAGAAGTTCGACGACGTTCACGGCTGGGTCGTGCTCGACAAGCCGCTCGAGGTGACCTCGACGCAGGCGGTCGCGCGGCTGAAGAAGCTCGCCCACGCCAACAAGTGCGGCCACGCCGGTACGCTCGACCCGCTGGCCACCGGCATGCTGCCGATCGCCCTCGGCGAGGCGACCAAGACCGTCTCCTTCGTCATGGACGGCACCAAGATCTACCGCTTCACCGTGCGCTGGGGCATCCAGACCTCGACCGACGACCGCGAGGGCGAGGTCATCGCCCGCTCCGACGTGCGCCCGACCCGCGCGGCGATCGAGGCGATCCTGCCGGAGTTCATCGGCGAGATCATGCAGGTGCCGCCGAAGTTCTCGGCCATCAAGATCGACGGCGAACGCGCCTACGACCTCGCCCGCGACGGCGAGGAGGTGGTGCTCGAGGCCCGTCCGATCGAAATCCTCGGCCTCGACCTCGTCGACATGCCCGACGCCGACACCACCGTCTTCGAATGCGAATGCGGCAAGGGCACCTATGTGCGGGCGCTCGCGCGCGACATGGGCAAGCGGCTCGGCACCGTCGGCCACGTCGTCGGCCTGCGCCGCATCGTCGTCGGTCCCTTCGAGGAAGAGGACATGATCCCGCTCTCCGAACTCGAGGCGGCCTTCGAGGCCGGCGGTTCGGACGCCGTCCGCGCGCTGATGTCGCCGGTCGAGGCGGGGCTCCAGGAAGTGACCGAAGTGGCGGTCAACCGCGATGCGGCGGCCCGTCTGCGCCGCGGCCAGTCGGTGATCCTGCGCGGCCGCGACGCCATCGCCGACGAGGACGCGGTCTACGCGACCTGCGGCGGCGAACTGGTGGCGATCGGCGAGGTCGCCCGCGGCGAACTGATGCCGCGCCGCGTGTTCATGCTCGACGAGGCGTGATCACACGGAACGGCACGACGTTCCGACGCTCAGTCCCTGTTCGGCTTCATGTTGAGGTGCCCGGCGCAGCCGGGCCTCGAAACACGAAGCCACGACGGGCCGTGCCACTCGGCCCTTCGCCCTTCGAGGCCCGGCTCTGCCGGGCACCTCAGGATGAAGGGCCTCCGTCGAGGGTCGAACAGTCGGACCTGCGGGTGCTCGGTATCAGAGCTTCGGCGGGCGGATGCAGTCGGCGAGTTCCGGCGACTTGGCCGCCCGTCGCGCGATGATCCCCGCCACCCGGGCGACCCGTGCGTTCGGCGCGTGGGCGTCGCGCGTATGCGGGTTGGGCAGCATGGCGACGAGCAGCGCCGCCTCGTGTGGGCCGAGCCGCTCCGCCCCCTTGCCGAAGGCGCGCCGGGCGCCGGCCTCGATGCCGAACTCGCCGTGCGGCCCCCATTCGGCGATGTTGAGCCAGGTCTCGAGGATCTTCTCCTTCGACCAGACGAGATCGACCAGCATCGACAGCGGGATCTCGATCGCCTTGCGCACCACGCTGCGGCCGTTCCACAGGAAGAGATTCTTGGTCAGCTGCATGGTGATGGTCGAGCCGCCGCGGCTCGGACCGCCCTCCTCGTCGACGACGTCGAGCAGCTCCTCCCAGTCGACACCGCCGTGACCGCAGAAGCCGTTGTCCTCCGAGGCGATGGCGGTGACGACGACGTCGCGGTCGATGCGCGAGAGCGGCACCCAGTGCCGCGTCACCGTCTCGCCCGAGAGGCCGCGCCACAGCATCAGCGGCGTCGGCGGATGGCCGATCGAATGGGCGAGGAGCCCCGCCGCCGGCCACAGCGCCGCGAGGGCGAGAACGATCGCCGCGATGCGCACGAGCCTCATCGCACCGTCCCCGGCCGCGACCGGCGCTTCATCGTTTCGACATCGCAATCGCGTTGTTTCATGGTCCCTTCCATCGGGAGATTGCCGTGATCGCTCCGCTCGCCGACGATGCCCCCCGCCGCGCGGACCTGGTCGAGATCGTCGCGAGCGATCCGTTGATCGCCGCGACGCTGGTTCGGGCGCGCGATCTCGCCCTGCCCGATTGGCTCGTCGTCTCCGGCGCCGTCTATCAGACGGTCTGGAACCGGCTGACCGGCCGCCCCTCCGGCCACGGGCTGAAGGACATCGATCTCGTCTGGTTCGATGCCGACGATCTCTCCTTCGAGGCGGAAGACCGGACCATCGCCCGCGTCGGAACGATCTTCGCCGATTGGCCGGTCCCGGTCGAGGCGCGCAATCAGGCCCGCGTCCATCTCTGGTTCGAACGGCGCTTCGGCGCGCCCTACGCACCCCTGTCGTCGAGCGCCGAGGCGCTCGGCCGCTATGCTTCGATCTGCCATGCCGTCGGGCTGCGGATGGAGGCCGACGGCCGCATCGACGTCTACGCGCCCTTCGGCCTCGACGACGTCTTCGCGCTGCGCATCCGGCCGAACCGCGTGCTCGACAATGCCGCGACCCATGCCGCCAAGGCGGCGCGAATGGCGGCTCTGTGGCCGGAGCTGACGGTCGAGCCCTGGTGATCCGCGATCGGGCTCACCCATCGCGCACGCCCTCGCCTCGTGCCCCCTCGCCTCGTGCCTCGGCGACGAGCCAGGCCTCGAAGGCGGCGACCAGAGCCGAGCGGCCTTCGGCTTCCGGCCGTACCAGATAATAGGCCGAGCGCGTCGCCAGCGGCAGCGGGAAGAGGATCTCCAGCCGCCCGCCGTCGAGTTCCTCCTCGATCAGGAAGCGCGGCACCAGCGCCGCGCCCATGCCGGCGGCGGCGGCCTCCGACACCATCGAGAACTGGTCGAAGCGCGGCCCGCGCCACACCGCGTCGGTCGTCAGATCGATCGCCGCGAACCAGTCGGCCCAGGCGGTCGGCCGCGTCGACTGGTGGATCAGCGGCGCCGCCTCGAGGTCGCGCGGCGCGGCGATGCCGTGGCGTGCGGCGAAGCCGGGGGCGGCGACCGGCACCACCTCCTCGTCCATCAGATGCGACAGCACCCCGCCCGCCCACACCGGCTGGCCGACGTGGATCGCCGCGTCGAACGGGTCGCTGGCGAAGTCGAAGGGCGCGATCCGTGCCGCCATGTTGATGGTGACGTCCGGGTGCGCCGCCAGGAACCGCGGCAGCCGCCTGACCAGCCAGCGCGCGCCGAAGGTCGGCAGTACCGCGAGATCGAGCACGCCGCGCGTGCCCGAGAAGCCCATCACCCGATGCGTCGCCTCGCCGAGATCGCCGAGCGTGCGGCGCACGTCGGCGAGATAGGCCCGCCCCGCCTCCGACAGCACCACCCGCTGCCGCACCCGGTCGAACAGCGCGATGCCGACGAGATCTTCCAAGGCGCGGATCTGCCGGCTGATCGCCCCCTGCGTCAGGTGCAGTTCCTCGGCGGCGCGCGAGAAACTCTCGTGCCGAGCGGCGCATTCGAAGGCGACCAGCGAACCGATCGGGGGCAGGAAGCCGCGGCGAAACACGGGGATCATTCCTCACTGTCATGACCTGGTGAGAATTTCTCGCTTTTCTCGCGGCCTGTCGAGCATGATTGTCATGACCCGACACCGGCCGACGGACGCGTCGCCCGGCCCGCCCCTTTGTCTGCCGAGTATCCGGAGCTCGCCCCATGACCCTTTCGACCCCGCTCGCCGCGGAGACCCACGACCTGCTCGTCACCCTCGGCGTCGATCGCGCCCTGTTCGGCGGCGGCACGCTGCCGGTGACCTCGCCGATCGACGGTTCCGAGATCGGCCGCGTCATCGAGCACGAGGCGGAAGAAGCCGAGGCCGCCATCGGCCGCGCCGACGCCGCCTTCCGCGTCTGGCGCTCGGTGCCCGCCCCCAAGCGCGGCGAACTCGTCCGCCTGCTCGGCGAGGAACTGCGCGCCCACAAGGTCGAGCTCGGCCGTCTCGTCACCATCGAGGCCGGCAAGATCGTGTCGGAAGGCCTCGGCGAAGTGCAGGAGATGATCGACATCTGCGACTTCGCGGTCGGTCTGTCGCGCCAGCTCTACGGCCTCACCATCGCCACCGAGCGTCCGTCGCACCGGATGATGGAGACTTGGCACCCGGTCGGCGTCGTCGGCGTCATCTCGGCCTTCAACTTCCCCGTCGCGGTGTGGTCGTGGAACGCCGCGCTCGCCTTCGTCTGCGGCGATTCGGTCGTCTGGAAGCCGTCGGAGAAGACGCCGCTGACCGCGCTCGCCGTCGCCGCCCTGTTCGAGCGTGCCGTCAAGCGTTACCGCGAGGCCGGCAACGAGGCTCCCGACGGCCTGCTCGAGATGCTGCTCGGCGGCCGCCCGATCGGCGAGATCCTGGTCGACGATCCGCGCGTGCCGGTGATCTCGGCGACCGGCTCGACCGCCATGGGCCGCGCCGTCGGCCCGCGCATCGCCAAGCGCTTCGGCCGCGCCATCCTCGAGCTCGGCGGCAACAACGCCGCCATCGTCGCGCCCTCGGCCGACCTCGACCTGTCGCTGCGCGCCATCGCCTTCTCGGCGATCGGCACCGCCGGCCAGCGCTGCACCTCGCTGCGCCGCCTCTTCGTCCACGATTCGATCTACGACACGCTGGTCACCCGCCTGCGCCGCGCCTACGGCTCGGTCGCCGTCGGCGATCCGTCGAGCAGCGCCACGCTGGTTGGCCCGCTGATCGACGCGCCGGCCTGGGAGCGGATGAAGAAGGCGCTCGACGCCGCCCGCGAACTCGGCGGCACCGTCACCGGCGGTACCCGCGTCACGGTTCCCGGCCGCGAGGGCGGCGTCTACGTCACCCCGGCGCTGGTGGAGATGCCGTCGCAGGGCGGCCCGGTGGTCGAGGAGACCTTCGCGCCGATCCTCTACGTCATGCGCTACACCAAGTTCGAGACCGCGCTGAAGCTCAACAACGCCGTGCCGCAGGGCTTGTCGTCGTCGATCTTCACCAACGACCTGCGCGAGGCCGAGCTCTTCACCTCGGCGCTCGGTTCGGACTGCGGCATCGCCAACGTCAACATCGGCCCCTCGGGCGCCGAGATCGGTGGCGCCTTCGGCGGCGAGAAGGAGACGGGCGGCGGTCGCGAGGCCGGTTCCGACGCCTGGAAGGCCTACATGCGCCGCGCCACCAACACCATCAACTACGGACTGACCCTGCCCCTGGCGCAGGGCGTCAAGTTCGACGTCGAAACCTGAGACGCGGGATCGCGTCTCCCCCCATCCGGCCAAGAAACGAGGAAACGACAATGGCGAGCCCCAAGGGTGCCCCCTTCAAGTGGGAGGATCCCTTCCTCCTCGACGAGCAGCTGACCGAAGACGAGCGCATGATCTCCGAGACCGCCCGGGCCTATGCCCAGGACCGTCTGGCGACGCGCGTGGTCGACGCCTATCTCGAGGAGAAGACCGATCGTGCCATCTTCGAGGAGATGGGCGCCCTGGGTCTCCTCGGCGTCACCGTCGACGAAGCCTACGGCGGTGCCGGCGCCGGCTACGTCTCCTACGGGCTCGTCGCCCGCGAGGTCGAGCGCGTCGACAGTGGCTATCGCTCGATGATGTCGGTGCAGTCGTCGCTCGTCATGTACCCGATCGAGGCCTACGGGTCGGAAGAGCAGAAGCTGAAGTACCTGCCCAAGCTCGCCACCGGCGAGTGGGTCGGCTGCTTCGGCCTGACCGAGCCCGACGCCGGCTCCGACCCGGCGGGCATGAAGACCCGCGCCGAGAAGATCGACGGCGGTTACCGCCTGATCGGCTCGAAGATGTGGATCTCCAACTCGCCGATCGCCGACGTCTTCGTCGTCTGGGCGAAGTCGGCCGCCCACGGCGGCGAGATCCGCGGCTTCGTGCTGGAGAAGGGCATGAAGGGCCTCTCCGCCCCGAAGATCGGCGGCAAGCTCAGCCTGCGCGCCTCGATCACCGGCGAGATCGTCATGGACGGCGTCGAGGTGCCCGAGAGCGCACTGCTGCCGAACGTCTCCGGCCTCAAGGGCCCGTTCGGCTGCCTCAATCGGGCGCGCTACGGTATCGCCTGGGGCGTCATGGGTGCGGCGGAAGACTGCTGGATGCGCGCCCGCCAGTACGGCCTCGACCGCAAGCAGTTCGGCAAGCCGCTCGCCGGCACCCAGCTCTACCAGAAGAAGCTCGCCGACATGCAGACCGAGATCACCCTCGGCCTCCAGGCGGCGCTGCGGGTGGGCCGGCTCTTCGACGAGGGCAAGATGGCGCCGGAGATGATCTCGATCATCAAGCGCAACAACTGCGGCAAGGCGCTCGACATCGCCCGCATGGCGCGCGACATGCACGGCGGCAACGGCATCCAGATCGAATACGCCGTGATGCGCCATGCGGCGAACCTCGAGACGGTCAACACCTACGAGGGCGCCCACGACGTCCACGCCCTGATCCTCGGCCGCGCCCAGACCGGCATTCAGGCGTTCTTCTGAGGAAGATGCGATGACCGACGCCCCCCTCTCCGGCCTCAAGGTGGTCGAGCTCGCCCGCATTCTGGCCGGCCCTTGGATCGGCCAGACGCTGGCCGATCTCGGTGCCGACGTGATCAAGGTGGAGCGTCCGGTCGCCGGCGACGACACCCGCCACTGGGGGCCTCCCTTCGTCAGGGCCGCCGACGGCGGTGATCTCGGCGCCGCCTATTTCCATGCCTGCAACCGCGGCAAGCGCTCGATCGCCGTCGACTTCGAGAAGCCCGAGGGGGCGGATCTGATCCGCCGCCTCGTGGCGGAGGCGGACGTCGTCATCGAGAACTTCAAGGTCGGTGGCCTGAAGAAATACGGCCTCGACCACGAGACCCTGATGGCGGCGAACCCGCGCCTCGTGTGGTGCGCCGTCACCGGCTTCGGCCAGGACGGCCCCTATGCGGCGCGCGCCGGCTACGACTTCATGATCCAGGGCCTCGGCGGCTACATGGAGCTGACCGGCCAGCCCGACGGCGAGCCGACCAAGGTCGGCGTCGCGGTCGCCGATCTCTTCACCGGGCTCCATGCGGTGATCGGCATCCAGGCGGCGTTGGCGGCGCGCGAGAAGACCGGCCGCGGTCAGCTCGTCGACATGAGCCTGCTCGACACGATGGTCGCCATGCTCGCCAACCAGGGCATGAACTATCTGGTCTCGGGCAAGTCGCCGACCCGCATGGGCAATGCCCACCCCAACATCGTGCCCTATCAGGTCTTCGCGGTCGCCGACGGCCACGTCGTCATCGCCACCGGCAACGACCGCCAGTGGCGCGACACCTGCGCCATCCTCGATCTCGAGGACCTCGCCTTCGATCCGCGTTACGTCCACAACGCCGGCCGCGTCGCGGCGCGGGCCGAACTGGTGCCGATGATCGAGGCGAAGACGAAGCTCTTCCGGCGCGACGATCTTCTGGGTCGCCTCGAGGCGGCGCACGTGCCGGCCGGGCCGATCAACACCGTGGCCCAGGTCTTCGCCGATCCCCAGGTCGTCGCCCGCGGCATGCGGCTCGATCTTCCCGCCCCGGAGGCCGAAGGCGGCACCGTCCCCGGCATCCGCAACCCGATCCGCCTCTCCGGCACGCCGCTGGTGCAGGATCGTCCCTCGCCGCGGCTCGGCGCCGACACCGACGCGGTGCTGGGTGCGCTCGGGCTCTCGGCGGAGGAGATCGCGCGTCTCGCGGAGCAGGGCGTCGTCGGCCGGTCGTGATCGCGGTCAGGCGGGGTCTTCGCCCTCGCCGACCGACGAGAACAGCACGAAGAGGAAGTAGAGGAAGACCGCCGACACCACGTTGGTCGAGCGCAGGAAGTAGGTCTCGGTCAGATTGATGACGTAGTAGAGCGTCAGGAAGCCGAGAATGAAGATCTTGCGCTCGCGTTCGGCCCGCGACGCCTCGGCATCGGGCAGCTTCGAGGGGAAGGCCATCGTCACCGCGGTGAGGAGCACGAGGCCGATCGCGCCGCATTCGACGAAGATCGCCAGAAAACCGTCGTGGAAGTTGTCGAGGAACCAGACGTTCCTGCCGATGAAGGCGTCGACCACGTCCTTGCGGCCCCAGAAGCCGTTGAGACCCGAGCCGATCAGGGCGCTGCCGCCGTCGAGATAGTCGAGGGCGTGTTTCCAGATCTTGGTGCGCTCGGTGAAGTCGATCTCGAAGGGGCCGATCTGCAGCCAGGCGAGATCGGTGATCCACAGCGTGCCCATCAGCGCCGCGGCGACGACGATC
>DBMN01000199.1:8988-9594 GCA_002298965.1 Rhizobiales bacterium UBA697 | reverse complement strand
CGCCCCGGTCGCGCCGCTCGGCCGCGTCCTCGCCCGCGCCTTCGTCGACCGCCTCGTCGACCCCGCCACCGCCTCGCGCAGCCTCGCCCTCTTCGTGATGACCGGCGCCGGCGCCATCGGCACGCTGGCGCCGATCGCCGCGGTCGCCTTCGGCGGGCTGGTCTGGAGCCTTGTGGTGATCGCCGCCGCCCTGCCCGCGCCGCGCCCGCGTCTCGACCACCATTTCGTCGGCGGTCGCCGCTGAGGCGGACGGGCCTCGTCGCCGCACCCGGCGCGACCATGATCTTAACCACCCGTTAACCATGAACCCGGCAAGAATTGCCGGGTGGCGCGATCGGATTCCCGAGCGCGCGACACCCGCGTGACGCAGACCCGGAAGGCGCGATGAGCGACCAGACCGTCGGAACCCCGGCCGCCGTCTCGAGCGGCATGCCCTTCGGCCTCCCCGGCCCGCGGGAGCTGCTCGCCCACGCCAAGCGCGGCGACATCGGCCTCGCCCTCGGCGTGATGACGATCCTCGTCGTGCTGATCGTGCCGCTGCCCGCGGTCGTGCTCGACGTCTTCCTCGCGGTCTCGATCACGCTGTCGGTGCTGATCCTGATGACC
>DBMN01000199.1:0-8874 GCA_002298965.1 Rhizobiales bacterium UBA697 | reverse complement strand
TCGGCGTGATCATCTACGCCATCCTGACCATCGTGAACTTCAAGGTCATCACCGCCGGTTCGGGCCGCATCGCCGAAGTGGCGGCGCGCTTCACCCTCGACGCCATGCCCGGCAAGCAGATGGCGATCGACGCCGACCTCTCCGCCGGCCTGATCGACGAGAAGGAGGCCAAGGCCCGCCGCAAGGAGCTGGAGGGCGAGAGCGCCTTCTTCGGCGCCATGGACGGTGCCTCGAAGTTCGTCCGCGGCGACGCCATCGCCGGCCTGCTGATCACCTTCATCAACGTCATCGGCGGCATCATCATCGGCGTCGCCCAGCAGGGCATCTCCTTCGCCGAGGCGAGCCACGCCTACACCACGCTGACGGTCGGCGACGGCCTCGTCACCCAGATCCCGGCACTGATCGTCTCGACCGCCGCCGGCCTGCTCGTCTCCAAGGCGGGCGTCTCCGGCGCCGCCGACAAGGCGCTGCTCGGCCAGCTCTCCGGCTACCCGCGCGCCCTCGGCATGTCGTCCTTCGTGATGATCGTCATGGCCCTGCTGCCGGGCATGCCCACCCTGCCCTTCCTGGCGCTCGCCGGCGGCGCCGCAGCCCTCGCCATGGGCGCCGAGAAGAAGCGCGTCCGGGTCGCCGCCGAGGCGGTCGCCGAGAAACTCGCCGAGACCGCCAAGACCGCCCCGCCGCGCGAGGAGCCGATCACCGACAGCCTCAAGATGGACGATCTCAAGATCGAGCTCGGCTACGCCCTGCTGTCGCTGATCAACGGACCGGAGGGCTCCGATCGCCTCACCGAGCAGATCAAGGCGCTGCGGCGCCAGATCGCCGGCGACATGGGCTTCGTCATGCCGCCCTGCCGGCTGCTCGACAACGTCCAGCTCCAGCCCAACGAATATGTCGTCCGCATCAAGGAGGTGGAGGCCGGCCGCGGCAGCGTCTTCCCCAACCTCTACATGGTCATGGACCCGGACGGCCAGCAGATCGACCTGCCCGGCACCCACACGACCGAGCCGACCTTCGGCCTGCCCGCCACCTGGGTCGACCCCTCGCTCAAGGAAGAGGCGGCGATCCGCGGCCTGACCGTCGTCGATCCGGCGACCGTTCTGTCGACCCACCTGACCGAGATCCTCAAGGCCAACATCTCGGACCTCCTGTCCTACGCCGACGTAGCGAAACTCCTCGCCGAACTGCCGAAGGAGCAGCACAAGCTGGTCGACGACATCGTCCCCGGTTCGATCACCGTCTCCGGCATTCAGCGCGTCCTCCAGGGTCTGCTGTCGGAACGCATCTCGATCCGCGATCTCTCGACCATCCTCGAAGGCATCGCCGAGGCGGTGTCCTTCACCCGCACCATCCCCTCGATCACCGAGCACGTCCGCGCCCGCCTCGCCCGCCAGATCTCGGCCGCCAACCTGTCGCCGATGGGCTATCTGCCGATCCTGTCGCTGTCGCCGGCCTGGGAAGTGGCCTTCGCCGAGAGCCTGATCGGCGACGGCGAACAGAAGTCGCTGGCGATGGCGCCCTCCAAGCTCGGCGAGTTCGTCACCGCGGTGCGCGACGGCTTCGAGATGGCGGCGCGCCAGGGCGAGCTGCCGGTGCTCTTGACCTCGCCCGGCATCCGCACCCACGTCCGCGCCATCGTCGACCGCTTCCGCCCGCACACGGTGGTGATGAGCCAGGCCGAGGTCCACCCGCGCGTCCGGCTGAAGACCGTCGGCGCGGTGTGATCGGCAGAGCCGAAACGACGAAAGGCGGGCGATCGCTCGCCCGCCTTCCCGCACATCGCGACCGGTCGCGCCCTCAGGCGGCGGCGCGGAAGATCGCCTCGATCGCGGCCTGATCGGCCGGGCGCGGATTGGTGAGGCCGCAGGCGTCGCGCAGCGCGTTGGTCGCCAGCGTCGCCACGTCCTCGTCCTTCATGCCGAGACCGGCGAGACCCGCCGGAATGCCGATGTCGGCCGCCAGACGCCGGATCGCCGCGATCGCCACCGCCGCGCCGGCCGCGTCGTCGAGACCGGCGACGTCCTCGCCCATCGCCGCGGCGACGTCGCGCAGACGCCCGGCCGCGACTTCGGCGTTGAAAGTCTGGACATGCGGCAGCAGCACCGCGTTGCAGACGCCGTGCGGCAGGTCGTAGAAGCCGCCGAGCTGATGCGCCATGGCGTGGACATAGCCGAGCGAGGCGTTGTTGAAGGCCATGCCGGCGAGGAACTGGGCGTGCGCCATGTTGGCGCGGGCCACCAGATCGCCGCCGTCGGCGACGGCCTTGCGCAGATGGAGCGCGATCAGCTCGATCGCCTTCAGCGCGCAGGCGTCGGTGATCGGGGTGGCCGCGGTCGAGACATAGGCCTCGATCGCATGGGTCAGCGCGTCCATGCCGGTCGCCGCGGTCAGGCCCTTGGGCTTGGCCAGCATCAGCTCGGGATCGTTGACCGAGAGGATCGGCGTCACGTGGCGGTCGACGATCGCCATCTTCACCTGCCGGGTCTCGTCGGTGATGATGCAGAAGCGCGTCATCTCCGAGGCGGTGCCGGCCGTGGTGTTGATCGCCATCAGCGGCACCTGCGGCTTCTCGGAACGGTCGACGCCCTCGTAGTCGACGATCGACCCGCCGTTGGCCGCGACCAGCGCGATGCCCTTGGCGCAGTCGTGCGGGCTGCCGCCGCCGAGCGACACGACGAGGTCGCAGTCGTTGGCCCGGAGCACCGCGAGACCGGCCTCGACGTTGCCGACGGTCGGGTTGGGCTGGGCGCCCGGGAAGATCGAGACCGCGATGCCCACCGCCTCGAGGCGGCCGGCGACCTTCGCCGCCACGCCGAGATCGGCCAGCACCGCGTCGGTCACCAGGAGCGCACGGCGAAACCCGCGCGCGCCGATCGAGGCGACCGCCTCGCCGAGGCTCCCCGCCCCCATCATGTTGACGCTCGGAATGTAGAAAGTCGAAATCCGGCTGGCCATTCGCGTCTTCTCCCGTCGGCTTCAAATGCAAGAGGTTTCGTTCGCGCAAGACACCGTCTTGCGCGTTGGTCACTGGTCGTTTCTCGTTCACATGGAAACGAAGACGCCGGACAGTGCGGCGTCGATGCCGCGGCTCAATTGCGGAAAGTCAAAAATCACCTCGTGAAATTCTACACTTTGGTATGATTTCGGTAGTGATTTTGCACCTTTGTACGAGCAGGACGGTCGCAGGTGCGACGCCTCCGTCGGCTGCGACCCGTCGCCGCCGACGGAGGCGGGCGCGTCGACGACGGCAATTTGGTCGAATGTGGCGAATGCGCACTCGACCGCGCCGTGCGCATCGGACAAACATGGACCACGGATCGATTTGCAGCGCGGCCGACCGCCCGCGCGCCCCAGAGGTGATCATGCGTCTTCTCGTCGGCTTCGCCGCCCTCGCCACGCTCGTCGCGAGCCCGGCCCTCGCCCAGTCCTTCCCCGGCCCGCAGGACGATCTCGTCTTCACCGTCGGCGGCGGCCTCGCCGCCCGGCCCGACTGGGACGGTTCGAAGAAGATGGTGCTGGCGCCGATGCCGATCTTCGGCCTGAAGTTCCTGCGCTCGCCCTTCACCGGCAAGCCGTCGTCCGACACCGGTTTCGGCATCGCGCCCTCGGCGCGCTGGTTGTCGAAGCGCTCCTTCGGCGGCGGATCGCCCCTCGCCGGCCTTCCCGACGTCGCCGACACCTTCGAGGCCGGCGTGACGGTCGACTACACCGACACCGCCTTCCGCGCCTTCGCCACCGTCCGCCAGGGCTTCGGCGGCCATCGCGGCCAGTTCGCCGAACTCGGCCTCGACGGCATCCTCCATCCGATCGACCGCCTGAGCATCAGCGCCGGTCCGCGCGTCTCCTTCGCCTCGGCCGACTACATGCGCGCCTACTGGGGCGTCACCGCCGCCGCGGCCGCCTCGTCGGGCGTCGCCGCCTACGATCCCGGTTCGGGCTATCGCGGCGCCGGCCTCGGCGCGATCGCCACCTGGAAGATCGACGAGCGCTGGTTCGTCAAGGGCGAGGCGTCGTGGACGCATCTCTCCGACGCCTATGCCCGCTCGCCGATCGCCCGGGCCGAAGGCTCGCGCGACCAGTTCTCCGTCGGCGTCGGCATCGGCTGGAAGTTCGGCGTCGACGCATGGTGAGCCCGGCCGCGCCCGGACCGACCATGACCTTTCCCGCCGACGGCTACGGCATCGTGCCCGCCGGCTGGATGGTCGCCGCCGTCACCTGGCTGGAGATGACCGCGCCGCCGACCGCACCCGCCGCGCCCCTGCCGGCGAACGTCGTGCTCGAGCCGATCGTCGGCGATACCGGCGGTGTCGCCCGCTACCGTGCCCTCTTCCGCGCCGTCGGCGAGGACTGGCTGTGGTTCGGCCGAACCATGACGAGCGACGCCGATCTCGCCGCCCTGCTCGACGACCCCGCCACCTGGTGCCGCGCCGTTGTGCGCGACGGCGTCGACGTCGGCCTCGTCGAACTCGACGCGAGCCGGGCCGGCGAGGTCGAACTCGCCTATTTCGGTCTGGTGCCGGCGGCGGTCGGCAGCGGCCTCGGCCGCGCCCTGATGGGCGTCGCGCTGGCGGAGGCGTGGTCGCGCGCGCCCGAGCGCGTCACCGTCCACACCTGCCACCTCGACCACCCCGGCGCCCTCGGCTTCTACGTCCGCTCCGGCTTCGTCGCGGTGAAGCGCGGCCTCGAGCTCGGCCCCGACCCGCGCCTGACCGGCGTCCTGCCCCGCACCGCCGCGCCGCAGATCCCGCTGATCGAGCCGTGACGATCGGACGCTGAAACGAAAAAGGCCGCCCGAGGGCGGCCAGTCTTCGTCTCTCACGACGTTTTCCCACGCGGAAAGAGGGGCGGCGGGACGCGCCGCCCGGGAAACTCAGCGCCCGAAGGCGTGACGGCGCGAAGCCATCTCGTCGAGGGCGTCCTGCTCGCGCGCATCGCGCTCGGCGCGTTCGCGGGCGTGGTCGCGTTCCTCGATCAGCTCGATCTTCTTCAGGTCCTCGACGGCGATCGACAGTTCCTCGCGCGCCGCCTCGAGCTTCACCTCGAGATCGCCGACCGACACCTTGAGGTTCTCCCGGCGCGAGATCGCGGCCTTGGCGAAGGTCGGGTAGGCGAAATGGGCGATGTCGTGGATGCCGACGCGGTTCTGCTCGCTCACGATCTGATCGTCCAGATCGGAGATCATGCGCTGGAAATCGGCGATCATCATTTCGATCTGGGTCAGCTGGCGACGCTTCTCGTCGACCTGGAACCGCTTCAGACGAATGAGACTGTCTCGGGACTTCATACTCGATACTCCCCCGTAGTGAAGACGAGCCTAGCCACAGACGGTTGCCAAATCGTGAGTCTTTTCCGTCAGGAAGCGAGAATCGCGGCGAGACGGTCGTAACCCTCGTTCAGTCGCGTCGATTCGCCCTTACCCTGTTGCAAAAATGCCTCGAACGCCGGTTCGAGCTCGATCGCTCGATCGACTTCCGGGCTCGAACCCTTGCGATAGGCGCCCAGCCGGATCAGCTCCTCCATGTCGGCGAAGGTCGCCATCAGCCGCTTGGCCTCGGTGATCAGCGGCCGCCGCGCCTCCGGGATCGACCGCGGCATGGTGCGCGACACGCTCTTCAGCACGTTGATCGCCGGATAGCGTCCGCGCTCGGCGATCTGCCGCTCCATCACGATGTGGCCGTCGAGAATGCCGCGGACCGCGTCGGCGACCGGCTCGTTGTGGTTGTCGCCCTCGACCAGCACGGTGAAGAGCCCGGTGATCGAGCCCGACCCGACCTTGCCCGGCCCCGCCCGCTCGAGCAGACGCGGCAGCTCGGTGAAGACCGTCGGCGTGTAGCCCTTGGAGGCCGGCGGCTCGCCGGCGGCGAGGCCTATCTCGCGCTGCGCCATGGCGAAGCGGGTGACCGAGTCCATCATGCACAGCACGTCGCGACCCTCGTCGCGGAAGTGCTCGGCGATGGTGAAGGTGAGATAGGCCGCCTGCCGCCGCATCAGCGCCGGCTCGTCCGAGGTCGCGACCACGACGACCGAACGGGCGAGACCGTCCTCGCCGAGATCGTCCTCGATGAACTCCTGCACCTCGCGGCCGCGCTCGCCGATCAGCCCGACCACGATCACGTCGGCCTCGGTGTAGCGCGCCATCATGCCGAGCAGCACGCTCTTGCCGACGCCCGAACCGGCGAACAGGCCGAGGCGCTGGCCGCGGCCGACGGTGAGCAGCGTGTTGATGGCGCGGATGCCGACATCCATGATCTCGCGGATCGGCTCGCGTTGCAGCGGGTTGAGCGGGCGGCTGGCCAGCGAGCGCGAATCCTTGGTGTCGAGCGGGCCGAGATCGTCGAGCGGGCGGCCGTTGCCGTCCACCACGCGGCCGAGCAGGCCGTCGCCGACCGGCAGGTGCTTGGCCCGGTCAGGCGCACGGCGTCTCGCCAGCGCCGACTTTCCGCGCGTCGGCACGATGCAGATGGATGGTGAAGGTGCTGCCGGCGCCGGGCCGACTCTCCGCATCGATACTGCCATCCATCATTTCGAGCAGACGGCGGGTGATCGCCAGGCCGATACCGGTGCCCTCGATCTCGCTGTTCTCGCTGACCAGACGCTGGAAGGGTTCGAACAGCGCGGCCTTTTGTGTCTCGTTGAAACCACGGCCGGTATCCGCGACGGCGATGGCCACCCGGTCAGCATCAGGCTCGACGATGGCGCGCACCTCGCCGGCCGGCCGGTTGTACTTGATGGCATTGGACAGCAGATTGAGCAGACACTGTTTGAGCCGCGTGCGATCGGCGCGCACCCACACCCCCTCCTCGGCTACGACGTCGCGCAGGCGCACGCCGGCCACGTCGGCAAGCGGATGCACCAGCACGATCACCTCGTCGAGCAGGGGCAGCAGTTCCACCGGTTCGAGCACCAGTTCGTGGCGCCCGGCCTCGATGCGGGCGAGATCGAGCACCTCGTTGATCAGTTCGAGCAGATGCCGGCCGGCCTTGACGATCTGCTCGACGTTCTCGCGCTGGCTCGGCGTCGGCGGCTCCAGCGGATCGGTCTGCAACAACTGGCCGAAACCGATGATGGCGTTGAGCGGCGTGCGCAGTTCGTGACTCATGCGCGAGAGGAACTCCGACTTGGCGCGGCTGGCATCCTCGGCCACCACCTTGGCCTGGACCAGCGCGTTCTCGATGCGCTTGCGCTCCGACAGGTCGTGGATGATGCCGATGTACAGGCGCTCGCCGCCCACCCGCGCCTCGCTCACCGCCAGCTGGATCGGGAACACGCTGCCGTCGCGGCGGCGCGCCACCACCTCGCGGCTGCGGCCGATGATCCGCGCCACGCCACTGCCGGCATAGCGTTCGAGCTGGCCGTCATGCTGACGCGCCTCCATCTCCGGCATCAGGCGGTTGATGCTGCCGCCGCGCATCTCCTCCGCCGAGTAGCCGAACAAGGCCTCCGCCGCCGGATTGAACACGGTGACGACGCCTTCGCTGTTCGCCACCACGATGCCCTCGAGCACCGAATCGAAGATCGCCCGCAACTGGGTTTCGCTGCCCTCCAGCGCGCGCTGGTGACGGATCGACTCCTCGACCTGGCGGCGCAGGGCCTCGGTACGCTCGATCACGCGCTGTTCCAGATCGGCGTTCAACTCGTGCAGTTCGTCGTAGGAGCGCAGCAGATTGTTGCGCATCTGGTTGAACGCGTTCACCAGCTCGTCGAACTCATCCTGCCGGCCGCGCCGCGACGGCGGGCGATCCAGGTACAGCGGCAGCTCCAGATTGGAAAACGACGCCGCGCGCACATAGCCGGCGATGCGCGCCAGGTGGCGGGTGATCATCGAGCGCACCAGCAGATAAAGAAAGGCCGCGAACGCCAGCGTCATCAAGGTGACGCTGACCAGCACATCGCTGGCCCGGCGCAGCGCACGCTGCCGCACCGGCTGCATGTCGGTGGCGACGGTCAGCTCGCCGATGGTCACGTCGCTGCCGCGAAAACGGTAGCGCAACGGATAGCGCCGCTCCAGCCCGTCTTCCAGCACGCGCTGGCCGGCGGCGACGAACACCGAACCGTCGACGCGGACCTCGGCATAATCGAAATCCGGCTGCCGCACCAGACCGTCGAGCAGCACTCCCAGGCGATCGCGATCGGTCATCCAGACGGCATCAACCACGCCATTGAGGTAGCTGTGCTCGACCTGATCGTAGTGCTCCTCGACCAGTCCCACGTCGCGGCGATACTCGACCATCAACTGCGTCGCGCTGCCGACGATCGCCATGCATACGGCAAACAACAGCATGCGCAGCAGCAGACGCCGGCCAAGCGTGCTCAAGGACCCCATCTCGCGCAGAAAATCCATCCTGTTCAGCCGCCGGCCGCCGGCCGCCGATTCCACGCGGCCGCTCGCCGACGCACCCGCGCGCCGCCGCCACCACTCCCGGCGAAACCCCCGCCCCGTCTGATTTGACGCATCTTCAACACCCGCACGATTCCCATGAACGCTGTGGCTATAATACCCGCCGAACCGCCCGCCGGGCGGGCCATCACTAGGTAACACCCGTCACGGCGCCGGCGTTTGCGCCGGTATTTGCGCCGCAGTTCGCGGCACCCGAAAATTATTCTGGCGGAATACTCCGACCGTGACCCCAGTACACCTGCCGCGCCTGGACATCCTCGTCGTCGATGACGAAGAGGCCAACCGCCGCTTTCTCGAAAAGGCGCTGGTCCGCCACGGCCACCGCATCATTCTCGCCGCCTCGGGCGAGGAGGCGCTCCAGCGCTACACCGAAGCCGAGCCCGACCTGGTGCTGATGGACGTGATGATGCCGGGCTGGGACGGCTACGAAACCACCCGTCGCATCCGCGCCAGCGGCGACATGCGCGGACGCTGGG
>DBMN01000193.1 GCA_002298965.1 Rhizobiales bacterium UBA697 | reverse complement strand
GTCGCCAGAGCGAGTGCCGCGGCGGCGAGAACACGCCGCAGCGCGCCGCCGCGACGAAGCCGCGGCGCGGCCGTGGCCTCGCTCGCGGAGCGGATCGGGTTCGGTGTCGTCGTCATCGTCGTCCTCGTCGCTGGGGGTTCCCGCCGTCCGCGAGACCGCCCCCGAACCATCAGATGTCTTTCGGATCGAACGTCGCCTCGACCTGGCTCCAGGCCGAGAACTTGTCCGCGGGAAGCTTGTAGGGTCCGCACTGCATCAGCGCGCGGCGGGCCGAGGCGGCGAGGCTGACGCCGAGCGGATGGGCCGGGCCCTCCACCACCGTCGGCTGGCCGTTGAGCGAACCGTCCTGGTTGAGCGAGAAGCGCAGCGTCACCTTGAGTCCGGCCTCGGCCGAGCCGATCGGCGGGTTCCAGCACTTCTTGATCTGGCCGATCAGACCGTCGGTCTCGGCCTGGGTCATCCGCACCACCGAGAGCTTGCCCGAAGGCGCGCCGAGGCTCGCCGTCTTCTGCTCCTTGCCCTGCGAGGAGCCGGACTGGTTGCGGTTGATCACGTCCGACATCTGCGAGGAGAAGGCCTTGGAGTTCGAGGCCTGCTTCGCCGCCGCGTCGGCCTTGGCCTTCGCGTCGGCCGCAGCCTTGGCATCGGCGGCGGCCTTGTCGGCCTTGGCCTTGGCATCCGCCTTGGCCTTGGCATCGGCCGCGGCCTTGGCATCGGCGGCCGCCTTGGCGTCGGCGGCCTTCTTCTCGTCGGCCTTCTTCTGCTCTTCGATCAGCTTGTCGAGCGCCTTGGTGTCCTTCGGCGGATCCTTGGGCTTGGGCGGCGCGCCCTCGCCGGTGTCCTTGGCCTTCTCCGCCTCCTTGGGCAGATCGGGCTTGGGCTCCGGCGGCTTGACCGGCGTCGGCTTGGGCTCGGGCGCCTTGACCGGCTCGGGCTTCACCACGGGCTTCGGTTCGGGCTGCTTGACCGGCTCGACCTTGGGGATCTCGGCGACCTTCTCCGGCTTCGGCTCGGCCTTGGGCTCCGGCGGCTTGGGCTTGGCCTCCGGCATCGGCGGCGGCGGCTCTTCCTGCGCGTCGGTGCCGGCGCGGGCGCCTTCGGCCTCCTTGGCGGACTTGGCCGTGTCCTTGTGAACGAGCTCTTCCTTGGGCTTCGCCGTCTTCTGGCCGAGCTTCAGCTCGGCGACGTCGGCGATCGGCACGAACTCGATCGGCATCGCCTCGACCGCCGGCTGGTCCTCGCGCTTCTCGAAGCCCGGGAATCCGAACAGGATCCAGGCGAGAAGGGCCGCGTGGAGCACGGCGGAGGACGGCAGACCCGGACGCATCGATCCTTACCTCGACGCCGTTTCGGGAAGCGAGACGAGGCCGATCTTCTTGTAACCGGCGTCGTTCAGTCGTCCCATCACCTTCAGGATCGAGCCGTAGTCGGTCGCCTTGTCGCCGCGCACCAGGATGCGCTCGTCGATGCCGTTCTTGGCGATCGCCTGAAGCTTGGGAACCAGATCGTCGAGCTTGAACTCGGCGTCCTGGATGTAGATGCGGCCCTGGCCGTCCAGCGACACGGTGATCGGCTGGGTCTGGCCCTCCATCGCCTTGGCGCGGGTCTCGGGCAGGTCGACCGGCACGCCGACCGTCATCATCGGCGCCGCCACCATGAAGATGATGAGCAGCACCAGCATGACGTCGATGAACGGCGTCATGTTCATTTCGCTCATCGGGCCGGAGCGCGCGCGACGACGGCCGCGCCGCCCGCCCTGTGCTCCCGATCCGCCGACCGACATCGCCATGGGGTACGCCTCCTCAGGCCGCCTGCCGCTCGTCGATCTGACGCGACAGGATGGCGGAGAACTCGTCGGCGAAGGTCTCGAGCCGGCCGCCGAGCGCGCCGGCGTCGGCCGAGAGCTTGTTGTAGGCGATGACCGCCGGGATGGCCGCGACGAGGCCGATCGCGGTGGCGAAGAGCGCCTCGGCGATGCCCGGCGCGACGACCGCGAGCGAGGTGTTCTTGGAGGCCGCGATGCCCTGGAACGCCGTCATGATGCCCCACACCGTGCCGAAGAGGCCGATGAACGGGCTCGACGAGCCGATGGTGGCGAGCACCAGCAGGTTCGACTGGAAGCGTTCGACCTCGCGGTTGATGGTGACGTCCATCACCTTGTCGATGCGCTGCTGCAGCGATCCGATCGCCGGGCGTCCGCCCTCGTGGGAGCGCTTCCACTCGCGCATCGCGGCGACGAAGAGCGCCGGCATGCCGTGGTTGGCGCGCGCCGACAGCGTGCGATAGAGGTCCTCGAGGCTCTGGCCCGACCAGAAGATCTGCTCGAAGTTGTCCATCTGACGACGCGTCTTCATGAAGAGGACGATCTTGTCGACGATGATCGCCCAGCACCACACCGAGGCGGAGAACAGCCCGAGCATCACCAGTTTGACGACGATGTGCGCGCTCCAGAACATCGCGAGGAGCGTCATGTCGGAATGCGGCGCGGCCAGCGCGGCCTGAGCGACTTCGGGATTCATGTGTCGGGTACCCTTTCGGCCGAGAACGGCTCGGGCGACGGTGGGAGCGGTGCGAGGCGTCGAGCGAGAAACGAACGCCTTTCGCCGACGCCCGCTCACGGAGAGCGGCCATCGGATCGCGATCACCGGCGACGATCTCGAACCTCGCGTTCCTTCTGCCCGGCGAATGTGACCAAACGAGGACCCCGAGCGGGTCCGCGCCGAGCCAGCAAGCCATTGGTAGGGTTAAGGATCGGTTTACGATGCTGCGCTGCGGCGCCCGCATCTCACTCCGGATGGCCGAAGAGCGACCTGAGGTCGGCCGGCACGCGGTGCGGTCTTCCCTCGGCATCGAGGCAGACGACGGTGACGACGGCGCTCGCGATCGTCTCCTCGCCGCGGGCGAGCACCTGCTCCATGACGACGCGGGCGCCGCCGACCATGCGGGTGCGGGTGGTCACCGACAGGAGGTCGTCGAGCTTCGCCGGACGGAGGTAGTCGATCTCCATGCGCCGGACGGCGAAGACGATGCCGCGGATCGACTGCATCTCCGACTGGGAGAGGTCGAGGGCGCGGAGATATTCGGTGCGGCCGCGTTCGAAGAAGCGGACGTGGCTGGCATGATAGACGATGCCGCCGGCGTCGGTGTCTTCCCAGTAGATGCGGACGGAGATGGTGTCCTCGAAGCTCGAGGCGTCGGGACGCTCCTGCTCGGCACGGGTCTCGGACATGATCGTCGCTCCATGGGGTTTCGCGGGCCGCGTCGCGGTCGGGGCCGACCGGCGAGGGGCGCGAGGAAGGGGCATGCCCCGGGGTCGCGATCAGGAATAGGCGCTCGGGAGCGCCGCGTCGAGGCGACGGGGATCGGACTTTCGCCCGATCGGCTCGGCGCGGGCGCGGCGTCGCGCGTCGATCGACCGGCACCGACGCGTCCGCGCCGATGCCGGCCTTCCGATCACTTCGGCTCGATCATGTAGCTCTCGGGCGACGGAATCGTGTCGATCAGGCCGCGCGCCTTCAGGAAGGCGGCGAAGCGCTCGGCGCGGACGGTGTCGATCGCGCCGGGGCGCTTGGCGAAACGCGGCAGCGTGTCGGTCAGCGCCCGGCGGTTCAGCTCGTCGGCGAGCTTGGGGTCGGCCTTCTCCATCAGCGCGCGGGTCTCGGCCGGGTGATTGGTCGCCCACAGCGTCGCTTCTTCGAGCGCGGCGTTGAACTTCGCGAAGCGCGCATCCTTCACCGCGTCGCGGTGGGCGACGAGGATCAGCTCGTCGTAGGGCGGCACGCCGTTCTCCTCGGGGAAGAAGGCGACGGCCTTCTTGCCGGCGAGTTCGAGTTCGGTCGCCTCGAAGTTGCGGTAGCCGCCGACGACGGCGTCGACCTGGTTGGTGAGCAGCGCGGCGGTGAGGGCGAAGTTGACGTTGACCAGCGTCACGTCGGAGAGCTTCAGCCCGCCCTTCTCCAGCATGGCGCCGAGGACGGCGTCCTCGAAGCCGGAGACCGAATAGCCGATCTTCTTGCCCTTGAGGTCGGCGAGCGACTTCACCGAACCGCCTTCCAGCGCCATCACCGAGTTGAGCGGCGTCTCGATCAGCGTGGCGAAGCGGACGAGCGGCATGCCTTCCTTCAGCGCCAGCAGGTGCTCGGGCTGATAGGTGACGGCGACGTCGGCCTGCTTGGCGGCGACGAGGCGCGGCGGGGCGGACGGGTCGGCCGGGGCGACGAGCTCGACCTCGAGGCCGCGGGCGGCGAAGAAGCCCTTGTCGCGGGCGACGAAGAGGGTGGCGTGGTCGGGGTTCACGAACCAGTCGAGCAGCACCGTCATCTTGTCGGCGGCGGCGGCGGGCGTGGCGAGGAGGAGGCTCGCCAGGGCGAGCGATGCGAGACGCTTCATGTCGGGGGTTCCTGTCAGGAGCGAGGGACGACCGGTTCGGTCGCCCAGGGGGCCCAGCGGCGGGTGAGGTGATCGACGAGGGCGCGCAGACCCACGGCGAACAGAGCGAGGAGGACGAGGGCGGCGAACATCACGTCGGTCTGGAGCCGCGCGTTGGCGTGCATCATCATCAGACCGAGGCCGTGCGAGGCGCCGACCCATTCGCCGACGATGGCGCCGATGGGGGCGACGGTCGCCGCCATCTTCAGCCCCGAGATCAGCGCCGGCACGGCGGAGGGCAGGCGCAGGTAGCGGAACGTGTCGAGCCGCGAGGCGCCGTGGACGCGGGCGAGGTCGACGAGGCCGGGGTCGAGCCGCGCGAGGCCGTCGTGCAGGCTCGCCGTCACGGGGAAGAAGATCACCAGCGTCGCCATGACGATCTTGGAGGCGAGGCCGAAGCCGAACCACAGCACCAGGAGCGGCGCCACGGCGAAGACCGGCAGGGTCTGGATCACCACGATCGCCGGCAGGACGAGCCGGGCGGTCCAGGGCACGAGCGCCATGACGATCGCCGCGGCGACGCCGAAGACGACGCCGCAGACGAGGCCGAGCACGATCTCGCGCGCGGTGACGAGGCCGTTGTCGAGGAGGAGGGGCAGGTTGGCGGCGAAGGCGCGGGCGACCCGATCGGGTCCCGGCAACAGCCAGACCGGCGGGGCGAAGAGCGCGACCGCGATCCACCACGTCGCGAGGAACGCGGCGAGCGGCACGAGGCCATGGGCGGCGCGCGCGGCGAGGCGCGTCAGCGTCGTGGGCATGGGGATCCTCCGACACGGGCCATACGGCACGGGCGGGCGGATCCGGAGGGATGAATGACGTCGGTCGGCATGGTTCCCGTCCCTTCGCCGGCATGACCCGGATCAGGTTCGAAGGGTTCGGCGCGGGGCCCGCGCCATCTCAGCTCTCGAACGAGAACACCCCTCGGAACGGGCGGACGGTGACAGAGTAAGGCGCGGCGCGCAAGGGGGGGGAGGGCGCGGATCCTTCGCCGGCGGCGGCGAGAGCGCTGCGCGGACAAAGAAAGACGGCGGCGAACCGAGGTCCGCCGCCGCCGTTTCGTCTCTTGCCGAGAGCCGTTCGATCAGAACAGCTGCAGGATGCTCTGGTCGGCCTGGTTGGCCAGCGACAGGGCCTTGGTCGACAGGCTCTGACGGGTCTGCAGGGCGAGCAGGTTCGCCGATTCGGCGTTGGTGTCGGCCGCCACCAGCTGGTCGGCACCAGAGGTCAGGGTCGAGACCATGTTGTTGGTGAAGTCCTGACGGGACTGCACCATCGACAGGTTCGAACCGAAGTTCGAGGCCTGGGTGCGCAGCGACGTCAGCGACGCGTTCAGGGTGTCGAGGACGTCTTCGACCTGCTTGTTGGTCTGGAAGTCGCCCTGGTCGAGCTGTTGCAGGCCGAGGCCGGACGAGTTGAACACCACGCCCGAGATGGTCATCGACGACTGATCCTTGCCGGTCTTCTCGTTGAAGACGGTGGTCAGGTCGTTGCCCTGCAG
>DBMN01000079.1:503-4808 GCA_002298965.1 Rhizobiales bacterium UBA697 | reverse complement strand
CCGCGCGGCACCCCCGCGCGGGTCTCTCCGCGTTCGGGCGGCACGAACGAAGACCGCCGCCCCGAGGGGCGGCGGCGAAAGACTATTCGGAAGCGGGAAGGGCCGATCGATCAGCTGCCGCCGGCCAGCGGGTTCGACGGCGTCGCCTTGAGCATCTGCGACAGGAGGCCGTAGTCGGAGCCCGTCGTCTTGGTCTTGCGGCCGATGAAGTCGAACACCTTGCCGTCCTGCAGACCGTAGTTGCCGATCTCGCGGACGCGGCCCTTGTCGTCGAAGTAGACGACCAGAATCTTCTGCTCGACCACCGACTGGTTGAGGAAGGCGACCGAGCGCTGGGTCTTCTGCGAGATGTAGTAGAAGGCCTCGCCGCCGACGGTGGCGGTGGTGGAGGGCGATCCCAGCACCAGGAGCACCTGCTCGCGGCTCTGGCCGACCTGCACCTGCTCCAGCGCGTTGTCGGGCGCGACGTAGCCGTGCTGGTAGGACTCGGCGCAGCCCGCCAGCGTCAGGGCGACGGGTCCGGCGACGGCGAACGAGAGGGCTGCGGCGCGGAGGACGGCGGACGGACGACGATGCATTTCCAACCTCCCGATGGGGTGCGGCGGCGGGGATGCCGATCAGGGACGCCGATGCCGCATCCCCGCGATCGCTTGGCATCTTCCCTAACCTGCGCTAGGTCGAATGACAACGCCCGCGGGGGCCGGCCCGGCCCCTTCGCGACGAGACGCGAGATCGCGACCCATGTTCTTCGGCCTGTTCGGCCCGACCTTCGCCGAAACCACGCACGCCCTCTACGGGTCGATCGTGGCCGAAGCGCGGCGTCCGGCCTTCTACATCGACCACGCGGTGCCCGACACCACGACCGGTCGCTTCGACATGATGGTGCTGGTCACCGCGCTGGTGCTGCGCCGTCTGCGCGACGAGCCCAAGCCCGCCCCCGGCACACGCGTGCGCCGCGGCGCGAAGGCGACCGACCCGCACGAGCTCGGCCACCAGCTGCTCGACCTCTTCTTCACCGAGATGGATCGGGCGTTGCGCGAGACCGGCGTCGGCGACGTCTCGGTGGGCAAGCGCATCAAGAAGCTCGCCGCCGCCTACAACGGCCGCGCGATCGCCTATGATGCGGCGCTCGATGCCGGCGACGACGAGGCGCTCGCCGCCGCACTCGCCCGCAATCTGCTCGCCGGCCTCGACGACCGCTCCGCCGCTCCGGCGCTCGCCGTCTGGGTGCGCGCGGCGGCGGACGTGCTTTCGACCCTTCCCGTCGGCGACGTGCTCGCCGGCCGCATTCCCTGGCCCGCTCCGGCCGCCGCTTCTTCGAGGACCACGCCATGACCGCTCCCGCGCCGACGTCGCCGATCGTCCGCACCCTCGCCGCCCTCGACGTGTCGCCGGCCGGCACCCACGTCGCGATCACCGCCGACGCCGAGCTGCGCGCCGCGCTCGCCGCCGCCGCCGAGATCCCGTCGGTCGAGAGCTTCTCGGTCGAGTTCGAGATCAAGCCCTGGGGCCGCGACGGTTTCGCGCTCACCGGCCGGGTGAAGGCCGAAGTGACGCAGGCCTGCGTGGTGACGCTCGAGCCGGTCCCCGGCCGTGTCGACGAGGCCGTCTCCATCAAGCTCGTGCCGCCGGAGGGCTTCGCCCGCTGGGAGGAGAAGCAGGACGCGGAAGGGGCGATCGACATCGATCTCTCGGCGGAAGTCCCCGAGATCTTCGAGAACGGCACGATCGACCTCGGCGCCCTGGCGCTCGAACATTTCCTCGTCGGCCTCGATCCCTATCCGCGCAAGGAAGGTGCGGTTTTCGATGCCGATGCGGCGGGCGTCGGCGACGGCAGGGCGGAACTCTCGCCCTTCGCCGCACTGGCGCGCCGGGATAAGGAGTGATAGGGGAACGCTCCGAAGTTCTCCACGCGTCCGGCCCCGCGCTTGCCGCGTGGGTGAAAACGGATATTGTGCCGCCTCCGTCGGGTCGGTCCGACGCCTGTGATTTTCGAGATGTCGAAACAGATCACGATCTCCCTCGATGCGATGGGCGGCGATGCCGGCCCTGACATGGTGATTCCGGGGGCGGCGATCGCGCTCAGGCGGCGTCCCGAACTGCGCTTTCTGCTGCACGGCGACGAAGCCCGGCTGACCGCTCTGCTCGAGCCCCATCCCCAGCTCGCCGCCGCCGCCCGCATCGTCCATTCCGACGTCGTGGTGCGCATGGACGACAAGCCGAGCCAGGCGCTGCGCGCCGGCCGCTGGAAGTCGTCGATGTGGAAGGCGATCGAGTCGGTGAAGACCGGCGAGGCCACCGTCTGCGTCTCGGCCGGCAACACCGGCGCCCTGATGGCCATGGCCAAGTTCTGCCTGCGCACGATGGCCGGGATCGAACGCCCGGCCATCGCCGCGATCTGGCCGACGCTGACCGGCGAGACCATCGTGCTCGACGTCGGCGCCACCATCGGCGCCGATGCCCAGCAGCTCGTCGACTTCTCGGTGATGGGTGCCGCCATGGCGCGCGCCGTCCTCCACGTCGATCGCCCGACCGTCGGGCTCCTCAACGTCGGCGTCGAGGAGGTCAAGGGCAACGAAGAGGTCAAGATGGCCGGCCGCCTGCTCAAGGAGGCCGACATTCCCGAACTCTCCTACGCCGGTTTCGTCGAGGGCGACGACATCGGCCGCGGCAAGGTCCACGTCGTGGTGACGGAAGGCTTCGCCGGCAACATCGCGCTGAAGACCGCCGAGGGCACCGCCCGCCAGTTCGCGCAGTATCTGCGCGAGGGCATGAACCGCTCGTGGCTGAACAAGATCGGTTTCGCCATCGCGCGCTCCGCCTTCGACCGGCTGAAGGAGAAGATGGATCCGCGCAAGGTCAACGGCGGCGTCTTCCTCGGCCTCAACGGCGTGATCATCAAGAGCCACGGCGGCGCCGATCCGGAGGGTTTCGCCTCCGCCATCGCACTCGCCTACGACATGGCGGCAGCCGATCTGACCAACCGGATCGTCGAGGGCCTCGCCCATTACCACCGTGTCGGCGTGGTCTCCGCCGTCACCGGCGACACGCGAGGTGACCAGTGAGCATTCTACGATCCGTCGTCCGCGGCATCGGCTCGTATCTGCCCTCGGAAGTCGTCACCAATGCCGATCTGGCCAAGATCGTCGACACCTCCGACGAGTGGATCGTCGATCGCTCCGGCATCCGTGAGCGTCGTCGTGCCGCCGAGGGCGAGTTCACCTCGCATCTGGCGACCCACGCCGCCCGCGCCGCGCTCGAAGACGCCGGCCTCGGGCCCGAGGACATCGACCTCGTCGTCGTCGCCACCGCGACGCCCGACCACACCTTCCCCGCGACCGCCACCCAGGTCCAGGCGGCGCTGGGCATCACCCAGGGCTTCGCCTACGACCTCCAGGCGGTGTGCTCCGGCTTCGTCTATGCGCTGTCGACCGCCGACGCCCAGATCAAGGCCGGCCTCGCCCGCCGCGCGCTGGTGATCGGCGCCGAGACCTTCTCGCGCATCCTCGACTGGACCGACCGCACCACCTGCGTGCTGTTCGGCGACGGCGCCGGCGCCGTGGTGCTCGAGGGCCAGTGGTCGGCCGGCACCAACGACGACCACGGCCTCATCGCCGCCCATCTGCGCGCCGACGGCCGCCACTGCGAGAAGCTCTACGTCGACGGCGGCCCGTCGACCACCGGCACCGCCGGCCACCTCCGCATGGAGGGCAAGGAGGTCTTCAAGCACGCCGTCGTCAATCTGGCGGAAGTGACCGAGGAACTCTTCGACCGCACCGGTCTGACGGTCGCCGACGTCGACTGGTTCGTGCCGCATCAGGCCAACCGCCGCATCATCGACGCCACCGGCAAGAAGCTCGGCATCGATCCGGCCAAGGTCGTCGTCACCGTCGACCGCCACGGCAACACATCGGCCGCCTCGATCCCGCTGGCGCTCGACGTCGCGGTCAAGGACGGACGCGTCAAGCGCGGCGATCTGGTCGTGCTCGAAGCGATGGGCGGCGGCTTCACCTGGGGCGCGGCACTGCTGCGCTGGTGAGGTGTCGGCGTGCGCGCCGAACGTGCCGATTGCGGCGCGTTGGCCTGTTGACCCACCGGCGGCGAGGTCATAACGTATTGGCGTCACCGCGCATTTCGACCAGGGGCGGTCGGCGGGGAACGCCGGCGCAACGCGGCGCGTCCAGGAGGGAACCGGGCCATGTCGGGTAAGACGATCACGCGTGCCGATCTCTGCGAGGCTGTCTACCAGAAGGTCGGCCTCTCGCGCACCGAGTCCGCCGATCTCGTCGAAATGGTCCTGGGCGA
>DBMN01000079.1:0-475 GCA_002298965.1 Rhizobiales bacterium UBA697 | reverse complement strand
CGCAATCCCAAGACCGGCGAGGAAGTGCCGATTTCGCCCCGGCGCGTGATGGTGTTCAAGCCGTCCAACGTGCTGAAGCAGAAGATCAACGAACACCTGGGCGGCGAAGCCGATTGAGGCCCGTCCGCTCTCGGTCCTCGTGAGTTTCGCCCGTGGACAAGAGTCCGGACGCGTTCCGCACCATCAGTGAAGTCGCCGGCGACCTCGATCTGCCGCAGCACGTGCTGCGCTTCTGGGAAACCCGCTTCAATCAGATCCGCCCGCTGAAGCGCGGCGGCGGTCGACGCTATTATCGTCCCGACGACGTCGACCTGCTCAAGGGCATCCGCCACCTGCTCTACGGCGAGGGCTACACCATCCGCGGCGTCCAGCGCATCCTCAAGGAAGAGGGCGTGCGCTTCGTCATGGACGTGTGGCGCGAGGGTGCGCCGCAGCCGCCGCGCGCCGGTCGCGGCAGCGACGCCGACGAGGGCGG
>DBMN01000025.1:9972-10335 GCA_002298965.1 Rhizobiales bacterium UBA697 | reverse complement strand
CGCGTCTCGAAGGATCGCGCACGTACGTCGATCCGAACTCCCGCGGCCTGACGCGCCGATCCCGCCTCAGGCGACGATCTCGACCAGCGCGCCCTCGGGCGAGCGGGCGACCGCCTCGAAATAGCCGTCGCCGGTGGTGCGCGGCGGCGAGATCAGCGCGTTCTCCGAGGCGAGCCGTTCGGCGGCCGTGCGCACCGCGGCTTCCGAGCCGAGGGCGACGGCGACGTGGGCCCAGCCGACGCGCTCGCCGGGATCGGCCTTCTCGCCTTCGACCCAGGGGCCCGTCATCAGTTCGAGCGCCGCGCCTGAGGCGAAGCGGACGAAGCGCGAGCGGAAGCCCGGGCGGTTGCGGCTGACGTATTC
>DBMN01000025.1:0-9904 GCA_002298965.1 Rhizobiales bacterium UBA697 | reverse complement strand
CATCGCGGCACGAACGTGGCGAGATCGGACGGCTCGGAAAGTGGTGGATCGCTGGTATCATCGGCGAGTCGATCGCCCCACATGTGGTAGTCGTCGATCGGCCCCCCGAGGCGTCTCGACCGGCGGCAGAGCGAGGATCGCGTCCGATGCAGCAATATCTCGACCNNCCGACCGCACCGGCACCGGCACGCGCTCGATCTTCGGCCATCAGATGCGCTTCGATCTCTCGGCCGGCTTTCCGGCTCTGACCACCAAGAAGCTGCATCTGAAGTCGATCGTCCACGAGCTGCTGTGGTTCCTCAAGGGCGACACCAACATCGCCTACCTGAAGGAGAACGGCGTCTCCATCTGGGACGAGTGGGCGGACGAGAAGGGCGATCTTGGCCCGGTCTACGGCCATCAGTGGCGCTCGTGGCCGAAGGCCGACGGCGGCACGATCGACCAGATCGCGCAGGTGCAGGAGATGATCCGGCGCTCGCCCGACAGCCGGCGGCTGATCGTCTCGGCGTGGAACCCGGCCGACGTCGAGCGCATGGCGCTGCCGCCGTGCCACTGCCTGTTCCAGTTCTACGTGGCGGACGGCAGGCTCTCCTGCCAGCTCTACCAGCGCTCGGCCGACGTCTTCCTCGGCGTGCCCTTCAACATCGCCTCCTATGCGCTGCTCACCATGATGATGGCGCAGGCGACGGGGCTGAAGGCGGGCGACTTCGTCCATTCCTTCGGCGACACGCATCTCTATCTGAACCACCTCGATCAGGTGGAGACGCAGCTGGCGCGTACGCCGCGCCGGCTGCCGACGATGAGGATCGACCCGAGCGTGAAGGACGTCTTCGATTTCCGCTTCGAGCATTTCGAACTCGTCGACTACGATCCCCATCCCCACATCAAGGCACCGGTGGCGGTATGACCGAGATCTCCATCCGTCCCGCCCGTCCGGGCGAAGCCGGCCTCGTCTTCTCCTTCGTGATGAAGCTCGCGGCCTACGAGAAGCTCGAGCACGAGGTGCGCGCCACCGAGGCGATGCTCGACGCGGCGCTCTTCGGGGAGAACCCGAAGGCCTTCTGCGACTTCGTCGAGGAGGACGGCGTGCCGGTCGGCATGGCGCTGTGGTTCTACAACTTCTCGACCTTCGAGGGCCGCCACGGGATCTATCTCGAGGACCTCTTCGTCGACGTCGACCGGCGCGGCAAGGGTTACGGCAAGGCGCTGCTGGTGCATCTCGCCAAGCGCTGCGTGACGGAAGGGCTCGGCCGCTTCGAATGGTGGGTGCTCGACTGGAACGCCCCGTCGATCGCCTTCTACGAGTCGCTCGGCGCGCGGCCGATGGACGAATGGACGGTGATGCGGGTCGACGGCGAGGCGCTCGTCCGACTGGCCTCGGCCGGGGAGGCGGCATGACCATAGAGATCGTGGCGATCGTCGCGGCGGGGGCGAACGGCGTGATCGGCCGCGACGGCGACCTGCCGTGGCGCATTCCTTCCGACCTCAAGCACTTCAAGGCGCTGACGCTGGGCCGACCGATGATCATGGGGCGGCGCACCTGGGCCTCGATCGGCAAGGCGCTGCCGGGGCGCACGACCATCGTCGTCACCCGCGATCCCGACTTCCGTGCCGAGGGCGCCGAGGTGGCGGCGAGCCTCGAGGCGGCGATCGAACGGGGCCGCGCGATCGCGGAACGCGACGGCGTCGACACGGTCGCCATCGTCGGCGGCGGCGAGATCTATGCCCAGGCGCTGCCCGTCTGCGACCGCGTCGAGCTGACGGAAGTGAAGTTCGCGCCCGATCCCGCGGGCGCCGTCGCCTTCCCCCGGCTCGATCCGGCCGCGTGGGTCGAGACCGCGCGGGTCGCCGGCGAAAGGGGCCTGCGCGACGAGGCGGATTTCGATTTCGTTTCCCTCGTGCGCCGGAAGACGTCGGTTCCGGGCTGATCGGTGCCAAATCGTCGCGATGCGACGGGCCTGCGCGTTGAAACCGCCCGATGCGATACCTATACAACGGGAAGTGCCATGGCGCGGCACGATCGGCAGGGCCTCGGGTCTTCCGGTCGCGCGCGCATCAGACGAGGAAACCAGATGCCTTGGAGCAACCAGAACGGCGGTGGCGGATGGAAGGGCGGCGGCAACGGCGGCCCTTGGGGTCAGCCGCCGCGGGGCCCCTCCGGCGGCGGCAACCAGCCGCCCGATCTCGAGGAGCTGCTCCGGCGCAGTCAGGAACAGTTGAAGAGCTGGCTGCCGGGCGGCCCCGGTGACGGGTCGGGCTCGGGCTTCGGTGCCAAGGGCGTGGCGCTCGGCGTCGTCGCCGCCGCGGCGCTGTGGCTGGCGACCGGCTTCTACCGGGTCGAGCCCGACGAACTCGGCGTCGAGCTGGTGCTCGGTCGGGTGACGTCGCAGACGACGCCGGGCCTCAACTACAACGTTCCCTATCCGATCGGTCAGGTGTTCACGCCGAAGGTCCTCGCGGTGCGCGAAGTCTCGGTCGGCATGCGCGAGAGCGAGTTCACGCGCGGCTCGGCGGGTCGCGATCAGGCCGACGAGAGCCTGATGCTGACCGGCGACGAGAACATGATCGACGTCGCCTTCCGCGTTCAGTGGAACGTCAAGGACGCCAGGGCCTATCTCTTCAACATCCAGAACCCGGAAGCGACCGTGAAGGCGGTGGCCGAGAGCGCGATGCGCGAAGTGGTCGGCCGCAACACGATCGAATACATCCTGACCGAGAACCAGCGCCGCATCGAGACCGACGTGCGCCAGCTGATGCAGAAGACGCTCGACAGTTACAACGCCGGCGTCGAGATCCGTCTGGTCAACATGAACCGCGTCAACCCGCCGGCGCAGGTCATCGACGCCTTCCGCGACGTGCAGGCCGCCCGCATCGACGCCGAGCGTCTGCAGAACGAGGCGCAGGCCTACGCCAACCGGGTCGTGCCGGAAGCGCGCGGTCAGGCCGCCTCGGTCACGGCGCAGGCCAACGCCTACAAGCGCCGCATCGTCGAAGAGGCGCGCGGCCAGGCCGACCGCTTCAACTCGGTGCTGACGGAATACCGGCTCGCTCCGGACGTGACGCGCGAACGGCTCTATCTCGAGACGATGGAACGCGTCTACTCCGGCGTCGACAAGGTCCTCGTCGACCAGGGCAAGGGCGGGGAGGGGGCGATCCAGCCCTATCTGCCGCTCGACCAGCTCGGCCGCCGGCCGGCTGCCAAGACTCAGGCGGGAGGCCAGTGATGAAGAACGGATTCCTCGGCCTCGCCGGCATCGCGGTGGTGATCGTCATCGCCTTCGTCTCGGGCGTCGCCTTCGTCGTGACCCCCACCACCCAGGCGCTCGTGCTGCAGTTCGGTCAGGTCAAGCGGCCGATCGTCGAGCCGGGCCTCTATTTCAAGGTGCCCTTCGTCCAGAACGTCGAATATCTCGACAAGCGCATCCTCGACATCGACCTCGAGCCGCAGGAGCTCATCGCCTCCGACAAGAAGCGGCTCGTGGCGGACGCCTTCGCGCGCTATCGGATCGTCGATCCGGTGCAGTTCTACCAGTCGGTCCGCACCGTGGCGGGCGGCAATCAGCGTCTCAGCACCTTCGTGTCGTCGGCGGTGCGCGCCGTGCTCGCCGATGCGACCTTCTTCGAGGTGGTGCGCGACGACCGCGCCGGCCTGATGGAGAAGATCCGCAAGCAGGTCGACGAGGAGGCCAAGGGCATCGGCGTGCAGGTGGTCGACGTCAAGCTGCGTCGCGCCGACCTGCCGCAGAAGAACTCGGAAGCCGTGTTCCAGCGCATGCAGACCGAGCGCCAGCGCGAGGCGACCGAGCTGCGCGCCAAGGGCGGCGAAGAGGCGAGCCGCATCCGCGCCAAGGCCGACGCCGAGAAGGAGATCGTGCTGGCGGAAGCCGCGCGCGATGCCGACCGGTCGCGCGGCGACGGCGATGCCGCCCGCATCAAGATCCTCGCCGAGGCCTACAACAAGGACGCGTCGTTCTTCGCCTTCTACCGCTCCATGCAGGCCTACGAGGCCTCGATGAAGGGCACCGACACCCGCGTCCTGGTGGCGCCGTCGTCGTCGGAGTTCTTCCGCTTCCTCGCCGACCCCAAGGGCGGCGCCGTGGCGGGAGCCAAGTGAGATGTCGCTCGCGCCGGGCGCGAGCGACTTCGTCACCGCGATCGGGCTCGTCCTCGTCATCGAGGGCGGGCTCTATGCGCTCGCGCCCGGCGCGATGAAGCGCATGTTCGAGGCGGCGCGGGACTGGGACGAGGGCGCCTTCCGCAAGATCGGCCTCGGTGCCGCCCTCCTCGGGCTCGCCGTCGTCTGGATGGTCCGCGGCTGAGCGCGCGACGGCGCTTTCGCACCCCGACATTCTTCCGCCGTGATCGATTGCACGATCCTGGACGGCAATGAACCGAAGAACGGCCCTGGTGCCGGACAAGGGAAGGACACTCTCCGCGATGATCATCCGCGCCTCCTCCGTGCTCTCTTCCGCGACGACCCGTCTGGCGCTGGCGCTGGTGCTCGCCGGCGGCGTCGCCGTCTCGACCGCCGAGGCCCAGCAGGCCCAGCCGCAGGCGAACGGCCAGGCGGCGACGTCGCGGCCGACCCGCACGGGTCCCGCCTCGGTCGCCGACCTCGCCGAACGGCTGCAGGACGCGGTGGTCAACATCTCGACCTCGCAGACGCTGCCGGCCGAGCGCAACATCCAGATGCCCAAGGCACCGGACGGCTCGCCGCTGCAGGAGTTCTTCGACGAGTTCTTCAAGAAGCAGCAGGGGCTCGGCGGCGGTCAGCCGCGCAAGGTCCAGTCGCTCGGCTCGGGCTTCGTGATCGACGCCTCCGGTCTCGTCGTCACCAACAACCACGTCATCGAGGGCGCCGACGAGGTGACGGTGATCCTGACCGACAACACCCGGCTCAAGGCCGAGGTGGTCGGTCGCGACAAGAAGACCGACGTGGCGCTGCTCCGGGTGAAGCCGGCCAAGCCGCTCAAGTTCGTCGAGTTCGGCGACAGCGACCAGGCCCGCGTCGGCGACTGGGTGATGGCGATCGGCAATCCGCTGGGTCTCGGCGGCTCGGTGACGATCGGCATCGTCTCGGCGCGCAATCGCGACATCCACGCCGGCCCCTACGACAACTTCATCCAGACCGACGCGGCCATCAACAAGGGCAACTCGGGTGGCCCGCTGTTCGACATGGACGGCCGGGTGATCGGCATCAACACGGCGATCGCCTCGCCCAACGGCGGTTCGATCGGCATCGGCTTCGCCCTGCCGTCGAAGACCGCGATCGCGGTGGTCGATCAGCTGAAGCAGTTCGGCGAGACCCGCCGCGGCTGGCTCGGCGTGCGCATCCAGGCGGTCACCGACGACATCGCCGAGAGCCTCGGCCTGAAGGAGGCCAAGGGCGCGCTGGTCGCCGGCATCTCCGAGGGCGGCCCCTCGGCCAAGGCCGGCATCCAGGCGGGCGACGTCATCATCAGGTTCGACGGCAAGGACGTCCCCAACGTCCGCGAGCTGCCGCGCATGGTCGCCGACACCGCCATCGACAAGAAGGTGCCGGTGACGGTGCTGCGCAAGGGCAAGGAAGTGACCGTCGACGTCCAGCTCGGTCGCCTCGAGGAGGGCGAGAAGAAGGAAGCCGACAAGACCGGCAAGGGCGGCTCGACCGTCGTCCCCACCGCCAAGTCGGTCGCCGGCATGACGCTCGGCGCGCTCGATGCCGAGGCCCGCGCCAAGTTCAAGATCAAGGATCAGGTGGCCAAGGGCGTCGTCGTCGCCGCGGTCGATCCGGGCTCCGTCGCAGCGGAGAAGAAGATCGAGCCGGGCAACGTCATCCTCGAAGTGGCGCAGGAGGAGGTCGCCTCCGCCGACGACGTCGCCAAGAAGATCGAGGCGGCCAAGAAGGACGGCCGCAAGCGCGTGCTGCTGCTGGTCCAGTCGGCCGAAGGCGAGATGCGCTTCGTGACGATCGACGCCAACTGATGGAGAGTGGGATGGATCCGGACTTGTTTTATTTGCAAAGTCTGGATCCATTTCTTCATCTGAAGCATATAATAGCTATTACGCGTTCAAATTTTCATAAAGACATAATCCGGGTTGCTGACGGCAGCGGGAATCCGGTAATTGATTTCCAACTACCGGACTTGGGGGAATTTGACGCGCGTTCCTATGCTTTTGTCATTCGGTATGCTCAAGCTGAGGCGCTTTTATTTAATATTTGCGCGAGAACTGTCCGTATTCCTGTATTGAAATTTGCTAGAGATCATCAAAATAGAATATTTGAATACTTTTCGGCGATATCAGAAAGACGGATTCCCTGTATCTCTGGTGCAAATCAACGGCCATTTTCCAGCTATGATGACATGATTAATTATTGTATACTTGATGGTCGAGGCGCGGACGCGGAGGCGTCCGAATACGGCAAGTTCATTGCTGAGGAGGCAAATTTTTTCCGAAGACGAGATCCCTATAATGCTTTTAAGCATGGAGCTGCATTTTCTGCAAATGCAGCTAAGGTAGAGGTTTTTGATTCGGATTCAACGGAATCTATGTTTAAGTTTGGGGATGGAGGCGGAATTGTATGGTCTCGCTGGTTTGATCGCCGTGATGGTGATGGATTTTCTTTTAACTTTAAATCAGTTGATATTAAATTCTATTTAAGTAAAGTTCTATTTTCCGCCTACATCGTTGATAATATAAAGAAGTTGAGACTAAATACGGAGTATGGGGGTAATTACGACCTTACGATCCTAAAAGAATTTGAGTTTACCAGTGAAAGCCCTCAATCATATTCTCTCAAAATTCGACTCGGCGGTTGATATGCGTGTGTTAGTTGCTGTTTCAGACGCAGCATAGTCGCGCCGGAGCGATCCGGCGCCGTTCGTCGTTTCAGCCGACGGCGTGGCGGAAGCGCTTGGCCACGGCGCGGGCGGCATCGCCCACCGCCTTGCGGCAGCGCGGCGCGTAGAGCACCACGGCGCCGAGCAGGCCGAGGATCGAGCCGAGGCAGATGTCGACGAAGCGGGCCGCCAGCAGAGCCGTCGGCATGCCGCCGTGGCCGAGCGCGGTCGCGTCGGCGAGCAGGATGGTCAGCGGCGTGATGAAGACGGCGGCGAAGGCGTAGTGGCGCACGATCGCGGTCTCGATGACGAAGGCGAGCGACATCATCGTCACGGCGATCGTCCACGGCCCGAGCGGCAGCGACAGGATCGCCACCGCGACGATCATGCCCAGCGCCGTGCCGAGGATGCGGTGGAGATGCCGCGTCCACACCGCGCGCAGCGAGGCGCCCTGGATGACGGCGAGGCAGCTGGTCGGCACCCAGTAGGCGCGGTCCATCTGCAGGATCTGGGCGACCGCCATGGCGACGCCGACGCTGGCGCCGATGATCAGCGGCTCGAGCACGACGTCGTCGAAGTCGTCGTTGGGCGCCGGGATCGGCTGGGCGGGCCGAAGGCGCAGCGCGAAGAGGCTGTAGAAGAAGGCGACGACGGCGGCGAGGATCGTGCCCATCGCGAGCAGGCCGACCATCAGCGGGATCTCGGGAACCGGCGTCGGCGCGTAGAGCGCGATCGAGGCCGCCATGACGAAGAACAGCGGGCCGGGCGGCGCCACGCGGTAGAAGCGGCAGAGCATGGTCACCAGCGTCGTCAGCACCGTCAGCACCGGGATGGCGAGGGCGGGGACGTGGTGGCTCATGGCGCCGAGCGCGTAGCAGGCGGTCATGGTGAAGGCGAGCGCCATCAGCGCCGCCATGCGGTGGTGGAGCGCCGTCGCCGGCAGGTAGAGGAAGACCTGTCCGCCGAGCGCCGAGACCAGACCGTAATCGAGCCGGCCGAACCAGGCGCCGACGAAGAGCGGCAGGCCGGAGGCGAGCGCCGCCGCGAAGGGCATCTGCCAGGGGCGGTCCGACGCCCGCACGGTGACGAGGAGCCGCCACTCCTCCTTCAGGAAGGCGGCGGCTCGTTCGAAGATCGGCATCGGCATTCCTCGGTGGCGCGGCCCGCCCTCAGCGGCTGACGAACTCGCTGCGGCGATAGCCCTGGATGTAGAGCAGCGCCGTCAGGTCGCCGTGGTCGATGCGGGCGTGGGCCTCGGCCGCGACCCTGGGCTTGGCGTGGTAGGCGACGCCGAGACCGGCCTCGCGGATCATGGCGAGATCGTTGGCGCCGTCGCCGACGGCGAGCGTCAGCGCCTGCGGCACCTTCTTCGTCGCCGAAAGTTCGCGCAAGGAGGCGAGTTTCGCCTCCTGACCGAGGATCGGTTCGCCGACCGTGCCGGTGAGCTTGCCGTCCTTCTCGATCAGCGTGTTCGAGCGATGCTCGTGGAAGCCGATCATCTGCGAGATCGGGCCGGTGAAGACGGTGAAGCCGCCGGAGACGAGGGCGGCATAGGCGCCGTTCGCCCGCATGGTGCGGACGAGCTCGATCGCACCGGGGGTGAGGCGGATGCGCTCGGCGATGACCTTGGAGACGACGTTGGCGGGCAGGCCCTTCAGCAGGCCGACGCGCTCGCGCAGAGCGGATTCGAACTCGATCTCGCCGCGCATGGCGCGTTCGGTGATCGCGGCGATCTTCTCCTTGAGCCCCAGTTCGGCGGCGAGCTCGTCGATGCATTCCTGGCCGATCATGGTGGAATCCATGTCGGCGACGAGGAGGCCCTTGGCGCGGCCGTCGGCCCTCTGCACCACGACGTCGACCGGCGCGTCGAGGGCGATGCGCAGCTCTTCGGCGATCGCCTTCTCGTGGCCGGGGTCGGCGGCGAAGCGGATGTCGGCGGCGACGCCGGTCGCCAGCCAGTCGATCGTCGAGCCGGAGAGCCGGTCGCGCGCGGCTTCCGCGAGCTTGTCGGTCAGGGCCGGCGCGGTCGGAGACGAGATCAGGGTTGCAACATGGGTCATGACGGAGGACAAGCTCCCGATCGGGGACATCCGGAAGAGGTCGAGACGATGAGCGGATCGCCCGCGCGCGCGGTGCTTATCGCAGGACCGACGGCCAGCGGCAAGTCGGCGCTGGCGCTGCGCCTCGCCGAGCGGCTCGGCGGCGTGGTGATCAATGCCGACAGCATGCAGATCTACGACGGGCTGCGGATCCTGACGGCGCGGCCGACGGCCGAGGAAGAGGCGCGCGCGCCCCACCGGCTCTACGGCCACGTCGATCCCGCACGCCCCTTCTCGGTCGCCGACTGGCTCGCCGACGTGAACGTTCAACTGGAGGCACTTCGTCTTCACGAAGAGAGTCCGCCGGCGATCTTCGTCGGCGGAACCGGTCTCTATTTCGAGAGTCTCCTCAAGGGGCTGGCCCCGGTTCCTCCGGTTCATGCGGAGATTCGGGCGCACTGGCGGGCGCGCGCCGAGGCGGTCGGGGCGGGCGAACTTCATCGTGAACTGCAGCTCCGCGATCCCGTGATGGCGGAGCGTCTCGGGGCCACCGACACGCAGCGGCTGACGCGGGCGCTGGAGGTGATCGAGGCGACCGGCCGTTCGCTCGCCGACTGGCAGAACGATCCCCATTCGCCGCCGCTGGTCGACGCCGGCGCGGCCGTCCGCATCGTGCTGGAGCCCGAACGAGCGATCCTACACGAGCGGATCGAACGGCGTTTCCACCTCATGGTCGAGGCGGGGGCGATCGACGAGGCGCTCGCCTTCGCCGCGCGCGGGCTCTCGCCGGACATGCCGGCGACGCGGGCGATCGGGGTGGCGGCGATGGTGGCGGTCGGGCGCGGCGAGATCCCGCTCGAGGAGGGCATCCGCCAGGGCATCGTCGAGAGCCGGCAATATGCCAAGCGTCAGTCGACGTGGTTCCGCGGCCGCATGGCCGACTGGCTGCGCGGCGAGGCGGATGCGCTCGAGGCGGCGGCGGTCGCGGCTCTCGGCTGAGGGGACGGGCGGCGCAGCGCCGTCACGACACCACGGCGCGCCTGA
>DBMN01000187.1 GCA_002298965.1 Rhizobiales bacterium UBA697 | reverse complement strand
ATGGTCAACTGCAACCCGGAGACCGTGTCGACCGACTACGACACCTCCGACCGCCTCTATTTCGAGCCGCTGACCTCGGAAGACGTGCTCGAGATCCTCGAGACGGAGAAGCAGAACGGCACGCTGAAGGGCGTCATCGTCCAGTTCGGCGGCCAGACGCCGCTGAAGCTCGCCGAAGCGCTGGAGAAGGCCGGGATCCCGATCCTCGGCACCTCGCCCGACGCCATCGACCTCGCCGAGGACCGCGACCGCTTCAAGCGCCTGCTCGACAAGCTCGACCTGCGCCAGCCCGAGAACGGCATCGCCTATTCGATCGAGCAGTCGCGTCTCGTCGCCGAGAAGCTCGGCTTCCCGCTGGTGGTCCGCCCGTCCTACGTGCTCGGCGGCCGCGCCATGGAGATCGTTCGCGACGAGGTCGGCTTCGACGCCTATCTCAACGGCACGCTCCCCGGCATGGTCCCCGCCGACGTCAAGGCGCGCTACCCCAACGACAAGACCGGCCAGATCAACATGGTGCTCGGCAAGTCGCCGCTGCTCTTCGACCGCTACCTGTCGGGTGCGATCGAGGTCGACGTCGACGCCCTCGCCGACGGCAAGGACGTCTACATCGCCGGCATCATGGAGCACATCGAGGAGGCGGGCATCCATTCGGGCGACTCGGCCTGCTCGCTCCCGACCCACACGCTGCCGGCCGACGTGGTCGCAGAGATCGAGCGTCAGACCCGCGAACTCGCGCTCGCGCTCGACGTCGGCGGCCTGATGAACGTGCAGTACGCGGTCAAGGACGGCGTGGTCTACATCCTCGAGGTCAACCCGCGCGCTTCCCGCACGGTGCCCTTCGTCGCCAAGACCATCGGCGAGCCGGTCGCCAAGATCGCCTCCCGCGTCATGGCCGGCGAGGCGCTCGCCTCCTTCGGCCTGAAGAAGAAGAACCTGAAGCACATCGCGGTGAAGGAGGCGGTCTTCCCCTTCGCCCGCTTCCCCGGCGTCGACACGGTGCTCGGTCCGGAGATGAAGTCGACCGGCGAGGTCATGGGCCTCGACACCGACTTCGCTACCGCCTTCGCCAAGTCGCAGCTCGGCTCCGGCACCCGCGTGCCGACCGCCGGCACGGTCTTCGTCTCCGTCCGCGAGGACGACAAGGACCGCATCGTGGAATCGATGCGCGCCCTGACGAATGCCGGCTTCAAGATCATCGCCACCTCCGGCACCCAGCGTCACCTCAACGACCACGGCGTGCCGGCGGCGAAGATCAACAAGGTGCTGGAAGGTCGCCCGCACATCGTCGACGTCATCAAGAACGGCGGCGTGCAGCTGGTGATCAACACCACCGAGGGCGCCCAGGCGCTGGCCGACAGCCGCTCGCTGCGTCGCGCCGCCCTGCTGCACAAGGTGCCGTACTACACCACGCTGGCCGGTGCGATGGCCGCGGCCGAGGCGATCGTCGCCTATGCCGCCGGCGAACTGACGGTCCGCCCGCTGCAGGACTACTTCAAGGAACCCGCCTGATCGGCCGATCCTTCCGACACGCGATGCGCCCGTCGGGACCTCCCGGCGGGCGTTTTCGTCGAATGCCCGATGTCCGACGACGAAGCCCCCACCTAGCCGAAAAGTCGCGGGGAACCCGACCGCCGGCCGCCGGTGCGGTGCTTGAAGCGAGACGTTCGCGCGGTTATGATCGTGCCGCGTTTTCGTTTGAAGTTGCGGGCTCCGCGAGGGGCTCGCGCTTTTCTTTTGTGAGCGCCCGTGCCCGAGGCCGGCTGCTCCGTATCGTGAACGCCCGAGAAACGCGAACGAGGAAGTCCGAGACGATGGAGAAGATCCCGATGACCGCGGGCGGCCATGCCGCTCTCGAGACCGAGCTGAAGCACCGTCAGCAGGTCGAGCGCCCGCGCATCATCCAGGCGATTTCGGAAGCGCGCGCCCACGGCGACCTTTCGGAGAACGCCGAGTATCACTCCGCCAAGGAGCAGCAGAGCCTCAACGAGGGCCGCATCGCGGAACTCGAGGACAAGCTCGGCCGCGCCGAGATCATCGACGTCGCCAAGCTCACCGGCACCAAGGTCAAGTTCGGCGCCACGGTCACCCTCGTCGACGAGGACACCGAGGAAGAGAAGAAGTACCAGATCGTCGGCGACATGGAGGCCGACGTGAAGCAGGGCAAGATCTCGATCTCCTCGCCGATCGCCCGCGCGCTGATCGGCAAGGACGTCGGCGACACCGTCGAGGTCATGGCCCCCGGCGGCGCCCGCTCCTACGAGATCATCGGCGTCCGCTTCGCCTGATCCCGTCTCTCGGGCGCGCGTCCCGCGCGCCCGGCACTGCCGCCCGCGCCCTCCCTGCCCGCCGGACGCTCTCTCCATGGCCTTTCACGAGCCCGACCGCAGTCTCGGCCCGAGCCGCATCTTCGCGGCCGCGCGCAACTCGATGGCCGGCCTGCGCTGGGCGCTCGCCGAACCCGCCTTCGTCCAGGAACTGCTGCTCGTCGTCGCGGCGACGCCGCTCGCCCTGTGGCTCGGCCACGGCCGCGTCGAACGCGCCCTGCTGGTCGGCGTCCTCGTGCTGATCCTGGTGGTCGAGATCGCCAACACCGCGATCGAACGCGCCTGCGACGCCGTCACGGCGGAAGAGAACCACAACGTCCGCATGGCCAAGGACCTCGGCTCGCTCGCCGTGCTGATGTCCTTCGTCCTCGCCGCCGCGGTCTGGGCCCTCGTGCTGCTGTGAGGCGGCGGGGCGCTTGGGGCCGTGCCCGGGTGCGCGATGCTTCGAGACGCGCCTTCGGCGCTCCTCAGCATGAGGCGTATGTGTTCGTATCGAATATGAAAAACGCCGCATGCTGAGGAGCGGGTCGAAGACCCGCGTCTCGAAGCATCGCGCACGGACGCCGACCCGGCTCCCGAGACGACCTCACTTCTCCCAGCCGACCGCCAGCCAGCGCCAGAAGGTCTCCTGCGCCTTGGCGAGCGCCGCCACGAAGCCGTGCGCCCCGTCGCGGAAGCCCTGCTTCAGGACATAGTGCCGGACGAAGGCCCAGGACGCCCTCCCGATCGCCGAGGCGAGCCCGCCCCTCTTCCCCCGCGCCCGCCGCTCGGCGGCGGACGCCAGCGCATAGCGCCGGCCCTTGTCGAGCACCTCGTCGATCGAGCGGTAGGAATGGTGGATCATGTCGGCGGAAAGATCGCCGACCGCGCCGGCGACCTCCATCCGTTCGTGTACCCGGTCGGGGGTGAAGCGGGCGACGTCGCGCCGAGCGAGCCGCAGGATCCGGTCGGGATACCAGCCGCCGTGGGCGAGGAACCGGCCGAGGAAGCTCGAACGCCGGTTGATCCGCCATCCATGGACGCCACCGCTGCCGATCGCCGCGCGGATCTCGCTCGCGAGGTCCGCCGGAATGCGCTCGTCGGCATCGACGGAGAGGACGAAGTCGCCGGTCGCCCGATCGAGCGCGCGCTGCTTCTGCGGCCCGAAACCCGGCCAGTCCGCGGTCTCGACCACCACCGCCCCCGCGGCCTTCGCAATCGCCACCGTCGCGTCGGTCGAGCCGCTGTCGACCACCACGATCTCGTCGCAGAAGGCGAGCGAGGCGAGGCAGTCGGGCAGATCCGAAGCCTCGTTCCTGGTGATCAGGATGGCGGAAAGCCGCGGCTCGGCGCTCATGGGGCGACCTTTCTCGCGGCGATCAGCCGGTCGAGCGTCTCGACGACACGGGCCGGCCGCATGCTGTCGTGACAGGGCAGCACCGCGGCGCCCGGCGTGATGCGACAGGTGCGTGCACGGCAGGGCGCGCAGTCGGCGGTGCTGGCGACGACGTCCGCCGCCTGCCCGACCGGCCCGGTCAGCCCCGGCACCGTCGAGGAGAACAGCGCCACCGTCGGCACGCCGAAGGCAGCGGAGAGATGCGTCAGCCCGGTGTCGACCCCGACCACCGCCCGCGCCGCAGCGATGCGCTCGGCGAGCACGCCGAGCTTGGTCTTCGCCAGATGGACGACGCCCGGGACCGCCGCCGCGATCGCGGTCGCGACCACCTCTTCCGCCGCGTCCGCCTGGGTGACGACCGGCGTCAGGCCGCGGGCGACGAGGAGGCGGGCGAGCTCGATCCAGTGCACCGTCGGCCAACGCTTGGTCGCCCAGGTCGTGCCGTGCAGCAGGAAGACTTCCGCACTGCCCTCCCCTGCCCGCTCGAGGCCGGAGGCGAAATGCGCGAGGTCTGGCTCGTAGCCGAGCACCGCGCCGAAGAGCCGCCGGGTGCGCTCCACCGCATGCGCCTCGCGGGCGACCGGATGCGCACGGGCATAGACCAGGCTCGCCGGCCATTCGCGCGCCGAACTGCCGTCGAAACCCTCGATCGGCCGCCGCGCGAAACGGGCGAGCCAGGCGCTCTTCACCAGCCCCTGCGCGTCGAGGACGACGTCGTAGGTCTCGTGCCGCAGCAGGTTCTTCACCGCGCCGATCTCGGCCCGCGTCTGGGCGGCGAGCAGCGCCTTGCGCCAGCGCCGGACCGCCACCGGCACCACCCGGCGCACGCCCGGATGCAGCCGTGCGATGTCGGCGAAGCCTTCTTCGACCAGCCAGTCGATCGTCAGATCCGGCAGCGCCGCGAGCGCGTCCGTCACCGCCGCGAAGGTGTGGATGACGTCGCCCATCGACGAGGTCTTGACCAGCAGCACCTTCATGCGCCCGCCCCCGACACCCGTTCGGCCGCGGCGGCGACCGCCGGCGGCTCGAGCTTTTCGAGACAGTCGAGATGGCCGAGCGGGCAGATCTTCTCGTGACAGGGCGAACAGGCGAGCTTCAGCGACACGATCTCGGCGCGCTCCGACAGGGGCGGCGTGTTCTCCGCCGAGGTCGAACCATAGACCGCGACGACCGGCGTCCCGACCGCGGCGGCGACATGCATCAGCCCGCTGTCGTTGCAGACCGCGAACCGCGCCGCCGACAGGAGGTCGATCGCGTCCTCGAGCCGGGTCTTGCCGGTGAGGTCGATCACGCCGGGCGCGAGGCCGACGATCTCGGCGCCGACCTCCGCGTCCTTCGGGCTGCCGAGCAGGACGACGCGGTCGCCCTTCTCCATCCGCTCGCGGGCGAGTGCCGCATAGTGGCGCGACGGCCAGCGCTTGGCCGGCCCGTATTCGGCGCCGGGCATGAAGGCGACGTAGGCCCCCGCCGCCAGCCCGTGTTCGGCGAAGAGCCGGTCGCGGTTGGCCTCGTCCACCGTCAGCTTCGGCACCGGGCGCGGCCCGTCGACGCCGGAGAGGCGGAAATAGGTCTCCGCCGTCTTGCGTTTGATCGCCTTCGGCAGGTCCGGCATGCAGTTGAGCAGGCCGAAGCGCATCTCCTTGCGATAGCCGACCCGGTAACGGATGCGCGCGAAGAACGGCACCAGCGCCGACTTCCACGAGCCGGGCAAGACGTAAGCCTCGTCGTAGAGCCCCGAGAGGCTGCGCCCCAGCCGCCAACGCACGCCGAGGCCGAACTCCTTCGGGCGAAACGGCGCATCGATGCGGGTGCGCACCTCCGGCATCCGGTCGAGCAGCGGCGTCGCCCAGGTCGGCGCGACGACGTCGATGTCGCAGTCCGGATCACGCCGCTTCAGTGCCGTGAACAGGCACTGAGCCATGACCATGTCGCCGACCCAGCGCGGGCCGATCACGAGGATCTGGCGGCGAGCCATGCAACATACTCCCGAACGCCGGTCTCCACGTCGCGGAACGCGCCGTTGTAGCCGGCCCCTCTGAGCTTCGAGATGTCGGCCTCCGTGAAGCTCTGGTAGCGCCCCTTCAGATGGTCGGGGAAGTCGATGTATTCGATCGCACCCTGCCCGAGCCCCTCGATGACGCCCTCGGCCACCGTGCGGAAGGGCTGCGACCGGCCGGTGCCGCAGTTGAAGATGCCCGAGGCGCCGGCATGCCAGGCCCACAGGTTGACCGCCGCCACGTCCTCGACATGGACGAAGTCGCGGCTCTGCTCGCCCGGGCCGTAGCCTTCCCAGGCGCCGAAGAGCTTGGGGTTCTCGCCGCGCTTCACCTGGTTGAAGAGGTGGAAGGCGACCGAAGCCATCGCGCCCTTGTGGCCCTCGCGCGGTCCGTAGACGTTGAAGTAGCGCAGGCCCACGACGGGGGCCGTGAGCGTATCCCACCGCCGGCGGACCCAGTCGTCGAAGAGCTTCTTCGACCAGCCGTAGACGTTGAGCGGCGCCTCGAATTCGCGCTCTTCGCGGAACACCGAACCGCCGCCGTAGGTCGCGGCGGAAGAAGCGTAGAGGAAGGGGATCTTCCGCTTCTGGCAGTAGAGGAACAGCGCCTGGGAATAGGCGTAGTTGACCTCCATCACGAATTTGCCGTTCCACTCGGTGGTGGCCGAGCAGGCGCCCTGATGGAAGATCACCTCGATGCCCATGTCCTCGTCGGCGAGGATGCGGGCGAGGAACGTGTCCTTGTCCTGATAGTCGGCGATGTCGGCCTCGACGAGATTGACGAACTTGGTGCCGTCGGTCAGGTCGTCGACGACGAGGATGTCGTCGCGGCCTTCCGCGTTCAAGGCCATCACCAGATTGGAGCCGATCATTCCGGCTCCGCCCGTCACCACGATCATCGGACCTCTCCGGGAAGGGGCATCGCGCCCTCGCGTTTCGCTCCCTCTCTAGACGAGCCCGGCCACGAGGTCCACCGCGGCGCGCGAGAGCCGGAAAACCCCTCGCCTTGTCGGCGCGTCGTCCATGGAGTATTCCGCCATCCGCGGCGCGCGCCGCCTGTCCGACCCGAAAGCCCCATGACGACGAACGTCTTCGCCGACCTCTTCGACCGCGACGGTCGCCGCCGTCTCTCCCACGCGCTGCAGCACGGCGCGCTGGTGGCGATCGCCTGGACCCTCGCCCGGATCGGGGTCGACCGCGCCTCCGCGCTGATGGGTCGCGCCTGGCGCCTCTTCGCGCCGCTCAATTCCCGCCACGCCCGCGCCGACCGCCATCTGGCGATGGCCTTCCCCGAATGGAGCGCCGAGAAGCGCCGCGAAGTGCTCGGCGACATGTGGGAGAACCTCGGTCGCACCGCCGCCGAGACCATCCTGCTGCCGCAGCTCCTCGCCGAGCCCGAGCGCGTCGCCTGGACCGATCACGACGGCATCATCGACAAGGCCCTGCACGGCGCCTTCTTCGTGTCGCTGCACACCGGCAACTGGGAGGTCGTCTCGGTGCCGCTCGCCCGGGCCGGCGTCGACCTGCGCGCCGTCTACAAGCCGCTGCGCAATCCGGCGGTCGAGCGCTGGCTGGTCGAACGCCGCCGCGCCCTCTACGGCGACGGGCTGATGCCGCTCGATCGCACCGTCGCGCTGAAGATGATGAGCGCCGCCAAGTCGGGCGCCACCCTCGCCGTTCTCGGCGACCTGCGCGACGACACCCGCATCACCGTCTCCTTCTTCGGCCGCGACGCCCACGCCAATCCCTTCCCGGCGATGCTCGCCCGCAAGCTCGGCCTGCCGATCGTCGTCGCCCGCACCATCCGCCGCGACGGTGCCCGTTTCGAGATCGACGCGGTCGAGATCGGCGTCACGCGCAGCGACGACCAGAAGGCCGACATCCAGGCGACGACGCAGGCGATCCACGACGTCTACGAGCGTTGGATTCGCGAATACCCCGCCCAGTGGATGTGGGCGCACCGCAAATGGTGGGGAACATAGAGCTTTTTTCATCCGGGGGTTTGGGTTTATCATCCTTTCGGACTATATGTGACGGGATGCCTGCCTTCTTCGCTCCCGGTGGAGATTCGATGTCCTCTCGTCACGCCCGCGTTCTCGTGATCGGTTCCGGCCCGGCCGGTTATACCGCCGCCATCTATGCCGCCCGCGCCATGCTGGAACCGGTGCTGATCGCCGGCATCCAGATCGGCGGCCAGCTGACCGTCACGACCGACGTCGAGAACTATCCGGGCTTCGCCGAACCGATCCAGGGCCCCTGGCTGGTCGAGCAGATGCGGCTCCAGGCCGAGCACTGCGGCACCGAATTCGTCACCGACACGGTGACCGCGGCCGACCTCTCCGCCCGCCCCTTCCGCCTCGAGACCGACAGCGGCACCACCTGGACCTGCGACGTGCTGATCATCGCCACCGGCGCCCAGGCCAAGTGGCTCGGCATCCCGTCGGAGGAGAAGTTCCGCGGCTTCGGCGTCTCGGCCTGCGCCACCTGCGACGGTTTCTTCTATCGCGGCAAGGAAGTGGTGGTCGTCGGCGGCGGCAATTCGGCCGTCGAGGAGGCGCTCTACCTCACCAACCACGCCTCGAAGGTCACGATCATCCATCGCCGCGATTCGTTCCGCGCCGAGAAGGTGCTGCAGCAGCGCCTCTTCGCGCATCCCAAGATCGAGGTGATCTGGAACGCCGCGGTCGACGAGGTTCTGGGCACCCCCGGCATTCCGCCGTCGGTCACCGGCGTCCGCATCGAGGACGTGAAGACCGGCGCCAAGCGCGACGTCGCTTGCGACGGCTTCTTCGTGGCGATCGGCCACAAGCCGGCGGTCGAACTCTTCGAGGGGCAGCTGAAGCTGAAGCCCTCGGGCTATCTCTGGGTGGAACCGGGCACGTCGCGGACCTCGATCCCCGGCGTCTTCGCCGCCGGCGACGTCTGCGACGACGTCTATCGCCAGGCGGTCACCGCCGCCGGCATGGGCTGCATGGCCGCTCTCGAGGCGGAAAAGTACCTGTCCGGTCACGGCGCCTGAGGAGGCGTCGAAGACGCCCGACCGGGCGGGACGAGAATTGGGGGGAAGTGCCGTGGATTGGGACAAGCTGAGGATCTTTCACGCCGCCGCCGACGCGGGTTCCTTCACCCATGCGGGCGAGTTCCTCGAGATGAGTCAGTCGGCGGTCAGCCGTCAGGTCTCGGCGCTCGAGACCGACCTCGGCGTGCCGCTGTTCCATCGCCACGCCCGTGGTCTGATCCTGACGGAACAGGGCGAGCTGCTCTTCCGCACCGCCCGCGAGGTGATGCTGAAGCTCGAGCAGGCGCGCTCCCGCCTCGTCGAGACCCGCGAGAAACCGACCGGCACGCTCCGCGTCACGACGACCGTCGGGCTCGGCACCTCGTGGCTGACCTCGCGCATCCACGAATTCGTCGAGCTCTACCCCGAGGTGGAACTCGAGCTGATCCTCGACGATCAGGAACTCGACCTCGCCATGCGCGAGGCCGACGTGGCGCTGCGCGTGCGCCAGCCGGTGCAGCCGGACCTGATCCAGCGCAAGCTCTTCGCCATCCACTATCATCTCTACGCGTCGTCGGCCTATCTCAAGCGCCACGGCAGCCCCGAGACGATCGAGGAGCTCGACAACCACCGCATCATCACCTTCGGCTCGTCCGCCCCGGTGTACCTGCGCGACATGAACTGGCTGGAGACCGCCGGTCGTCCGCTCAACGCGCCGCGCCGGCCGTGCCTGAAGATCAATTCTGTGCTGGCGATCAAGCGCGCCGTGCAGCGCGGCGTCGGCATCGCGCTCCTGCCCGACTATCTGATCGACGCCAATTCGGACCTGGTGCAGCTGATCCCGGAGGCCGACGTCCCGGCCTTCGACTGCTACTTCGTCTATCCGGAGGAGATGCGGAACACCGCCCGCGTCAAGGTCTTCCGCGACTTCCTGATCTCCAAGGCGGAACGCTGGACGTTCTGAGCGAGAAGGCTCTCGCTTTCCCCTGTTCGGCTTCACCCTGAGGTGCCCGGCCATCGGCCGGGCCTCGAAGGGCGAAGCCTCGACGGGCCGTGCCTCTCGGCCCTTCGCTCTTCGAGGCCCGACTTCGTCGGGCGCCTCAGCATGAAGGGCCTCTGCAGTGATCAGAAACGATTGGAAGCGTGCATTCGGCCAGGGGCGCGGTCTCACGCCGCGTCGCGGCGCGGCACGGTGCCGGAGGCGAGCATGGCGTCGAGCGCGTCGGCCGACACCGCCTTCGAGAAGAACCAGCCCTGGATGTAGTGACAGCCGGCGGCGCGCAGGAAGCGCCACTGGTCCTCGCTCTCGACGCCTTCGGCCGTGATCTTCATCCCCAGCGCCCGGGCGAGCGCCACGACCGCATGGACGATCGCCGCCGACTGGACGAGGCCGACGCCGTCGACGAAGGACTTGTCGATCTTCACCTTGTCGACGGGCAGTTTCAGCAGATAGGTCAGCGACGAGAAACCGGTGCCGAAGTCGTCGAGCGCGATCTTGACGCCGGCGGCGCGCAGCACCTCGATGTTGGCGACCGCCCGTTCGAAGTCGCCGATGTAGGCGCCCTCGACGATCTCCAACTCGATCCGCTTCGGATCGATGCCGATCTCCTCCATCAGCGCCAGCGCCCGGCGGGCGAAGGTCGGGTCGCGGAAGCGATCGGCCGTCATGTTGATCGACACGGTGATCGACGGCCAGCGCAGCGCGTCGGTCGCGGCACGGCGGAACACCCACCAGTCGAGCGCCTCGGCGTCGTCGGGCGCCTCGTACCAGGCGAGCACGTCGGCCGGGGTCGCCAGACGCGGCGTCGGCTTGAGGATGCGCAGCAGCGCCTCCACCGCGACGACGCGCGATCCGTCGGCGGCCACCTGCGGCTGATAGTGCAGCGTCAGGTCGTCGAACGAGACGCCGCGCTCGGAAAGGTCCGTCATGTCGCCCTCGACTTGCGGTTCGAATTTGGACGATGGCAGACCTTGGTTTCGCAATGATTGATGGCGGTCGCGGCGTTTTGCCCTCAGACCACCGGCGCGCCCATGCCGAAGGAATAGGGCACGGGGCCGGAGAAGGCGACGACGTCGCCGTCGTCGANNCCGCCGCCGTAGAGGCCGGGCGACACGTCGCGGCCGTTGCGCAGCACGAGGAAGATGTCGTCGACCGGCAGACGCAGCCGATCGACCACGTCGCCGACGGTCGCCCCCGCCGTCAGTTCCAGCCGCTGCACCGGCCCGAGCCCGCCACCGTGGCGGGTGAGGCTGTTGAAGAGCCGCACCTCGACGGTGATCGGCGTCTCGGTGGCGTTGTGGCCGATCATCCCGGCCGTCTCGATCGTCGTGCGCGCGTCGTCCATGGCTTCCTTCCCTCGAGGACCCGTCCGGCCACGACGGTCGCGCACACACGCCCGCCGCTTCTTGATCGCCGTCAAGATCGGCCTCCTTCCTTGGTATGGGTTCCGCCCCGGGCGAGGGTCGTGCCCCCGCCGGGTGATGGAAAGCCGCGGCGCTCTGTGCCAAGGTCGCCCCGGGGACGGACTACGGAGCGCGAAGCGCGTGAAACTCGGCAAGAGGACTCGGATCACCTCGGCTGCGGCCGACAAGCCCCTCGGCACCACCCTCGCCTCGCTCGACGCGTTCCGGCGGCTGCCGATCGCCACCCCCTCGCCCGTCGCGCCCTGTCGCCTGCCGCCGCGCGCGGCGATCGGCGCGGTCGTCGCCGACGACGTCGTCTTCGCCTACGACCGCCCCCTGATGCCGCTCGCCC
>DBMN01000243.1 GCA_002298965.1 Rhizobiales bacterium UBA697 | reverse complement strand
CGATCGACGAAGGCACCCGCGAGCGCGCCGAGGCGGCCGTGCGCGCCGCCGGCTTGGCGCCGCGCGGCGTCGTGGTCTTCGACGCCGAGGACGAGGCTCCCGCCTTCGACGACGGTCGGCCGGCGCGATCGGCGCTGCTCGTCGGCTGGCGTGGACGTGAGGGCTGGGCGGGTTTCGCGACCTCGCCGGAGCGGGTGGACGGGCTGCCCCATCCCCTCGACCGCTGGTCGGAACGGGTGATCGGCGGGATTGCGTCAGAGCTCGGCGCCGCGGCGATCTTCCCCCATCGCGGTCCGCCGTGGTGGCCGTTCCAGCGCTGGGCGATGCGGGCGGAAGGGCTCGCGCCTTCGCCGACCGGCATGCTGATCGATACGACGCTCGGCCTCTGGCACGCCTTCCGCGGCGCGCTGCTCTTCGATCGGGTGATCGGGCGCGAGGCCGCCCCGCAGGACGCGCCCTGCGCGACCTGCCGCACCCGCTCCTGCCTCGTCGCCTGTCCGGCGGATGCCTTCACCGGCGCGGCCTACGACGTCGGGCGCTGCCGCGGCTTTCTCGAGAGCCATGCCGGCGGGCTCTGCCGCACCGACGGCTGTCGGGCGCGCGACGCCTGTCCGGTCGGCCGCGCCCATCGCTACGCACCCGACCAGATCCGCTTCCTCATGAGCGCCTTCCGCGCTTCGCTCCCGGAGACCTTCTCGTGACCACGCCCGCCGCGATCCTCGACTGGACCCATGTGACGGCCCCCGATCTCGATGCCTTCGAGGCCTTGGCGCATCAGACCTATGCCGGCCTGCCGGAGGAGTTCCGCCGGCTGACCGGCGAGGTGATCATCGCCATCGCCGAATTCCCCGAGGACGAGGTGCTGGAGGAGATGGAGATCGAGAGCCCGTTCGATCTCCTCGGCCTCTTCCAGGGCATCGGCCTGCCGCAGGGCGGGGCGGTGGCCGAGACCGGGCGCCTGCCCAACCGGATCTGGCTCTATCGCCGCCCGATCCTCGACTGGTGGGCCGAACACGGCGAGAGCCTGGGGGCGATCGTCTCCCACGTGCTGATCCACGAGATCGGCCATCACTTCGGCTTCTCCGACGACGACATGGACGCGATCGAGGCGCTGGTCGCCGACTGACGTCGAAGCGGCGCGAACCGCCCTCGGGGCTTTGACGGCCCGCCAAAACACGGCTAGAAGCCGGTCAACGGATTTCGGAGGTCTTCCCATGGACAAGTTCACGACGCTGACCGGCGTTGCCGCGCCGCTGCCGATCGTCAACATCGACACGGACATGATCATCCCCAAGCAGTTCCTGAAGACGATCGAGCGCACGGGCCTCGCCCGCGGTCTCTTCTTCGAGCTGCGGTTCAACGAGGACGGTTCGGAGAAGCCGGACTTCGTTCTGAACAAGGACAGCTGGCGCAAGGCGCAGATCATCGTCGCCGGCGACAACTTCGGCTGCGGTTCGAGCCGCGAGCACGCGCCGTGGGCGCTGCTCGACTACGGCATCCGTTGCGTGATCTCGACGTCCTTCGCCGATATCTTCTACAACAACTGCTTCAAGAACGGGATCCTGCCGATCCGCGTCTCCCAGGCCGACCTCGACAAGCTGATGGACGACGCCAACCGCGGCGCCAACGCCACGCTGACGGTCGATCTCGAGGCGCAGGAGATCCGCGGTCCGGACGGCGGCACCGTCAAGTTCGACATCGACCCGTTCCGCAAGCACTGCCTGCTCGAGGGCCTCGACGACATCGGCCTGACGATGCAGAAGGGCGAGGCGATCGAGGCCTACGAGGCCAAGACCGCTTCGGCGCGCCCCTGGGCTTGATTTCGGCCTTCTCGCCGAAGAAGATCACGAAGGGACGGCCATGGCCGTCCCTTCGACGTTTCGGGGCCTGACTTTCACGGAAGGATGCTGCGATGGATCTCGGAATCTGGCCGATCTTCGTGCCCGCCGCCTTCGCCATGAACATGTTCCCCGGCCCCAACAACGTGCTGGTGATGAGCCATGCCGCCCGCCACGGGCTCGGCACCGCGGTTCTCGCCGCCGGCGGACGCTTCCCGCCCTTCGCCTTCTTCGTGCTCGCCGCCGCCATCGGCCTCGGCGCGCTGCTCGCCACCTCGGCCGAGCTCTTCGCGGCGCTGAAGTTCGTCGGCGCGGCCTATCTGATCTTCCTCGGCGTCGAGATGATCCGGGCGAAGCCCGCCGCGGACGAAGAGGAAGGGGCGACGAGCCTCAAGGCGCTGTTCTCGCGCGAGTTCTTCACCGCGGCGACGAACCCCAAGGCGATGCTGGTCTTCGGCGCCTTCTTCGCGCCCTTCGTCGATCCGAGCCGCCCCGCCTTCGGACAGATCGTCACGCTCGGTGCGGTGGCACTCGGGCTCGAATTCGTCGCCGTGATGCTCTATGCCATGGCCGGATCCCACGTCGGACGCTTCGCGCGCTCGCCCCGGGGGCTCGTTCTCGTCGAACGGATCTCGGGCGGGGCGCTGATCGCCGCCGGCATCGCGCTTCTCTTCGCTCGTCGCCCGGCGAGCGCCTGATCGATCGAAAGGATGTTCCCATGACCGCTCGTCGTCTGATCTCCTCCGGTTCCGCCTTCGAGAAGGTGGGCGGCTATTCGCGCGCCGTGGCGCAGGACGACTGGTGCTGGGTCTCCGGCACCACCGGCTACGACTATGCCGCGATGCAGATGCCGGAGAGCCTCGAGGCACAGACCCGCAACGCCATGAACACCATCACCAAGGCGCTGAACGAGGCGGGCTTCCACCTCGCCGACGTGGTGCGGGCGACCTACTACGTCACCGAGGCCTCGATGATGGACGTGGTGTTCCCGATCGTCGGCGAGTATTTCGCCGAGGTGCGCCCGGCCGCGACGATGATCGTCTGCGGTCTGGTCAAGCCCGAGATGAAGATCGAGATCGAGGTCACCGCCAAGCGCAAGGCCTGATCGCATACCCCGTCCGGTCGCCGCGACGAGGGGGAGAGAATCGATGTGGAATCAACTCGGGCAGGCGAGCGATCTCGTCGTGCTGACGCTGCTCGCCTCGATCGCCGCCGTGATGGCGGTCGTGGTCGCGGAACTCGCCCATCGCTTCCTCTTCGTGCGGCGGCTCGACGAGGTCGATCCCCACTCCAAGCAGTTCGAGGTGGTCCACGGCAGCCTCCTCGCCTTCATCGCCTTCATGCTGGCGATCTCGGTGGCGGAGGTGCGCTCGAACTTCGGCGTCGCCGACGACGCGGTGTCGCGCGAGGGCATGCACGTCGCCTCCTTCGCCCGTGACATCGGCGAGCAGGATGCCGTCTGGGCGGGCGAGACGCTGGCGCTGCTGCGGCGCTACGTCGAGGTGGTGACGACCGACGAATGGCCCCGGCTCGGCGCGGTCGAGCCGCGCCTGTCGCCCGAAGCGCAGACCCTGCTCGACCGGTTGCGCGGCAAGCTGCGCGACCTGAAGGTCAGCGACGTGACCCGCAGCGCGCTCTTCGCCCGCCACGATGCGCTCGAGCTCGATCGTGCGATCCGCTTCGAACACGCCACGCGATCGATCCCGCGCGTCTTCTGGCTGCTGATCGGCGGCTTCCTGGTCGGTGCCATGGTGATGAACGGGCGCTATCGTCAGACCTTCTTCACCCGGACGCTGGTCGGGGTGCATTTCGGCGCCATCGGCCTGTCGGTGGCGCTGATCGTCATCCTCGACGCGCCGTTCCGCGGCGAGACCTCGATCGCACCGGCCCCGCTGGTCGAGGCGCTCAAGCGCTTCGTCTGACCCCTCACGCCGCCCTGACCGCGACGAAGAACAGACGCGGAAAGCGGAAGAGCACCCGGCCGTCGACGGCGCGCGGATAGGCGGCCGCGATCTCGGCCTGGTATTCGGCGCGGAAGGCGGGACGCGCCGCTTCGTCGAGGGCGTCGAGGAAGGGGCGCAGGCCGGTCGAGGCGACCATCTCGACGATCGCCTCGGGGCCGGCGAGCGGATGGACGTAGGTCGTCCGCCAGACGTCGACGCGGGCGGAAAGCGGCGCCAGGAGATCGTAGGTCTTCTCGATCGAGGAAATCCGCGTGCGGGAATCGACCACGTCGGCGAGGGCGGCCGCGAAGGCCGGCCGGCGGGCGACGTCGCGCATGCGGGCATGGCTCGGCTCGTCGAGATTGTCGGGCATCTGCACCGCCAGGACGCCGCCGGGGGCGAGATGGCCCATCAGCCGCGGCAACAGGGTCTCGTGGTCCGAGAGCCACTGCAGCGCGGCGTTGGAGAAGATCAGATCGACCGGCGCCTCGGGCGCCCAGTTCGCCGCGTCGGCTTCCTCGAAACGGGCGGCGGGCAGGCGTTCGCGCGCCTTGTCGAGCATCGCCGGCGAGGTGTCGATGCCGAGGACGTCGGCCTGCGGCCAGCGCGCGACGAGCGGCGCGGTCGAGGCGCCGGCGCCGCAGCCGAGATCGACGATGCGCTTCGGCGCGTCGAAATCGACGCGGGCGAGGAGATCGGCGATCGGCCGGTCGCGTTCGTCGGAGAAGCGGGCGTAGAGGGCGGGGTTCCAGTCGGCCATGGCGTGCTCCGGGCGATGGACGCGCCGCGCCGCGCCGGGTCTCGGCGCGAGGGCGGGACGTCGCGTTCTATCACCCGGCCGCGATCAAGGCGACGGTGCGGGCTCGAGGGCCGGGTCGTGGAAACGGCAGCGATCGCCGCCCTCCCGCTTGGCGGCGTAGAGGGCGACGTCGGCCCGACGGATCAGGGTGGCGAGGTCGACCGCGTCGGGCGGGCAGACCGCGACGCCGGCGCTGACGGAGACGTGGAGCGGCCGCCCGGCGATCCGATGTTCGGTCGCGGCCACCGCGGCACGGGCGCGTTCCGCCACGGCGAGGGCCGTCGCCGCGCCGGCGCCGGGCAGGAAGAGGATGAACTCCTCGCCGCCGAAGCGGGCGACGACGTCGTCGCGGCGGACGGAGGCGGCGAGGTCGGCGGCGATCGCGCGCAGCACGACGTCGCCGAAGGCATGGCCGAACTCGTCGTTGAGGCGTTTGAAGCGATCGGCGTCGAAGACGACGACGGCGTCGTCGGCCCGCGGTGTCGCCGGGGTCGTGTCGTAGAAGGCGCGCCGGTTGGCGATCCCGGTCAGCACGTCGGTGCCGGCGAGGCGGTCGAGCTGACGGTTGCTGCGTTCCAGCACCAGGATCACCGCGAAGAGGGCGATCAGCAGCTTGAAGGTGACGACCAGGGTGAAGCCGGTGGTCGGCGCCATCAGCTCCTGCCGCCCGGTGGCGAACTGGCCGGCGAGGATCAGGCTGGTCACGCCGATGGCGGCGAGGACGAGCGCGAGGGGATTGCGGACCGGCAGCGGTTCGCTTCGATGGTCGAGCCGGACGCGGACGGCGAGGGCGAGATAGGCGAGGGCCCCCGCCCCGTTGAAGATCGAAGCCCGCAGGTCGTTCAGCACGTGCAGACCCGTCGCCGCGCCGCCGAGCAGGACCACGACGGGCAGGAGGTGGAGGAGCGCCAGCCAGGGCTTTCGGCGTCGGCCGCTCAGTTCGCAGGCGCCGACGACCAGCAGCGTGTAGCCGAAGATCCCGAGCGTCAGGCTGGCGAGGCTCAACGTCGCGTAGTGCGGATGGTCGACCTCGGCCACGCCGGCGAGCGTCGTGCCGAGCGCCTGGACCAGATAGGCGGCCGCCATGGCGCCGGTGCCGAAACCGTCGCGCGAATGGAGGCGGACGTAGGCGAGCGCCGTCCCGCCCGCGAGATAGGACGTCTTGAGCAGGAGCAGGATGGTGGCGAGATCGAGGTCGGCGGCCATGGCGAGGTCTCCGTCGGTCTTGCTGGAGATTCGCGCGGTCCGATGTCGCGTCGGCGACGGCCATGACGCCGCGCCCGCTGCCCCGCGCGGAGCACACGTGCGATCGGCGCCCCGAGGGGCGCCGATCGATGTCTTCGCGCGGGTCGCGCCGATCAGGCGGCCTTGCCGGCCTTCGGCGTGATCAGCTTGCGGTTGATCAGCACTTCGGCGATCTGGATGGCGTTGAGCGCCGCGCCCTTGCGCAGGTTGTCGGAGACGCACCAGAAGGCGAGGCCGTTCTCGACGGTCGTGTCCTCGCGGATGCGGCTGATGTAGGTCGCGTCTTCGCCGGCCGCCTCGTAGGGGGTGATGTAGCCACCCGGCTCGTGCTTGTCGATGACGAGGCAACCCGGGGCTTCGCGCAGGATGTCGCGGGCCTCGTCGGCCGAGACCGTCTTCTCGAACTCGACGTTGACCGACTCGGAATGCGAGATGAACACCGGCACGCGGACGCAGGTGGCGGTCAGCCTGATCTTCGGGTCGAGGATCTTCTTGGTCTCCGCCATCATCTTCCACTCTTCCTTGGTGAAGCCGTCTTCCATGAAGACGTCGATCTGAGGAATGAGGTTGAAGGCGATGCGCTTGGGGAACTTCTTCGGCTCGACCGGATCGGTGACGAACACCGCGCGGGTCTGGGTGAAGAGCTCGTCCATGGCTTCCTTGCCGGCGCCGGAGACCGACTGGTAGGTCGAGACCACCACGCGCTTGATGGTGTACTCGTCGTGCAGCGGCTTCAGCGCCACGACGAGCTGGGCGGTCGAGCAGTTGGGGTTGGCGATGATGTTCTTCTTGGTGAAGCCGACGATCGCGTCGGCGTTCACTTCCGGAACGATCAGAGGCACCTCGGCGTCGTAGCGCCAGGCCGAGGAATTGTCGATGACGACGCAGCCCTGGGCGCCGATCTTGGGCGACCATTCCTTCGACACCGAACCGCCGGCCGACATCAGGCAGATGTCCGTGTCGGAGAAGTCGTAGTGGTCGAGCACCTTGCACTTCAGCGTCTTGTCGCCGAAGGAGACCTCGGTGCCGAGCGAACGGGCGGAGGCCAGCGCCACGACTTCCGAAACCGGAAATCCGCGCTCGGCCAGGATGTCGAGCATTTCACGTCCGACGTTGCCGGTGGCTCCGACGACTGCGACCTTGTAACCCATCTTCAGATTCCCCGCATGAACGACCACTCTCCCGTTTCACGGAGAGGACCTCGGGGATCGCTTTTTCGAGGGTGTCGAAGAAGGAACCGTTCGGTCCTCCGCTGCCCTCGTCACCCGCCGGGAGAGGGCTGCGGGAGGTCGAGAGCCTGCGTCAGCCGGCGACTTTCGTCGCCGTCGTCGTGGTCGTTTTGATTTTCGTCGTGGTGACGAACGACATGACGGACACGTGTTCCCGAACAGTTGATCCCGCGCGACGCGCGAGCCCTTCCGAAAAGCCCGAAAGAGGCGGGGAAGTCAAGGGGCGCGCGCCACATCCGCGCTTCCCCGCAGCCGGCCGGCATGGCGTTCGCGAAACGAACGGATGACCGAAAAAATGCCGCGGTCGGCGAAATTGCGGGATTCCGAGGTTGCCGTCGGGCCGCGATCGCGCGACAGTTCCTGGACGATCGGCCTGCGAGAAACGACGGGCCGACGGCGGGGAAACCAGGGAGAGACGGCCATGAAGGCACGTTCCGCGATCGCGGCGCTCGGTGCGCTGGCGATCATGACGGCGTCGTCGATCGGCGCACGCGCCGACGAGTTCATCACGGTCCTGACGGGCGGTACTTCGGGCGTCTACTACCCGATGGGCGTCGCCATCGCCAAGATCTACGGCGAGAAGATCGCCGGCGCCCGGCCGACGGTGCAGGCCACCAAGGCCTCGGTCGAGAACCTCAACCTCCTGCAGCAGGGCAAGGGCGAGGTCGCCTTCACCCTCGGCGACAGCCTCGCCGCCGGCTGGACCGGCGATCAGGAGGCCGGCTTCAAGGCCAAGCTCGACAAGCTGCGCGGCATGACCGCGATCTATTCGAACTACATCCAGGTCGTCGCCTCGCACGACAGCGGCATCAAGACGCTGGCCGATCTCAAGGGCAAGCGCCTGTCGGTCGGCGCGCCGAAGTCGGGCACCGAGCTCAACGCGCGGGCGATCCTGGCGGCGGCGGGCCTGACCTATGCCGATCTCGGCAAGGTCGAGTATCTCTCGTTCGCCGAATCCGTCGAGCTGATGAAGAACCGTCAGCTCGACGCGACGCTGCAGTCGGCCGGCCTCGGCGTCGCCTCGATCCGCGACCTCGCGACCTCGGTCGACATCACCGTCGTCGAGATCCCCAAGGCGGTGGTCGAGAAGGCGGGCGCGCCCTTCGTCGCCTCCGACATCCCGGCCGGCACCTACGGCAAGCAGGACAAGGCTGTGCCGACGGCGGCGGTGGTGAACTATCTCGTCACCCGCTCCGATCTTTCCGACGACCTCGTCTATCAGATGACCAAGTCGATCTACGAGAACCTCGGCGAGCTGCAGGCGGCCCACGCCGCGGCCAAGGCGATCAGAATCGAGAACGCCAAGGTCGGCATGCCGGTGCCGATGCATCCCGGTGCCGCCAAGTACCTCGCCGAACACGGCGTGAAGTGATCCCGCGACGCCCGGGCGGGGCCTTCCCGCCCGGCGCTCTCATCGCGCGTGGACGGGGGGTCCGCGCGACGGCGCATGCTCATTCGGGAACGGCGAGATGATCCATCAGGCGACGACGCACGACGAAGACGGTCCGGCCGGGCCGGTGATCGATCCGGAACACGGCATTCCGGCCGACCACGGCGACGGCTTCGGCGGTCGGCTGTTCTACTGGATCTCGGTCGCCTTCGCGGCCTTCCAGGTGGTGACGGCCTTCTCGATCCCGCTCGACAAGCCGATCGTCGCCGGCCTGACGGCGATCCACTTCACCGCCGGCGCCTTCGCGCTCTGGGCGGTGTGGATCGCGATCGAAGGCCTTCGCGGACGGCTCGGGCTCGACGCGCCGATCGGCTTCGTCGCCCTGCTCGTCGCCTTCGGACTGGTCGCCTGGTACACCGGCAACCCGCCGAGCCAGATCGTGCGGACGCTGCACGTCGGCTTCCTCTGTCTGGTCGGCGGTCTCGCCCTGGCGCTGCACCGCTCCAAGGGGCCGATGGACCGCGTCTTCCTCGTGATCCTCGCGGTCGCCGGCTTCGCGGTCGGGCTCTATCACTGGGCCTTCTACCACGATCTGGTGGTGCGATCGGGCGACCTGACGCAGGCCGACATGGTGGTCGGCATCACCGCGATCTCGGTGCTCTTCGTGCTGGTCTGGCGCTTCATGGGCCCGGCGCTGCCGATCGTGGCGGGGACGTTCCTCGCCTATTGCCTGTTCGGCCACTGGCTGCCCAAGCCCTTCGATCATCGGCCCTACGGGCTCGAACAGGTGGTCGAGCACATGGCCTTCGGCACCGAGGGCATCTACGCCACGCCGACGCTGGTCTCGGCGACCTACATCTTCCTCTTCATCCTGTTCGGCTCGTTCCTGGAGAAGGCCGGGATGATCGGCCTCTTCACCGACGTCGCCATGGGCCTCTTCGGCGCGGCGCGCGGCGGGCCGGCCAAGGTGGCGGTGTTCTCCTCGGCGCTGATGGGCACGATCTCCGGCTCGGGCGTCGCCAACGTCGTCGCCGTCGGCCAGTTCACGATTCCCCTGATGAAGCGCTTCGGCTATCGGGCGGCCTTCGCCGGCGGCGTCGAGGCGACGGCCTCGATGGGCGGGCAGATCATGCCGCCGGTGATGGGCGCGGTCGCCTTCATCATGGCCGAGACGATCGACGTGCCCTACGTCGAGATCGTCAAGGCGGCGGTGGTGCCGGCGATCCTCTACTACGTCTCGGCCTTCCTCGCGGTGCATCTGGAAGCCGGCAAGTGCGGTCTCCTCGGCCTGCCCAAGGATCAGCTCCCCGACGCGCTCGGCTCGCTGAAGCAGCGCTGGCATCTGGTGCTGCCGCTCGCCGTGCTCGTCTGGCTGCTGTTCTCCGGCTACACGCCGCTCTTCGCCGGCTCGGTCGGCCTCGCCCTGACGGTCCTCCTGGTGATCGCCGGCTCGCTGCTGCTCGGGGTCGAGCGGCAGGCGATCCGCTTCGGCTTCTGGATCGGCCTCGGCGTCATCGCCGGCGCCTCGCTGGCGGTCGGCGTCACCACCATGCTGGCGCTGGTCGGTCTGGCGGTGGTGATGGGCACGCTGTCGGTCGGCGGGCGGGCGACGCTGATCGTCTGCCGCGACGCCTTCGCCGACGGCGCCCGTCAGGCGCTGCCGGTCGGTCTCGCCTGCGCGGTGGTCGGCCTCGTCGTCGGCACGATGACGCTGACCGGCGTCGGCACGATCTTCGGCAACTGGGTGGTGGCGGTCGGCAAGGATTCGCTGATCGCCTCGCTGATGCTGACGATGGTGGTCAGCCTGATCCTCGGCATGGGCATCCCGACCATCCCGAACTACATCATCACCTCGTCGATCGCGGCGCCGGCGCTCTTGGCGCTCGGCGTGCCGCTGATCGTCTCCCACATGTTCGTGTTCTACTTCGGCATCATGGCGGACCTGACGCCGCCGGTGGCGCTCGCCGCCTTCGCCGCGGCGCCGATCGCCCGGACATCCGGCTTCAAGATCGGCTTCGAGGCGATGCGCATCGCGCTGCCGGGCTTCGTCATCCCCTATCTGGCGGTCTACGACCCGGCGCTGATGCTGCAGCCGCACGGCGCGGCAACGGCCTTCGCCCACTGGATGGACGTCGCCTACGTGGTGGTGAAGGCGGCGGCGGCGATCGCGCTGTGGGGCGCGGCGGCGGTCGGCTACGGCCGGGCGCATCTGACGCTGCTCGAACGGGCGATCGCGGTGGCGGCGGCGGGCTTCCTGATCACCGCGGTGCCGTGGACCGACGGCGTCGGCTTCGCCCTCGGCATCGGCTTCCTCGTCCTGCATCTCGGCCGGACGCGGGGTGCGCGGGCCGCGGCGGCGCCGGCGAGCGGGTCGTGAAACTCTGCCTGATCGCCGGAGGGATCGTCGTCGCGCTCTCCGGCGAACGGGCGACGCTCGCGTGGACCCACTCGGTCGAGCGTCAGACGTGGGAAGAGGACTGGCGGGCGACCGACCGCGGCCCGGTGGTCGAGACGGCGCGGGTGCGCGGTTCGGGCGCCGGGATGGAACCGGGGGCGGACGCGCGGCTCGTCGACGGCGCCTGGGTCTGGCACCCGAAGGTTCCCCCGACCCCCGCCGTGCGGCTGGCGCGCTCCGGCGCCACGGCCGACTGGCGGCTCTGCGAGGGCGGCGCCTGCCGGCCGTTCGAGGCGCTGTTGCCGGCGAACCCGCCGTCGGTCGACCTGACCGTCTGCGACGACGAAGGGCGCCCGCTCACGCCTTCGGGCGGAACGGGGCGATGATCCTGTCGCCGAGACGGGCGAGGAAGGCTTCGACCGCGTCGACCTTCACCTGATCGAGACGGACGAGGACGAGTTCGCGCAGCCCCAGCAGCACGGTCGCGATCAGGCACCACGAGATCATCACGTCCGACAGGAAGTGCGATCCGAAGATCACCCGATTGAACGAGATCGCCAGCGTCCAGCCGACGGTGACGATCAGGGTGGCGCGGCGGAAGCGTTCCGGCACGACGAAGACGAGGCCGACCAGCCAGGCGGCGCTCGCCGCCTCGCCGGAGGGGAAGGAACAATTGTTGGTCGGGCAGTCGCCGCCGAGCACCCAGGCCGGCTGGAAGCGCCAGTCGCCGCCGAAGATCGTCGTCTCGATCGGGCGGGGTCGGCTCCACAGTTCCTTGAAGAAGACGTTGATCAAGAGGCCCGGGCCGGCGGCGAGCGTCGTCAGCACGTAGAGGAGGCCGCGCATCGGGATCGCCTTGGCGAGCATCGGCACGAGGATCTTGGCGAGAACCGTGAGGACGAGGAGGACCGCCGCCCAGCGCGTCACGCCCATGCCGGCGCGGCGCAGCGCCAGCAGGGCGGACACGTCCTCGAGCGGAAAGGTCGTCGTCGGCTTGACGCCCGGATGGAAGAAGAGACGCGCGACGGCGAGATCGATCGACGGCAGCGCGACGGCGATCAGCGAGACGAAGGCGGTCAGGAGCGCCGCGGCGAGCACGGGTCGGGTGGTCGCGAGCGTCGCGATGCGCGCCCGGATGCCTGCGATGCCGTCGACCATGCCGTCTCCTCGTGTTGCATCCGGCAGCGGGGCTGCCGGTCGCCCATGCTCTAGCCGGTTCGGGCGACGCGTGCAAAAGTCGGCCGCGACGACACCCGATCACGAGAGGGCGAGCGCATGATCGACGGCGGATGGATGGCGGGGCTGCCTTCGGGCGGCACGGTCGCGGCCTATGTGGCGGCGGTGCTGCTGCTGGTCTTCACGCCGGGGCCGGACATGGCGCTGTTCCTCGGGCGGACGCTCGCCCATGGGCGCAAGGCGGGCTTCGCCGTGCTCGCCGGCACGACGGTCGGGCTCTATGCCCACACGGTGCTCGCCGCTCTGGGCCTCTCGGCGCTGCTCGCGGCCTCGGCCACCGCCTTCGCGGTGCTGAAGTGGATCGGCGCGGCCTATCTCGTCTGGCTGGCGGTTGCGACGCTGCGCCACGGTTCGGCCTTCAACCCGCGCGCCGCGGGCGAGGCGGAGACGCCGATGCGGTCCTTCCTGGTCGGCGTCGGGGTCAACCTGCTCAATCCGAAGATCGTGCTGTTCTTCGTGACCTTCCTGCCGCAGTTCGTCGATCCGGCCGATCCCCATGCCGCCTTCAAGATCGCCTTCCTCGGCGGGCTCTACGGGCTCATCGGGGCGCCGTGCTGCGCGATGCTGATCCTGGGGGCGGAGCGGGTGTCGGGAGCCTTTGCGCGCTCCGAACGGCTGCGCCGGGCGCTCGACTGGTCGGTGGCGACGCTCTTCGGCGCCTTCGCGGCGCGGCTGGTGCTTTCCAGAGGGTGATCAGGCCCGATCCGACGGCGTGGCCTCGTCCTCGGCCGGCGCGGGGCCGTGCTTCTGGATCAGCGGCACCTGGGAGAGCGCGAAGAGGAAGGTGATCGGCATCACGCCGAAGACCTTGAAGGTCACCCAGCTCGACTGGGCGATGGCGCCGGTTCCGACCAGATGGCGCAGCACCTCGTTGACGCCGGCGAGGAAGAAGAAGAACAGGCCCCAGCGGAAGGTCAGCTTGCGCCAGCCCTCGGCGTCGAGGTCGAAGGCGGCGTCGAGCGCCACCTGCAGGAACGACTTGCCGAAGAAGAGGCCGCCGAGCAGCGTCGCACCGAACAAGATGTTGACGATGGTCGGCTTCAACATGATGAAGGTGTCGTCGGCGAAGATCAGCGTCAGCGTGCCGAACACCAGCACGACGGCGCCGGAGACGAGCGGCATCACCGCCACCTTGCGGAAGAGCCGCCAGCCGACGATCAGCGCCACCGCCGTCGCCACCATCAGCGCGCCGGTCGCCGGCAACAGGCCGTGGTCGCGGTTGGTCAGCATGTAGACGAGGAAGAACACGCCGAGCGGTCCCATCTCCAGCGCCGGGCGTCGCCAGTCGTGGCTCGGTCTGGCGGCCGCGGGGGTCGTCTGCGTCTCGGGCGTGATGCTCATGGTCTCTTCCGTCGCGTGTCGCCGTTTCCCGTGCTCGGGGTGGGCCCAGAGGCTCGTATCACATGGTGCGTGTTTCGTCGCGCGCCAGAGCGGGGCACTCTTGCTGCCACGCGAACGATTCGCCCCCGGGGTTCCCCAATGCTCGCCGAAGTCGTCACCTGGCTCGCCACCCCCGCCTCGCTCGATGCCCGGCGGACCGGCCATCTGACGGCGGCGGTGTCGCTGTGGTCGCGCGGCTTCCGCTGCCGCCGCGCCTGGGGGCCGCACGAGGCGCATTGCCATGCGGTGGTCGATCGGGCGATCGGAGCCTGCGAGCGCCGCCGCACGGCGATCGTGCTCGGCTCGGGACTGGTGCGCGACGTGCCGCTCGATCGGCTCGCGGCCGCCTTCGAGACGGTGCTGCTCGTCGACGTGGTGCATCTGTGGCCGGCGCGCTGGAAGGCGCGGCGGCATCGCAACGTCCGCCTCGTCGATCTCGACATCACCGGTTCGACCGACCTGATCCTCGACCGGGCGACCGGGCTCTCCGACCCGCTGGCGCGGCTCGCCGCCGATCCGAGCGTCGATCTGGTGATCTCGGCCAACTGCCTCAGCCAGCTGGCGCTGCTGCCGCTGGAGCGGCTGGCGGCGATGAACTCCTCCAAGCGCCGCCGCCATGCCGATCTCGGGCGGCGGATCGTCGAGGGCCATCTGGTCGCGCTCGAGCGTTTCTCCGGCCGGGTCTGCCTGCTCACCGACAGCGAGGGGCGCGACGTCGATGCGGAAGGCCGCGTGCTCGAGCGCCGCGACCTGCTCGAAGGCGTGACGCTGCCGCCCGCCGACGAGGACTGGGACTGGGAACTGGCGCCGATCGGCGAGCAGGCACCCGATCACGCCATCGTCCACCGCGCCCATGGGTTCGCCGACTGGCACGGCTCGGTGGCACGCGGGCGACGGGCGCGGTCCGGCGGACCGGCTCGATGACGGAATTCGTCATGGCCGCGGGCCTTTCGTCGGCTTGAACGCGCTCGCGTCCCCGCGTAGCCTCCGGTCGATGGGTCGACGTCGGGTGGACCCCGGGGGGCCCGATCGGGCAAGGGCTTGGGAGGCAGGGATGTCGTCGACGGACAGCAACCGGGTGGCGAAGGCGGTCGGCCGGATCGCGGGCATGGCGTTCGTCGCCGGCGCGATCACGTTCGGCGCGACGATTTCGGGTGCGACGGGCGCGCGGGCGGGCACGCCCTATTCGATCGACCGCGAGGTCGACGAGGTGCGCGGCTGGACCATCGCCGCCAACGCCCAGCGTCAGGGCTGCTTCGCCTTCGCGACCTTCAAGTCCGACACCTCGATCGAGCTCGGCTTCGACACCAAGAACGACAACGCCTTCATGGTCTTCGCCAACGAGAGTTGGGACAAGATCAAGGTCGGGACGAACTACGACCTCAAGCTGATCTTCGACGGCTCCAAGAGCTGGAACGGCAAGGCGGTCGGCGTGAAGATCGGCAAGCTCTACGGGCTGGCGCTGGAGAACGTGAAGGCCGAATTCGTCATCGACTTCGCCCGACAGTCGACGATCCAGGTGAACTACAACGGCAAGCGGCTCGACGGCTTCAATCTCGCCGGCACCCGCGCGGCGATCCAGTCGGCGATCTCCTGCTCGGAGGACGTCCAGAAGGGCCGCGTGACCTTCGACGAGGAGAAGACGAGCGACGAGGCGCCGCCGCGCCGGGAGGCCAAGGAGGAGAAGCCGGCCGAGACCCCGAAGAAGGGGGCGAGCGTCTCCACCGGCACCGGCTTCTTCGTCTCCGACAAGGGCCACCTGATGACCAACGCCCATGTCGTCGAGGACTGCGACGAGGCCGAGCTGAAGCTGCCCGACGGGCGCGCCGCCAAGGCCTCGATCCTGGCGCGCTCGAGCCAGAACGATCTCGCCGTGCTGAAGACGGATCTGAAGCCCTCCGCCGTCGCCAAGTTCCGCTCCGGCGGCCAGATCCGCCTCGGCGATCCGATCGTGCTGTTCGGCTATCCGCTGGCGGGCGAACTGACGGTGACCGGCAATCTCTCGACCGGCCTCGTCTCGGCGATGGCCGGCCCCGGCGAGGACGTGACGCGGATGCAGATCTCGGCGCCGGTGCAGTCGGGCAATTCCGGCGGCGCGGTGGTCGACCAGTCGGGCAAGGTGGTCGGCGTCGTGGTCGCCAAGGCCAACACGCGCGCCCGCGGCGACGGCGCGACCGAGGTGCTGCAGAACGTCAACTTCGCCATCAAGTCGGGCGTCGCCGGCTACTTCCTCGACGCCAACCAGGTTCCCTACGCGCAGGAGCCGTCCGACGGCGACAAGTCGACGGCGGACGTCGCCGCGATCGCGAAAGACTTCACCGCGCTGGTGATCTGCCGCAGCCGCTGAGGCGGACGGCGGGTCCGGAGAGCCACATGACGGGCGAACGCTTCTCGGTTCTCTGGCTGCAGGCCGGCAGTTGCGGCGGCTGTACCATGGCGGTGCTGGAACACGGCGCCCGCGGTCTGTTCGACGCGTTCGACCGGGCCGGGATCGAACTCCTGTGGCACCCGTCGGTCAGCGTCGAGACCGGCTCGGAGGCGCGCGCCATCCTCGAGAGCGTCGAGCGCGGTGAGCGGCGGCTCGACGCGCTGGTGATCGAGGGTTCCGTCCTGCTCGGGCCGAACGGCTCGGGGCGCTGTCAGATGCTCGCCGGCACCGGACGGACCATGGCCGACTGGGTGCGCTCGCTGTCGACCCGCGCCGGGGTCGTCGTGGCCGTCGGCTCCTGTGCCGCCTTCGGCGGCGTTCCCGCCGCCGCGCCCGATCCGGCGGAGGCGATCGGCCTGCAGTTCGACGGGACCGAGCGCGGTGGGGCGCTGGGGGCGGATTTCGAAGCGCGGGGCGGCCTGCCGGTCGTCTCGATCGCCGGCTGCGCGCCGCATCCCGGCTGGATCGTCGAGACGCTGCAGGCTCTGGCGCGCGGCGCGCTGGTGGCGAGCGATCTCGACGCCTTCGGCCGGCCGAAGTTCTTCGCCGACCACCTCGCCCATCACGGTTGTTCGCGCAACGAGTTCTACGAGTTCAAGGCGAGCGCCGAACGGGCGTCGGACCGCGGCTGCATGATGGAACATCTCGGCTGCAAGGCGACGCAGGCGGTCGGCGACTGCAATCAGCGCGGCTGGAACGGCGAAGGCTCCTGCACCCAGGGCGGCTATGCCTGCATCGGCTGCACCTCGCCGGGCTTCGAGGAGGCGCGCGGCTTCCTCGCCACGCCGAAGATCGCCGGCATTCCGGTCGGTCTGCCGCTCGACATGCCCAAGGCCTGGTTCATGGCGCTGGCGGCGTTGTCGAAGTCGGCGACGCCGAAGCGGGTGCGGGTCAACGCCGTCGCCGACCGGGTGGTGGTGCCGCCGGGACGCGGCCGCAAGGGCGGCGAAGGGAGCGAGACGTGACGCGGGTTCTGGTCGGGCCGTTCAATCGCGTCGAGGGCGACCTCGAGATCGCGCTCGACATCGAGGCGGGCGTGGTGCGGCGTGCCGAGGTCGGCGTGCCGCTCTATCGCGGCTTCGAGCAGATCCTGGTCGGCCGTCCGCTCGACGACGCGCTGGTGATCGCGCCGCGCATCTGCGGCATCTGCTCGGTGTCGCAGTCGCTGGCGGTGGCCCGCGCCATCGCCTCGTTCTCGGGCCTCGTGCCGGAGCGCAACGGCGAGCTGGCGGCGGCGATCGCCCACGGGGCGGAGAACGTCGCCGACCATCTGACCCATTTCCACCTCTTCTTCATGCCGGACTTCGCCCGCGCCGCCTACGTCGACCGGCCGTGGCATCCGGCGGTCGTCGAGCGTTTCGCGGCGATCCGCGGGACGGCGTCGGCGACGTTCCTGCCGGCGCGGGCGCGGCTGCTCGAGGTGATGGGCGTCATCGCCGGCAAATGGCCGCACAGCCTCGCCTTCCGCGCCGGCGGCACGACGCGGGCGCTGGGGCTCGGGGAGATCATGCGGCTCGGCACCATCCTCACCGACGTCCGGGCCTTCGCCGAAGGGCCGCTGTTCGGCCGGCCGCTCGAGGCGATCGCCGGGCTGGCGACGCTCGCCGATCTCGAGGCGATGACCGACGGCCCGAGCGACTTTTCGGCGTTTCTCCGGCTCGCCCGCGATCTCGACCTCGCGCGGCTCGGCCGCGGTCCGGGTCTCGTGATGAGCGTCGGTGCCTATCCCGGCGTCGGTCGCGACGGGGGGCACGAATTCCGCGCCGGGGTGATGGAGACGGCGGATCTCGTCCATCGGCCGTTTTCGATCGACGCGATCACCGAGGATCCGGCCCATGCCTGGATCGCCGGCGAGGCCGGACCGCCGGCGCGGGCGACGACGGCGCCGGATCTCGAGCGCGCCGGGGCCTATTCCTGGGCGCGGGCGCCGCGGCTCGACGGAAGGGCGGTCGAGGTCGGCGCGCTGGCGCGTCAGCTGGTCGACGGCGATCCGCTCGCCGCCGCGCTGGTGCGCGAGGTGGGCGGTACGGGTGTGGCGGCGCGGGTGATCCTGCGGCTGGTGGAATCGGCGCGCGTGCTCCTCGCGATGGAGCGCTGGGTGGGCTCGATCGCCCGCGGCGCGCCCTTCTGCTCCGAGGGCCAGAGCCAGACCGACGGTTCGGGTGTCGGTCTGGTGGAAGCGGCACGCGGCAGCCTCGCCCATTGGACGACGGTGCGCGGCGGGCGGATCGGCCGCTGGCAGATCGTCGCGCCGACCACCTTCAACTTCTCGCCGCGCGACGCGGCCGGCGTGGCCGGTCCGCTGGAGGGCGCGCTCGAGGGGCTCGCGGTCGGCGATGCCGGCGCCGAGGCGGTCGCGGTGCAGCACGTGGTGCGCTCCTTCGACCCCTGCATGGTCTGCACCGCCCACTGAGCGGCGATCTGGACGGCGGACAACCACTTTCCGTAAGGTCAATTGCCAGTTTCACGCCCCCGCCGACGGGCGTATCCGTAATTTCACAGAGTTTCCGCGGCGCGCGNNGCCGTTTGGCCTCCGATTTGCTGAGTGTCGCGCGAGATGCGGCGGGGTGAGCGGTGCCCCGGCCGCGCGACGATCGCCGCGACGCGATCGCGATGCTCGGGGGGGCCATGGAAACGTTCTGGGAAGTGATCCGGCGTCAGGGGAT
>DBMN01000026.1 GCA_002298965.1 Rhizobiales bacterium UBA697 | reverse complement strand
GGCAGGGGCGAGCGCCCCGCCGTGCCGTGCCGTCCGCACCGCGCGGGCGAGCCGGCGATGGGCGAGGACCGCCTCGCCGATCAGCGCCCAGCTCCACACCGAGGCGGCGAGGAGAACGATCATCACGCCCCTGCCGACGGGACCGGCCGTCAGGAAGAGCGCCCAGGGTGTCATGTCCATGCGATGTGTCCGTCAGGTGCGTCGCGTCGCGGTCGCCGCGACGAATGGAACGGCGGTGGAGGAAGCCACCTCCACCGCCGTCCGCTCCAGGAACCGGGAAGCGCACCGGTCCGGGGGGGTCAGAACGTCGCCTTGAGAGAGGCGAAGAACGAGCGGCCGCGGGCGGGGAAGCCGTCCGAGGGCATGTAGTACTGGTCGAAGATGTTGCGGGCGCCGGCGGCCAGCGTCAGGTTGGAATGGATGCGGTACTCGGCCGAGACGTTGGCGAGCCCGTATCCGCCGCTGCGCAGATAGGTCGTGGTGGTGCCCACCGTCCGCGACGTCCAGCGCGCCGAGGCGAACTCGACGTTGGGCGTCAGCGTCACCGTGGGAATCGGGTTCCAGCTCGCATAGACGAGGCCCTTCAGCTCCGGCACGTCGGTCGCCTGGAAGCCCGGGATGTAGGGCGCCGTCACCTTGCGTTCGATCAGCGAGAGGTTGCCGCCGACGATCAGGTCGCTGCGCAGCGCGTGGTCGACCGCCAGATCGACGCCGGCATACCAGCCGTCGCCGACGTTCTGGTACTGCGTCACCGACGAGCCCGAATAGACGATCGGCACCGACTGGATCATGTCCTGCACCGAGGCGTAGTAGGCCTCGACCGACACCTGGCTCTTCGGCGCATAGGCCTTGGTCCAGCCCAGCTTGTAGTTGATCGCCCGTTCCGGCTCGAGCCCCGGATTGGAGACCGCGCCGCCGAAGCGCGACGAGAAGCGCTCGAACAGCGTCGGGAAGCGGGTGCGATCCGAGACGTTGGCGTAGATCTTGGCGTCTTCGGCATAGCGCCAGATCGCCGCCATCTGCCAGTTGAAGGCGGTCTTGTCGCGCAGCGGGTAGTGGACATAGGCGCCCGAGGTGAAGTCCTCGGACTGCCACAGCTTGCGCCAGTCGTAGGAGATGCCCTGCACGAGGTCGACCGACGGCGTCAGCCGATAGGTGTTCTCGAGTGCCAGCGACCAGGTGTCCTCGAGCGTCGTCTGCTTCGGTTCGGTGAAGCACACGACGTTGACGGTGCAGCCCGCCGACGTGCCCGAGGCATTGGTGTAGTTGGCGTTCCACTCGGTGTGATTGTCGCGGCGATAGTGGAGCGCGCCCTTCAGCGTGTCGCGACCGAAGAGCTCGGTTCCGGCCTCGACCGAGCCGCCCGCCGACCAGTCGCGATAGTAGGAGGTGAAGACGTAGCCGGCATTGGTGTGCCGGGTCTGCGCCGCGTCGCCCCAGCTGTCGAGCGTGTTGTCGAAGGTCGTGTAGAACAGCCGCGTCTTGACGTAGGACTTGTCGCCGATCGCCGTCGTCGAATTGAAGGCGAGGTTCTGGACGTTCCACTCCGGCCACGACCAGTAGCGGTTGGTGCTGACGAGCGTGTTGTAGGGCGCGTTCTTCTCGCCCTCCTGCTTGGTGTAGGCGATGGAATATTCGTCCGTGGCGTTGGGCGTGAAGCCGACCTTGGCGTTGACGTTCCAGTCGCGCGTGTCGGAATGGTCGCGCCGGCCGCCGTTCTCGTAAGCCGTCGGATTGTAGCTCTGCGGCAGTTCCCAGCCCGCCATGCGGTTGAACGTGCCGGAGATCTGCGCCCAGTAGGCTTCCTGCTTGGTGCCGGCGCGCAGGTAGGTCTTGACCCCGTCGTAGGTGCCGTCGTTGCCGAACTCGGTGCCGACCCGCATCTCGCCCTCGTAGGACCTGGTCGGCTTGCGGGTGACGAGGTTGATCGCGCCGCCCATGGCGCCGGGGCCGTCGAGCACCGAGGCATAGCCCTTGGCGATCTGGATCTCGGCGATGTCGCCGGTCAGGAAGCGGCCGAAGTCGAGCCGGTTGTCGGCCGGCAGATAGACGCGCACGCCGTCGATCGACAGCGGAACCTGGAAGCGGTCGAAGCCGTGGACGAAGATCAGCTGCTCGTTGCGGGTGCCGCCGGAGTTGTTGGAGACGACGCCGGGTGCCAGATCGACGGCGCGGTCGAGCGTCTCCTTGGCATGGAGCTGGGTCTGTTCGTCGGTGACGACGGTGCCGCCGAAGCGGTCGAAGATCGACCAGCGCTCCTTGTCCGCGGTGACGTGGATCTGGCCGAGGTCGTAGACGTCGCTCTCGCCGGCCACGGCGATGCCGGCCGGCAGAAAGGCGGCGATGCCGGCCAGAAGTACGGAACGCGTCGATCTGATCTTCATTGCTCCCCCCGGGGATCGACCGTGCGGGTCGAACACCCCACACGGCCACTCGAGTTGCCGACAAGCCTGCGACCGCGCCCCCGCGCTCCGGTTCGGGCGTCCGTGCCCTCCGAAGCTCGACGCATCGCCGTGACGGAACCCCCGTTCCCTCGGTGATGCGACGATCGCTATGCAATCAGATTACATAAACAAGCCGACAACGCCAGTCCATCGCCATGGATGCGTGACGTTTTGCTGCACGGGTTCGAAATCTGTCGCGAAGTGCAACGACGATCATGTTCGTGCCCGTGATCGACGAATTTCTCGTCGATATGCGACGAGTGATGTCGAAATGTTCATGAGTGAATTGCGATATGTAAACGGAGTCTGGAATATTTACGTGAAGTAGTGCTCCGTATGGTCGTTCAATACGAACGATATGGATATCGAAGACATTCAATGGCGTTCGATCGGCCGATCATTCGTGGCCGAATCGTGACGGACGACCGCGTTCGAACCTCGGGATTACGATGGATGGCCCGGTCTCCGTCACTCGAAACGGCATCGTCGCATGCCCCAGCGCGATCGCATCGGGTGTGATCCGGCTTGCGTCATGTAATGCGGATCAATAATTGAGTCGGTGTACCCGAACGCGGTCGGCGCCTCTGCGCCCCTCCCGCGGGATCGACGAGAGGTCGAAGCAATGGACGTGAAGGACATCAGGCGCGGCGAGACGGTCGCCGAATGGAACGGGGCGAACGACGCGGCACTCGTCTTCGTCGGCCGCATCCGGACACCGTGGACCGACACGTCCGAATGCCCGCGCCACGGCCGTCTCGACGGGCCGCTCTGCCGCATCGAGGTGTTCGAGACCTGGGTGCCGGCGCTGCAGGACATCGCCGAAGGGCAGATGCTGGAGATCTTCTACTGGCTCCACCGCTCGCGCCGGGACATCCTGACCCAGAGCCCGCGCGACGACGGCGTCACCCGCGGCACCTTCTCGATCCGGTCGCCGCTGAGGCCCAATCCGATCGGCACCTCGATCGTCCGCCTCGAGCGGCGCGAGGGAGGCCATCTCTTCATCCGCGGCATCGACTGTCTCGACGGCACGCCGCTCGTCGACATCAAGCCCGACCGGACCGACTTCATCCCGCTCGCCCCGCCCAAGCCCGGCGACTTCCAGGTGGGGGAGGCATGACCGCCCCCCGCGCCCTCCGCCGCCTCGCGCTCGCCGCGGCACTCACGCTGGCGACGGGCATCGGCGCCGAGGCGCGTGACGTCGTCGATTCCGCCGGGCGGCGGGTGACGGTTCCCGACACCATCACCCGCGTCTTCGCCGCCGGCCCGCCGGCCGCGATCGCCGTCTACGTCGTCGCGCCGAAGACGCTGGTCGGCTGGCCGCGGGCGCTGCGCGACGAGGACAAGCCGTTCATCCGGCCCGAGGCGCGCGATCTGCCCGAGACCGGCCGGCTGACCGGCCGCGGCGACACCGTCAACACCGAGCGGCTGATGGCCGAGCGCCCCGACGTGATCGTCGACTTCGGCTCGACCGATCCGACCTATCGCTCGATCGCCGACCGCATCCAGGCCCAGACCGGCATACCCTATCTGCTGATCGACGGCCGCTTCGCCGCGACCGCGGCCTCGCTGCGCCTGCTCGGCACCATCCTCGGCGCGCCCGACCGCGGCGAGATGCTCGCCGCAGAGGCCGAGCGCATCCTCGCCGACGTCGACCGCGTGCTGGCCGAAGTACCGCCGGCCGAGCGCCCGCAGCTCTATCTCGCCCGCGGCAACGACGGGTTCGAGACCGGTTCGCGCGGCTCGATCAACACCGAGATCCTCGAACGGGTCGGCGGCATCAACGTCGCCGTCGGCGTGCGCGAGGCCGGCGGCCTCGTCCATGTCTCGCCCGAACAGGTACTGGTCTGGGCGCCCGACACGATCGTCACCATCGATCCGCCGGTGCGCGACGCGGTGCTGACCCGGCCGGAATGGCAGGCGGTGCCGGCGGTCGCCCGTCGTCGCGTCTTCCTCGCGCCCAACCGGCCCTTCGGCTCGGTCGACTTTCCCCCTTCCGTCAACAGGCTGGTCGGCCTGCCGATCCTGACGCACGTGCTCTACCCCGGTCGATCGGCGACGCCGCTGCGCGCCGAGGTCGCCCGCTTCCATCGCCTCTTCTACGGGGTGGAACCGGACGCGGCGATGCTCGACGGTCTCCTCTCCGGCCTGGAGAAATGACGTGGACGAGCCGGAACACATCTCGGCGATCGTCGCAGCTCTGACCGGCCTCCTGGTGGCGCTGGTCGTCGCCGCCGCCTGCATCGGTCCCTATCCGCTGACGCCGGCGACCGTCGTCGCCACCATCGTCGACCGCCTCGCCGGTAACCCCGGCGATCCGACCGCCAATGCCGTGCTCTTCGACGTCCGCCTGCCGCGCATCGCCGCCGCCGTGCTGGTCGGCGCGGCGCTGTCGGCGGCGGGGGCGGCCTACCAGAGCCTCTTCCGCAATCCGCTGGTGTCGCCCGACATTCTCGGCGTCTCCTCGGGGGCGGGACTGGGTGCGGTGATCGGCCTGCTCTTCGGCCTGCCGGTGGCCCTCGTCGAGCTGCTCGGCTTCGCCGGCGGTGCCGTGGCGGTCGTGCTGGTGGCGATCCTCGCCCGCGCGCTGCGCCACCACGGCGACATCCTGGTGCTGGTGCTCGCCGGCATCGTCGTCGGCGCGCTCGCCTCGGCGGCGATCTCGCTCGCCAAGATCCTCGCCGATCCCTACGGCCAGTTGCCGCTGATCACCTATTGGCTGCTCGGCAGCCTCGCCGGGGTGCGCCGCGAGGACATCTTCGTCGTGGCGCCGACGGTGATCGTCGGCCTCGTGCCACTGTTCCTGCTGCGCTGGCGCATCGGCGTCATGGCGCTCGGCGACGACGACGCCCGTTCGCTCGGCATCGACGTCCGCCGCGTCCGCTTCGTGGTGATCGCCGCGGCGACGCTGATCACCGCCAGCGTCGTGGCGATCTCCGGCGTCGTCGGCTGGGTCGGGCTGATGGTGCCGCACATGGCGCGGCTCTTCGTCGGCACGCGCTTCGACCGGCTGCTGCCGGTGTCGATCCTGCTCGGCGCCGCCTTCATGGTGGTGGTCGACACGGTCGCCCGCACCGTCGCCCGCATCGAGGTGCCGATCGGCATCCTGACGGCGCTGATCGGCGGCGGCCTCTTCGTCTGGCTGATGACCCGGCGTGCCGGGATCGCTTCGTGGAGGCGGTCATGACGGCGAAGCCCACCCCCGCGCCGGTCCTCGTGCTCGACGGCGTGGCGATCGGTCACGACCCGGCGACGGTCCTCGCCCGCGACGTCTCCTTCACGCTCGAGCCCGGCGGCATCGTCTGCCTGATGGGGCCGAACGGCATCGGCAAGACGACGCTGCTGCGCACCGTCCTCGGCCTGATCCCGCCGCTCGCCGGCCGCGTCCTGGTCGACGGGCTCGACGTCGCCGCCGCATCGGCGTCGGCGATCGCCCGCGCCGTCGCCCATGTGCCGCAGGCCTTCCTCGGCGACCCCGGCCACACCGTCTTCGACGTCGTGCTGATGGGGCGCACCGGCCGGCTCGGCCTCTTCGCCGTGCCCGGCCGCGAGGATCGCCGCGCCGCGTCGGACGCGCTCGAGGCGCTCGGTCTGTCGGATCTCGCCGCCCGTCGCGTTGACCGCATCTCCGGCGGCCAGCGCCAGCTGATGCTGATCGCCCGTGCGCTCGCGCAGGACACGCCGGTCGTCGTCATGGACGAGCCGACCGCCAGCCTCGATCTCGGCAATCGCTGGGCGCTGGTCGACCGCATCCGCGTCGCCGCCGCCGACGGCCGCGCGCTGATCGTCTCGACCCACGAGCCCGAACAGGCCTTCGAATTCGCCGACCGCGTCGCCGTCCTCGGTCACGACCGCCGTCTGGCGGTCGGCCCGGTCGACGAGATCCTCACCGCCGAGCGCCTCGCCGCGCTCTACCGCACCGACGTTCGGCTCGAGACGACGGCCTGCGGTCGCCGCGTCGTCGTGCGCGCCGATGCCGAAATCCGCCGCCTCGACCGCGAAAGGGGAAGACGATGACCTCCATCCCGCTCGCCGTGATCGTCCACGACAAGGGCGATCCGATCGAAGCCGCCTTCGCCGGCGCCCGCGACCGCCTCCTCGCCCGCGGCGACCTGCGCGTCGCCGGCGTCGTGCCGCGCCTCGGCGCGCCGCACGGCAACGGCCGGCCCTCGATGTGGCTCGACGACATCCTGACCGGGGAGGAGATCCCGATCTCGCAGAACCTCGGCCCCGGCTCGGACGCCTGCTGCCTCGACCCGAACGGCATCGCTTCGCTCACGCTGCGCCTCGCCGCGGCGATCGAGACCCTGCCCGACGTGCTCCTCTGCGGCCGTTTCGCCAAGGAGGAACTGGCCGGCCGCGGCATCCGAGTGCCGCTGGCCGAGGCGATCGACGCCGGCATCGCCACCGTCGTCGCGGTCGACCGCAACCACCTCGAAGGCTGGATCGCCTTCGTCGGCGACGACTGGACGCCGCTCACCCCCGATCCGGAGGCGATCGTCGACTGGGTCGCGACCCTTCGTCCCGCTCACGCCAACCCCTGAGGCGAACCCCATGCGCACGCTGCTCCTCGCAACCCTCGCCCTCGCCGGCGTCGCCGCCGTCTCCGTTCCCGTCCTCGCCGAGGAACCGCTGCCGGCGCCGACCGCGCAGCGCCAGCCGAAGTGCCCGGAGGAGGCGCAGCCGATACCGCCGGCGTTCGCCTCCTGGACGGCGCGGACGGTGAAGATCGCCGCCGCCACCGACGCCGCCGGCCTCGCCGCCGCGATCGTGCCGGTCGAGAAGGCCGTCGATGTGGAACTCAAGCCCGCCGCGACCGTCACCTTCGAGCCGCGTCCGGCGACGCCGGGCGGCTCGGTCAGCCGCGGCGGCCTCTTCCGCCTGACCATCCCCCACGCCGGCGTGTGGCGTGTGGCGATCGGCATGCGCGGCTGGATCGAGGTGGTGGTCGACGGCAAGCCGGCCGCCTCCGTCGGCCACGGTGGCGGCCCGGCCTGCTCCGGCATCGGCAAGATCGTCGATTACGACCTGCCGGCGGGCTCGCACGTCCTGATGCTCTCGGCGAGCGACGCGGCGACCGGCGGCGTCATCGTCGTCGAGAAGCGCTGAGGGGGAGGTGGTCATGCGAAGCGGCATCGCGGCCGTCGCGGCGGCGGCATTCTTCGCGGCGGGCGCGGCCCACGCCGACGAGGCGACAAGGATCGAGCTCGGCCGGCGGCTCTTCTATGAGGCGGATCTGTCGGTCAACGGCACCATGTCGTGCGCCACCTGCCACGTGCAGCGGCACGGCTTCGCCGACGGCAACCGCACCCATCCCGGTGCGCTCGGCCATCTCGGCCGACGCAACGTGCCGGGCCTCGCCAATGTCGGCCGCTTCCGCAACCTGACCTGGGCGAAGGACCTCCCCGGCGGCCTCGAGCGCCAGGCGCTCGACCCGCTGACCGGCACCGAGCCGATCGAGATGGGTATCGGCAGGATCGAGGACGAGGTGATGGGTCGCCTCGCCCGCGATCCCTGCTACGCCCGCCTCTTCGCCGCGTCCTTCGCCGACTATTCGGCCAAGCCGACGATGGCGCAGGTGACGTCGGCCATCGCCGCCTTCGAGCGGACGATGGTCGCCGAGGAGTCCGACTGGGACCGCGCGACCAAGGCCGGCACGCGGCTCGCCGATGCGGCGGCCGAACGCGGCCGGGTGCTCTTCGCCGAGCGCGGCTGCGCGACCTGTCACGTGCCACCGCTCTTCACCGACGACGCCTTCCACGTCGTGCGCGGCCATGTCGAGGGCGAGTACGACGAGGGCCTCTTCGAGACGACGGGCAGGCCCGCCGACCGCTTCGCCTTCCGCACCACGCCGCTGCGCAACGTCGCGATGACCGGGCCGTACTGGCACGACGGCCGGGCGACGACGCTTTCTCAAGCCATCCGCCTCCACGACGCGCCCGGCCTCGTGCCGGCGCTCTCCGAGACCGACCGCGCCGAGATCGCCGCCTTCCTCGGCAGCCTGACCGATCGCCGGCTTTCGACCGATCCGAATCTCGCGATGCCGCCCGCCGCCTGTCCGCTGCCGTGAGACGGGGAGGGCGGGGCGGCCCGCCGCCTCGTGGCGGCCTCGCGGCGTTCCGCGCGGCGCGGCG
>DBMN01000317.1 GCA_002298965.1 Rhizobiales bacterium UBA697 | reverse complement strand
CACGACCGTCCTCGCGCGCCTCGCCACCACGACCGCCGCGCGCACCACCGCGACCGCGGCGTTCGCCGTCGTGGCTGCGGGGCGTGGCGTCGCTCGGCGGCAGTTCGTCGAGCGTCGGTCCGATCCACGAGATCTCGTCGCCGGTCAGCTTCTTGANNCGGCGCGGCCGGTGCGGCCGATGCGGTGGACGTAGTCCTCGGAATGGATCGGGACGTCGTAGTTGAAGACGTGGGAGACGTCCGGAATGTCGAGGCCGCGCGCCGCCACGTCGGAGGCGACGAGCAGCGTCAGCTTGTTGCCGCGGAAGCCGTCGAGCATCGCCATGCGGGCGCGCTGTTCCATGTCGCCGTGCAGCGCGCCGACCGAGAAGCCGTGCTTCTCGAGGCTGCGATAGACGACCTGCACGTCGCGCTTGCGGTTGCAGAAGATGATACCATTCTTCAGCTCTTCGGCCGAGCGGATCAGGCGGCGCAGCACGTCGCGCTTGTCCTGCGGCTCGCGGCCGGCGGCGGCGAGGAACTGCGACACGGTCTTGGCGGTCGAGGCGGGCTTGGCCACCTCGATGCGGACCGGGTTGCGCAGGAACAGGTCGGCGAGGCGCTGGATTTCCGGCGGCATGGTCGCCGAGAACATCATCGTCTGGCGCGACGGCGGGATCAGCTTGCAGATCTTCTCGATGTCCGGGATGAAGCCCATGTCGAGCATGCGGTCGGCCTCGTCGATGACGAGGATCTCGACGCCCGACATCAGCAGGCGGCCGCGACCGAACAGGTCGAGCAGACGGCCGGGCGTGGCGATCAGCACGTCGACGCCGCGATCGAGCTTCTTCAGCTGTTCGTCGAACGACACGCCGCCGATCAGCAGCGCGACGTTGAGCTTGTGGTTGATGCCGTACTTGTCGAAGTTCTCCTCGACCTGCGCGGCGAGTTCGCGCGTCGGCTCGAGGATCAGGGTGCGCGGCATGCGCGCCCGGGCGCGGCCCTGCTCGAGGCGGGTCAGCATCGGCAGCACGAAGGCGGCGGTCTTGCCCGTGCCGGTCTGGGCGATGCCGCAGACGTCCTTCATTTCGAGGACCACGGGGATGGCCTGGGCCTGGATCGGCGTCGGGCTGGTATAGCCGGCCGCTTCGACGGCCGCGAGGACTTTGTCGGAGAGTCCGAGTTCGTTGAAGGTCATGTTGTCCATCGGGCCCGGGATTGCGACCTGGTCGTCCCGCGACGCGCACGGTTGCTGGCGTCTCGACGAGAAGCGAGGTCCGCGGGCAGAATCTTTGTGCAGTGCGAGATCTCGGCCGGAAAAATAGACGAGGTCGCGCGAAAGTCAAACTGATTCGCCCCTTTCCGTCGAGTAGGGTCGAGATTTGCCGAGTCGTTCGCTCGCGTTTATTGACGCGAGGCGAGGTCGGGTCCTCCATCGCGCGCGCCGCGAACGGCCCGCGCCGACCGGATCGATCGAGGAGAACGACATGACGATGCTTCCGCTACTGTTGATTCCCGGTCTCAACTGCACGGCCGCGCTGTGGGCCGATCAGGTCGCTGCGCTGGGGGCCGGTCGCGCCGTCATGGTCGCCGATCACGCCGGCGCCGAGACGATCGCCGCCATCGCCGCCGCCATCCTCGCCGATGCCCCGCCGCGCTTCGCGCTCGCCGGCCTGTCGATGGGCGGCTACGTCGCCATGGAGATCCTGCGGGTCGCCCCCGAGCGCGTCGACCGGCTCGCGCTGCTCGACACCCGCGCCGATGCCGACGCGCCGGAACAGTCGGAAGTCCGCCGCCAGCTGATCGACATCACCGAGCGGGGCGGTTTCGCCAAGATCGCCGCCATGCAGTATCCCCGCCTCGTCGCCCCGGCCCGTCTCGACGACGAGGCCCTGCAGGCCACCGTCCGCGCCATGGCGGATGCGACCGGCGCCGACGCCTTCGTGCGTCAGCAGAAGGCGATCCTGACCCGCATCGACAGCCGCCCGTCGCTCGCCGCGGTCTCGTGCCCGGCGACGGTGATCGTCGGTGAAGACGACCAGCTCACCCCGCCCGATCTCGCCCGCGACATGGCCGAGCGCATCCCCGGCGCCCGCCTCGTCGTGCTGCCCGGCGCCGGCCACCTGTCGCCGCTCGAGACGCCCGACGCGGTGACGGCGGCGTTGCGCGACTGGCTGGAAGGGTGAGGGTGACGGCACGCGTCGGTCGATATGGTCGGCAAGTGGCAACTTTCGGGCGCTGACATTCCAGGCCATCCGTCCATTTACGTAATCTGCTTGCCATTTCGGCAGATTCCGGCGCGCCCACCGTTGACGTTTCCGTGCCGTAACCCCTTGATGGGCCTTCGACGTCCGGCTCGACCAGTTCGGCGGCCGCATGTCGACGTCACGTGGTCCGCGATGCGTCTTGGACGCCGCGGGAGGAGGACCCATGAAGAAGTTCATCGTCGCGGCCGTCGCCGCTCTCGGCCTGTCGTTCGCTTTCACCGCTCCGGTTTCGGCCGCGGAGGCTCGGCAGGACTTCGAACTCGTCAACAAGACCGGCTACGACATCTCGCACGTCTTCGTTTCGCCCTCCAAGTCGGACGACTGGGAAGAGGACGTCCTGGGCAAGGACGTGCTGAGCGACGGCGACGCCTGGGAGATCAGGTTCTCGCGCGCCGACAAGACCTGCAAGTGGGACCTGAAGGTCGTCTATGCCGACGACGACTCGGCCGCCTACTGGAAGGGCATCGACCTCTGCGCCGTGTCCAAGATCACCATCAAGTACAACCGCAAGACGGACACCACGTCGGCCGATCTGCAGTGAATGTACGCTGTGATGGCTGGATAATCTCCAGCCATCACAGTCTTGCTTCGTGGAGTTTTACCGAGATATAATTGGGATAATGTATCGGTATTTTGTGCACTCTGTCTTTGGCAGATATTTCGTGAATATTAACTCATAAAAAGAACGTATTTGTTGGTTTATATCAATAATGCATCTTGTGCTGTTAATTACATAGGCTAGGTGGATCGCTGTTAAGATCCACAAAATAACTACGAGAACAAAACGAAAACGAATCATGAATGAGATAAATTCAATGTTGAGAAGCGATGATTTCCTTGTCCTTCCATCTTCTTGGGATTTTAACTCATCGACGTAGAAAAGAATAAATATTCCAAGGATGGCAATTATTGCTGCGAGTATTGACCAGATATTTTTGTCGATATCTATAAGAAACAAAAACTCTACTATGCTTATGTGCGGTAAATCCGTTAGTTTATTCCATTGCAGATTTGTGAATATATACACAGAGAGCGTGGCGATTGACGTTGCTATTGATGCCTTTCCGAGAAGGCTCCCAATTACACGCCAATGAACTTGGCGTATTTCATTGTGCCTTGTTCTGTCGGGGCCGAGATAAGATAGGGGCCACCAAAAAAATAATGTCGATTTTATTGAGATTCTGTATGCCCAAGCAGGAAGAAACCAGAGTATTATAATTGGAATATAGAATAGATAGATTGTCGGGGTTGCGAACTTGTTATAATACAGATGATCCTTAATGTTATCCCAGATTCCGGTAATTGTATAAGCTTGTGTTTGGTCGGATAGCCCTGGAACAAGTTCTGGTAGATGTATTGGTGATGTGCAGAAAACGAGCTTTCTGAAATTCTCAGGAATGCAATATATGCCTTCGCGTAAATGAAGTATGGTCGCAGAGATGCGGATTATAATACTGATTGGAAATATGACGATGGCAATGATGAGGGCTATTGGGACTACGAATACACCCCACTCTGAGGATGTTCGTATCAATTTATCTGCACCAGCGGGGGTGCCTATTTCGAATAGCGCACCGCCCCGAAAGAAAAATAGAAGTGTCAAAATAAAAAACAAAACAGAACCAAAGAAAAATGGCCCGAGGGTAACGAAAGTGGTTGATATGGCGGCGGCGGATAATGCTGCGCCTGCACCGGATACCGTAGCTCCTGCAAGGAGCTGGGGGAGTGCGAGGTTATCTGTGGGGTTTTGCTCGGAATCGTTCGAATTTTTGTTTTTAATGATGAATTTTATCAGCGCATATGTTGAGCTCAATGTAAGTACTACGATGGACAATATTGCATAGAGATATATCTTATTGCTTGAAATTGGGGAGTTTATTGCATTGATTGTGATGATTGACAGTATATGTGTCAGTGACATACCGAACGAAGCCGAAATGCTGCTAATATACATTGTTTGAAATGGAAATCGCTTGTGCTTTCTAAGATAAAGCATCATTGATGTCATGCATGAAGCTGTTGATATAAGGAATCCCATTGTAAATGTTGGCTCGTAGTCAATAAAAACAACCTGAATTACGACGATAACTGATGCGATTATCGCTGGAAATATGGATATTCGAAGGAGGTCGTTCTTGTCTTTGTCGTAGTTTGATTCCGAAGAAATGTAGGATGTTGCTGTTGTGAACCACTCTATTGCAGTTTTTGTTGATGCTTCGGATTTCATTAGGACTAGCGGTGCGATTGCTGTGCTTGCAAGTATTGGTAAGTACCATCCGAATTTTGTAGATATCCATAAATATATGAATATTGATAAGATACTTTCAATAATGGCGGAGATCGAAATCTCACCACTTGAGATGCTTTGTCGTGTGGAGAAAAAACGCATTTTTTAGATTTGGTGCTTGAGTGGTGGGAAAAGGACTTCGTTGGGGCTATCCGGGACGCTAACACATTGCCTAAGAATTTTCTTCGGTGTTATGAACGCGCCTACGATGAGAAGTGTTCATATCTGAGGTTCCCATGTCCGTCGATCGTTCGACCGTCGTCCGCGTCGCCCATCTCGCGCGCATCCGCGTCGCCGAAGAGGAGGTGGACAAGCTCCAGGGCGAGCTCAATTCGATCCTCGGCTTCGTCGAGCAACTCTCCGAGCTGGACGTCTCCGACGTCGAGCCGCTGACCTCGATCGTCCCCATCGCCATGAAGAAGCGCACCGACGTCGTCACCGACGGCGGCATCCCGAAGAAGGTGACGGCCAACGCGCCGCTCTCCGAAGACGACTTCTTCGTCGTTCCCAAGGTGGTCGAGTGATCCGGGCGAGCGCCCGCCGATCCTCCCGCCTGCCTCACCAGATGGATTTCCGCCCGTGACCGATCTGACCGCCCTGACGATTGCCGAAGCCCGCGACGCGCTGGCGAAGAAGACCTTCACCGCCGTCGAGCTGACCGACGCCTATCTCGCCGCCATGGAGAAGGCCCGCGCGCTCAACGCCTACGTGCTCGAGACGCCGGAGAAGGCCCGTGACATGGCCAAGGCGTCGGACGCCCGCCGCGCTTCCGGCACCGTCGGCGCGCTCGAGGGCATCCCGCTCGGCGTCAAGGACCTCTACTGCACCGAGGGCGTGCGCACGACCGCCTGCTCCAAGATCCTCGACGGCTTCGTGCCGCCCTACGAGTCGACGGTGACGTCGAACCTGTGGGCCGACGGCGCGGTGATGCTCGGCAAGCTCGCCAACGACGAGTTCGCCATGGGCTCGTCGAACGAGACCTCCTGCTTCGGCCCGGTCGTGAACCCCTGGCGCCGCAAGGCCGCCGACGGCTCGATCGACCCGACTCCGCTGGTGCCGGGCGGTTCCTCGGGCGGCTCGTCCGCCGCCGTCGCCGCGCGCCTCTGCGCCGGTGCCACCGGCACCGACACCGGCGGCTCGATCCGCCAGCCCGCCGCCTTCACCGGCACCGTCGGCATCAAGCCGACCTACGGCCGCTGCTCGCGCTGGGGCATCGTCGCCTTCGCCTCGTCGCTCGATCAGGCCGGCCCCTTCGCCCGCACCGTGCGCGACGCCGCGATCCTCCTGAAGTCCTTCGCCTCGGTCGACCCCAAGGACACGACCTCGGTCGACCTGCCGGTGCCGAACTACGAGGCCTCGATCGGCGCCTCGATCAAGGGCAAGGTCATCGGCATTCCGAAGGAATACCGCGTCGACGGCATGTCGGCCGAGATCGAGACGCTGTGGAGCCAAGGCATCGCCTGGCTGAAGGCCGCCGGCGCCGAGATCCGCGAGATCTCGCTGCCCCACACCAAGTACGCCCTGCCGGCCTACTACATCGTCGCCCCGGCCGAGGCTTCCTCGAACCTCGCCCGCTACGACGGCATCCGCTACGGCCTGCGCGTTACCGGTGACGACATCACCGACACCTACGAGCTGACCCGCGCCGCCGGCTTCGGCTCCGAGGTCCGTCGCCGCATCATGATCGGCACCTACGTGCTGTCGGCCGGCTATTACGACGCCTACTACGTCAAGGCGCAGAAGGTCCGCACCCTGATCAAGCGCGACTTCGACCTCGCCTTCGCCGCCGGCGTCGACGCCGTGCTGACGCCCGCCACCCCGTCGTCGGCCTTCGGCATCGGCGAGATGTCGGGCGGCGATCCGGTCGAGATGTACCTGAACGACATCTTCACCGTGACGGTGAACATGGCCGGTCTCCCCGGCATGACGGTGCCCGCCGGCCTCGACTCCAAGGGTCTGCCGCTCGGCCTGCAGCTGATCGGCCGTCCCTTCGAGGAAGAGACGCTGTTCCAGGTCGGCGAAGTGATCGAGCAGTCGGCCGGTCACTTCACGCCGGCGAAGTGGTGGTGATGCGCGCCGCCGGCCTCCTCGCGAGCCTTCTCGTCGCCGCCCTCTCGGGCGGCGGCGCTGCTTTCGCGCAGGGCCAGCCCGTCGCCAAGCTCTTCTCCGCGAGCGACGTCATCAACGGCACGACGGTGTCGCGCGAGCAGTGCGCGAAGACGCCGCGGACCGTCTATGTCGAGAGTTTCGGCAAGGGCATCTGCATCCGCTACTACGCCTCCGGGCCGATGAAGGGCGCTGCGCCCATCGTCTTCTTCACCGGCGACGTCCTCGGTCTCGACGACAAGGGCCGCCGCGAGGTCGACCCCGGCTATCTGACCCAGGCGCCCGAGTTCATCGACATCGCCGCCAAGGTCTGGGCCGGAAGGCTGAAGTCACCGGTGATCTTCTTCGGTCGCATGGGGCTCAACGGTTCGTCGGGCTGGCACGGCGACCGCCGCACCGCGCTCGAGGTCGACGTGACCGCCAAGGCGCTCGACGCCATCGCGGCGAAGGAAGGCGCGACCGGTTTCCACCTCGTCGGCCAGTCGGGCGGCGCCATGCTGGTGCCGGCGCTGGTGGCGTCCCGCGACGACATCGGCTGCGCCGTGATCGCCTCCGGCCCGCTCGACTTCCGCGCCTTCGCCAAGCGCTACGGCATCACCTTCCGCACGTCGGGCGCGCGGGCGCATTACGACCCGATGGGCGACGTTCCCGCCATAGCCCCGAAGATCGCCGGCGACGGCGGCACCCGCCTCTTCGTCCTGACCGATCCGCAGGACAGCGCGGTTCCGGCCGAGTTCCAACTGCCCTTCGTGCTGGCGCTGGCCAAGGCCGGCGGTCGCCCGGTGGCGATCTCGACGGGTGGGCGCGACAAGGACCATCACGCGCTGATCGAGAAGGGCCTCTTCGTCGCCGGCCAATGCGTCGCCGAGATGCCCGACGAGGCCATCGTCAAACGCTGGCAGGGCAGGGCGGGCGACGACCTGCCGCGGTGAGGGGGCGGGGAGGGGCTCCGCGCCTCTGCACCGGCCGCTCGGCTCCTCTGCATCCGACGTATCTTTACGTACCGTCCCGCGCGACGCAGACTTCGCGGCCCGCCGGAGAGCGGCGCCGATCGCGGCCGATCGACCGGCCGCGACGCGAGACACGAGGACACGCCGATGACAGCCGCGACGGAGAGCGCCGCAAGTCCCGCCCGCCCGACAGCCGCCGAGGGGACCGCCTGGTCGATCCTCGTCATGCTGTCGCTGTCGCACATGCTGAACGACACGATGCAGTCGCTCGTCGCGGCGTCCTATCCGATCCTCAAGGACAGTTTCTCGCTCGACTACGGCCAGATCGGCATCGTCACCCTGTGTTTCCAGGTGACCGCCTCGATCCTCCAGCCGCTGGTCGGCATCTTCACCGACCGCCATCCCCAGCCCTTCAGCCTCGCCATCGGCATGGGCTCGACCCTGATCGGCCTGCTGCTGCTGGCGGTCGCGCCGACCTACGGCGTACTGCTGGTCGCCGTCGGCCTGATCGGCACCGGCTCGTCGGTCTTCCACCCCGAGAGCTCGCGCATGGCGCGCCTCGCCTCGGGTGGCCGTCACGGTCTGGCGCAGTCGCTGTTCCAGGTCGGCGGCAACTCCGGCACGGCGCTCGGCCCGCTGCTCGCCGCCTTCGTGGTGCTGCCGAACGGACGCACCTCGGTCGCCTGGTTCGCCGTGCTGGCGCTCGCCGGCATCGCCATCCTGACCCGCGTCGGCATCTGGGGCCGGTCGAAGCGCAAGGCCCATGCGGCCGGTGCCGCCAAGCCCGCCTCGGCCCTGCCGCGCGCCGTGGTCATCCGCACCATCGCCATCCTGATGGCGCTGGTCTTCTCCAAGAACGTCTATCTGGCGTCGATCTCCAGCTACTACACGTTCTATCTGATCGAGACCTTCCACATGTCGGTGCAGGACGCGCAGCTCTACCTGTTCGTCTTCCTCGGCGCCGCGGCGGTCGGCACGCTCGCCGGCGGCCCGATCGGCGACCGCATCGGCCGCAAGGCGGTGATCTGGGTGTCGATCCTCGGCGTCCTGCCGTTCTCCCTCGCTCTGCCGCACGTCGGTCCGACCATGACGCTGGTCCTGTCGATCGCCATCGGCCTGATCCTGTCGTCGGCCTTCTCGGCGATCCTGGTCTATGCCCAGGAACTGGTGCCCGGCCGCGTCGGCATGATCGCCGGTCTGTTCTTCGGCCTCGCCTTCGGCTTCGGCGGCCTCGGCGCCGCGGTGCTGGGCGAGGTGGCCGACCGTACCTCGATCGGCTTCGTCTACGAGGTCTGCGCCTGGCTGCCGGCGATCGGCCTCCTCACGGTGTTCCTGCCCAACCTGAAGAAGGCGCGGGCGTGACGGGAGGGCGCGCGGCGGATGCCCCTCCGCGCGCCGAAGTCCTTGAACCGCCGCTCGATCCGCACTACCCAGTGAGTCAGACGTTCCTACCCACTCGAGGCTCTCATGTTCACCGCGTTCCGTATCGCCAAGCCGTCGCAGTACCTCAAGGGCGCGACGGGTGACTGGGAAATCATCATCGGCCTCGAGGTCCATGCCCAGGTCGCCTCGAACGCCAAGCTCTTCTCCGGCGCCTCGACCGAATTCGGCGGCGCGCCCAACGATCACGTCTCGCTCGTCGACGCCGCCATGCCCGGCATGCTGCCGGTGATCAACGAGGAATGCGTCAAGCAGGCGATCCGCACCGGCCTCGGCCTCGAGGCGCAGATCAATCTGAAGTCCGTCTTCGACCGGAAGAACTATTTCTATCCGGACCTGCCGCAGGGCTATCAGATCTCGCAGTTCAAGAGCCCGATCGTCGGCGAAGGCACCATCCATCTCGACATGGAGGGCGGCGAGACCGTCGCCGTCGGCGTCGAGCGTCTGCACCTCGAGCAGGACGCCGGCAAGTCGATCCACGACCAGTCGCCGACCCACACCTTCGTCGACCTGAACCGCTCGGGCGTCGCGCTGATGGAGATCGTGTCGAAGCCCGACATGCGCTCGGCCGACGAGGCCAAGGCCTATCTGTCGAAGCTGCGCACCATCCTGCGCTACCTCGGCACCTGCGACGGCGACATGGACAAGGGCAACATGCGCGCCGACGTCAACGTCTCGGTGCGCAAGCCCGGCGGCGAACTCGGCACCCGCTGCGAGATCAAGAACGTCAACTCGATCCGCTTCGTCGGTCAGGCGATCGAATACGAGGCGCGTCGCCAGATCGGCATCATCGAGGACGGCGGCACGATCAGGCAGGAGACGCGGCTCTTCGATCCCGGCAAGGGCGAGACCCGCTCGATGCGGTCGAAGGAGGAGGCGCACGACTACCGCTACTTCCCCGATCCCGACCTGCTGCCGCTCGAGTTCGACCAGTCTTACGTCGACGCGCTCAAGGCCGAACTGCCCGAGCTGCCGGACGCCAAGAAGGCCCGCTTCATCGCCGACTACGGCGTGACGCCCTACGACGCGATGGTGCTGACGCTGGAGCGCGCCTCCGCCGACTTCTTCGAGGAGGTCGCCAAGGGCCGCGACGCCAAGATCGCCGCCAACTGGGTGATCAACGAGCTCTTCGGCCGCCTGAACAAGGAAGGCTTGGGGGTCGAGGCGAGCCCGGTCTCCGCCGCCCAGCTCGGCGGCGTCATCGATCTGATTCTCGACGGCACCATCTCCGGCAAGATCGCCAAGGATCTGTTCGAGATCGTCTGGGCCGAAGGCGGCGACCCGAAGGAACTGGTGGAGAAGCGCGGCCTCAAGCAGGTCACCGACACCGGCGCCATCGAGGCGGCGATCGACGCGGTGATCGCGGCGAACCCCGACAAGGTCGAGCAGGTCAAGGTGAAGCCGACGCTCGCCGGCTGGTTCGTCGGTCAGGTGATGAAGCAGACCGGCGGCAAGGCCAACCCGCAGGCCGTCAACGACATCCTGAAGGCGAAGTTGGGGCTCGAGTGAGCCCCGCGACGCCGGAAAGATTCGCGAAGCCGCGTCCCCGAGGGGCGCGGCTTCGTCGTATCCGGGACCGGTCGCTTCCCGCCCTCCCGAACATGGTTGACGCAAAGCGCGCCGCGGTAACGCTTCGTTACCTTTGATCGCCGACACTCGCCCACGAGGAAGCCCGTCCGGGCCTTCACGCGTGGGTGCGAGCGATCCATGGACATTGCGACTTTCATCGGTATCGGCGGCGGCTTCGGCGTTCTCGTCCTGGCCATCTTCATGGAGGGCTCCAAGCTCTCCATGTTCATGGACCTGCTCGCCACCAACGTCGTGATCGGCGGCGCCATCACCACGACGATGGCGCGCTTCACCATGAAGGGCTTCATCGAGGCGCTGACCACGGGTCTCAAGACCGTCGCCTTCGATCACCACGTCAAGCCGCGCGACATGATCGAGAAGATCGCCGAACTCGCCGACATCGTCCGCAAACAGGGCCCGCTCGGCCTCGAGGCGGTCGAGATCGAGGACGAGTTCCTCGCCAAGGGCATGCGGATGATCGCCGACGGCTTCGATCTCCACATCATCCGCGAGACGCTCGAGCGCGAGCGCGATCTGCACATCGAGCGCATCGACGACGCCAACAAGCTGTTCAACTTCATGGGCAACGCGGCGCCGGGCATGGGCATGGTCGGCACCATCATCGGCCTCGTGTCGATGTTCGCCCACATGGACGACCCGAAGAAGATCGGCCCCGGCATGGCGGTGGCGCTGCTCACCACGCTCTACGGCGCGGTCATGGCGAACGTCGTCGCGCTGCCGATCGCCGACAAGCTGCAGATCAAGTCGCTCGAGGAGAACATCAACCACACGCTCGTCATCGACGGCGTGCTGATGATCCGCGAGAACAAGTCGCCGGCGGTGATCCGCGACATGCTGATCTCCTACATGCCGTCGAAGCATCGCGGCGACTTCGCCGAAGCGGCCTGATCGGACGGGAGCCCCCATGTCGAAGAAGAAGGGACACGGCGGCGGCGGCGGACACGGTGGTGCCTGGGTCATCACCTTCGCCGACCTGATGGCGCTGCTCATGGCCTTCTTCGTCATGCTGCTGGCCTCCGCCAACCAGGACAAGCAGAAGCTCGCCGACGCCTCCGGCTCGCTGAAGGATGCCTTCGGCGTCCAGCCGATCCCGCGCACCGCCGGCATGATCGAGCGCGACGGCCTGCCCGTCCGCAAGTTCATCAAGCAGAGCTCGGCGGTCGATCGGAAACTCGATGCCGAGACCTCGGCGCTGTCCAACGACAAGCGCTCGCAGCAGGGGCCGGAGAACAACACGCACGACTTCGAGCAGGCCAAGGAGGAGAAGCCCAAGCAGTTCCTCACCGCCGCCGCCTCGTTGCGTCAGGCGCTGCAGGACATGCCGGAGATCACCGAGGTCTCCAAACACGTCATGTTCGAGGAGACCGACGAGGGCCTCAACATCCGCCTCGTCGACCAGGACGGCCGCACCATGTTCGCGGAAGGCTCCAAGCAGCCCTACGAGTTCACCCGCTCCATCCTGTCGAAGCTCGCCGGGCCGCTCGCCCGCATGCCGCACCGCATCCGCGTCTCCGGCCACACCGCCGGCGGGTCGCGCTGGACCGGCAAGGGCCTGTCGCCGTGGGATCTCTCCGCCGGCCGCGCCGTCGCGGTCGAGGAGATCCTGTCGGGATACGGCGTGCCCAACGACCGCTTCGATTCGGTCGTCGGCAAGGCCGACACCGATCCGCTCTTCCCCAACGAGCCGCTGCTCGCCGCCAATCGGCGCATCGACATCCTGCTCGTCCACGAGCCGCCGCCGCTGCCGCCCAAGCCCTTCGACTGACGGGGTCCCCACCTCCGTCGTCCCCCGACGCCCGCGCGACCGACCCCGCGCGGGCGTTCGCGTCGTCACGCCCTTGTGAGGGCGGGGCGGGCGCGCGGTCGATGGACAGGCGATGCGGCGCGTGATCGTCTCGATGTTTCCGGAGCCCGGCTCCGACGACGAGAACGACGACAGGGAGACCCCGATGACCGACGCCTCCTGGCACCTCTTCGCCAATCCGATGTCCGGCCCGTCCTACAAGGCGGCGCTGATGCTGGCGCTCTGCGGCATCCGCCCGAAGGTGACGCTGGTCGACCTGCGCTCGGGCGAGCAGAAGACGCCCGCCTTCCTCGCCCGCACGCCCTTCGGGCAGGTGCCGGTGGTCGAGCACGCGGGCAAGAGCATCGCCCAGTCGGCCTCGATCCTCGAATATGTCGCCGCCGTGACCGGCCGCCTCGGCGGCCACGACGAGGCCGAACGCGCCCGCATCCGCGCCTGGATGTACTGGGACTTCGACCGCCTCGCCTCGTCGGTCTATCGCGTCCGCACCCACGTCCTCGGCATCCGCCCGCTCGACGAGGCGACGGCGGCGCACTACCTCCAGCTCGCCGGCATGGCGCTCGACCAGATCGAGAGCCGGTTGGCCGCGAGCCCCTGGCTCGAGGGCAATCGCCCGACCATCGCCGATGTCGACGTCTACGGCACCGTCCGCTACTGCGGCGATGCCCGCATCGACCTCGAGAACCGTCCCGCCGTCCGCGCCTGGATGGCCCGCGTCGAGGCCCTGCCCGGATGGGCCGAGCCCGCGGACCTTCTCGCCGCCTGAACCCGAACCCCGGAGGCCGACTTGTCCGATACCGCCGCCCCCCTGCGTCTCTACTACTGGCCGACCCCGAACGGCTGGAAGATCTCCGTCATGCTCGAGGAACTCGGGGTTCCCTACGAGGTGATCCCGATCGACATCGGCAAGGGCGCCCAGTTCGACCCGGCCTTCCTCGAGATCTCGCCCAACAACAAGATGCCGGCGCTGGTCGATCCCGACGGCCCGGACGGCGAGCCGATCTCGATCTTCGAGAGCGGCGCCATCCTGCTCTATCTCGGCCGCAAGTTCGGGAAGTTCTACCCGACCGACGAGCGCGCCCGCGTCGAGGTCGAGCAGTGGCTGATGTGGCAGATGGGCGGCTTCGGCCCGATGCTCGGCCAGAACCACCACTTCTCGATCTACGCGCCGGAGAAGATCCCCTACGCCATCGATCGCTACCGCAACGAGACCCACCGTCTCTACGGCGTGCTCGACAAGCGCCTGAAGGACCGCGACTACGTCGCCGGCGACTATTCGATCGCCGACATCGCCATCGTCGGCTGGGCCAAGCTGTGGGAGCGCCAGGGCATCGACAAGGCGGAGTTCCCCGCCTTCTCCGCCTGGCTCGACCGCGTCCTCGCCCGTCCCGCCGTCCAGCGCGGTCTGGCGCTCGCCGGCGAGCTCAGGCTCGATCTCGCCACCGACGACGAGGCCAAGAAGGTGCTCTTCGGCCAGCGCGCGCGCTGACGTCGCGCAACGTCTTTTCTTCGAGAAGCGGAATCGCGGTGAATCGAATCTTGCCGCGGTTCCGCAGGTCTTCCGGCGGCTTCCTTGAATCGAAACGACAATCGGCGCCGGAAGCGTGAATCCTCGGTAAAATACACCGTTCGTTTCGAAGTTGTTCGTCTTTGATTATCCATTGGATTTAACGGGCATTTTAATCGAATTCGCCAGTATTCCCCTCATGAACGACGGCCGCGGAAGAAATCGGCGGCCTCATGGACCAGAAGGGGAAATACCATGGCTCGCTTCGAAATGAACTCCGCCGAGATCGCCGGCATGGGCCTGCAGGCCGTCACCGCCGACGTCTTCTTCCAGATGGGCCTCGACCGCTCGATCGGCCGCAACGGCGACGTCGACATGATCGCCGCCCACATGTGGTTCAACCTCGCCGCCGCCCGCGGCAACCGCGAGGCCGCCGTCCGCCGCCAGGAGATCGCCGCCGAGATGACCTCGGCCGAGGTCGCCGAGGCCCAGCGCCAGGCGCGCGAGTGGATCCGCTGCCACTGATCGCGTCCGCCCGAGACCGTCCGCAACGGTGCCGCGCCAACCGCGGCGCCCGGGAGACGACGGCCGGGGAGGGTGCGTGACACGCACGGGGAGGTGCGTCATGAAGGCTTCCGACATCATCGGCGGCATCGTCGTCGCCGTTCTGCTTCTCGCCGTCGGCTTCGGCCTGCTGCGTCGCCTGTGGCGCATCCGCCACCGCGCGCCCGCCGCCGACGAGCCGACCCTCTGGGTGTGATCGCCCGGCTTGCCGCCCGACGAAGCGGCGTGATACTCGGGGTCTTCGAGAGAGGCCCCCGATGCGAATCCTCATCACCAACGACGACGGCATCCATGCGACCGGTCTGCGTGTGCTCGAGCGCATCGCCCGCACGCTCTCCGACGACGTCTGGGTGGTCGCGCCCGAGACCGACCAGTCCGGCAAGGCGCATTCGCTGACGCTGTCGGACCCGCTCCGGCTGCGCAAGATCTCCGATCGCCATTTCGCCGTCCGCGGCACGCCGACCGACTGCGTCATCATGGGCATCCGCCACATCCTGCCGGAGAAGCCGGATCTGGTGCTCTCCGGCGTCAATCGGGGCGCCAACGTCGCCGACGACGTCACCTATTCCGGCACCATCGCCGCCGCCATGGAGGGCACGCTGCTCGGCGTTCCCTCGGTGGCGCTGTCGCAGGCCTACCCCTGGGCGATCGACGGCCAGCCCGACTGGTCCTGCGCCGAGACCCATGGCCCCGAGGTGCTGACGCGGCTGCTCGAGATCGGCATTCCGGCCGGCACGCTGGTCAACGTCAATTTCCCGCCGCTGCCGGCCGCCGAGGTGCGCGGCACCGTTGTGACGACGCAAGGGGCGCGCAACGGCGCCACCATCGACATCGAGCCGCGCGTCGACGGCCGCGGCAATCCCTATTTCTGGATCTCCTACCGGCCGCAGGCGACCGCGCCGGGCGGCGGCACCGACCTCGAGGCGCTGTCGCGCGGCCAGATCGCGGTGACGCCGCTGCGTCTCGATCTGACCGACCAGGCCGAGCACGCGCGCCTCGCCGCCGCTTTTGTCGGATGACGTAACGTCGCCCGTATCGAATTGGTCAACCATTTGGCGCTAGAGCGGAAGACCGTCCGATCGCGACGGCCGACCCCGGCCGTCCGGGTCGTCTCGTCCGTTCCAGAAGGGAGCGCCGCGTCCATGGCTGCCCGTCACGCCACGCTTCTCGTCCATGCCGAGCTCGAAGTCGACGCCGGCGAGAAGACGGCCCTGGCGAAGCTCGCCCTCGCGCTCTCCACCAGGGGGTTGCACGACCGCCGCGTGCTCGGTGCCATCGAGACGTTGCCGCGCAGCCTCTTCGTCGCCGCCCCCCATCGCGACCGTTCGCTGACCGACCGACCCGTGCCGATCGAATGCGGCCAGACCTCCGATGCCCCGTCGGTCGCGGCACTGGCCTATCAGGCCGCCGGCATCGCGCCGGAGCATCGGGTGCTGGAGATCGGCACCGGTTCGGGCTGGGGCACGGCGATCCTCGCCGGCCTCTGCACCAAGGTCTACACCGTCGAGCGCTTCCGCACGCTCGCCGACCTCGCCCGCGAACGTTTCGCCACGCTCGGCCTCGACAATGTCGTGCCCACCGTCCACGACGGGCTCGAGGGCTTTCCCCGCCACGCGCCGTTCCACCGCATCGTGCTCGACGGCGCGATCGAGGAGGTGCCGGCGACGCTGCTCGACCAACTCGCCCCGCAGGGGGTTCTGGTCGCCGCCGTCGGCCCCGAGGGCGGACGTCAGGTCCTCGCCCGTTTCACGCGAACCGACAAGGGCTTCGCACGCGAGGATCTCGGCCCGACGCGCCGCGTCGCGCTGATTCCGGGACGCGCCGCGGCGCTCTGAGCGCCTGTGGAGATTCACCATGAGCCGTCTGGTCGAAGACGCGAATCCGCGAGGATTCCGGCCACTTCGTCATGGCCGGGGATCCGAAATCCTGCTCGGATCGTGGTGATTTCGTGTCGGCGCTTAAGCCTTCGTCAACGTTACGATGGTTTCAATGGCACCACGTGAACGACGAGACATTCGTCACAACGGCGTGAGTGTTGCGATGCGTATCCAGATCCTCGAGCTGCTTTCCGGCAACGTGTCCCGCGCGGCCCTGCTGGCCGCAACCGCCGCTCTGGCAGGCTGTTCGAGCGACACCGGTCGTTTCGACGACCCGGTCTACACCGGCTCGACGCCCAATCAGCGGGCCATCCTCGGCACGCGCGGCGGCGGCGACGCCTATGCCGGCAATGCCTATGCCCCGCCGGCCCGCGGCTCGGCCGACCGCCAGTGGCAGAACGTCGACACCACCGGCTCGATCGAGCCCGGCACCGCGCCGGTCGCCCGCGCCGAACTGACCCCGCCGCCCGCCGGCGCCTATACCGAGACCGTCGCCCGTCCGATGCCCGACGGCAACCGCACCGAGGGCATGACCCAGGTCGCGGCCAACGGCGGCTGGACGCCGATCGGCGGCACCTATGTCACGCTGCGCCAGGGCGAGACGCTCGACACGCTGTCCGGCCGCTACGGCGTGCCGATCGCGGCGCTGCGTCAGGCCAACAACCTGCAGCCCGGCCGCACCGCCAACCCCGGCGACCGCGTCGTCATCCCGGTCTACAGCCACCCGACCGCCGCCGCCGCGCCGGCCGCCCCGACCGTCCAGTCGCAGCCGGTGCGCACCGTCGCGGTGCAG
>DBMN01000096.1 GCA_002298965.1 Rhizobiales bacterium UBA697 | reverse complement strand
CCGGCGGCACGGGCGGCGGCGAGGAAGGCCTCGCTGACGGCGGCGAGGCGGGCGACGCGCTCGGGCTCGGCGCGCAGCACCGTCAGCGCGGCATGGGCGGAGGCGGTCACCGCCGGCGACAGGCCGACCGAATAGACGAAGCCCGGCAGGGTGAAGCGCAGCCACTCGATCGCCTGCCCATGGGCGCAGACGAAGCCGCCCGACGAGGCGAGCGTCTTCGACAGGGTGCCGACGATCAGATCGACGCGGCGGGGATCGACGCCGTAGTGCTCGCAGATGCCGCGGCCGGTCGCGCCGAGGACGCCGATCGAATGGGCCTCGTCGATCATCAGCCAGACGCCGTGGCGGTCGCGCAGCTCGACGAGGCGCGGCAGGTCGACCCAATCGCCGTCCATGCTGTAGAGGCTCTCGACGGCGATCAGGCAGTTGCGGTGTCCGCTCCGCTCGCGGGTCAGGATCTCGTCGAGGTGGTCGAGGTCGTTGTGGCGGAAGGTCCTGACCGTCGAACGCGTCGCCCGGGCGCCCATCATGATCGAGTTGTGGGCATATTCGTCGACGACGAGGAGATCGTCGCCGGCCAGCAGATGCGGGATCAGCGACAGGTTGGCGAGATAGCCGGAGACCAGCGTCAGCGCCGCGTCGGTGCCGACGAAGTCGGCGAGGTCGGCCTCGAAGGCGCGGTGGAACAGGCGCTCGCCGCCGACCAGACGCGAGCCGTTGACGCCGGTGCCCGCCGTCTCGACCGCCGCGACCGCGGCGGCGCGCACGGCGGGGTGAGCCGAGAGGCCGAGATAGTCGTAGTTGCCGAAGGAGACGAAGTCGCCGCCGCGCGCCGCGACCGCCGCTTCGAGCGCGTCGACCCGGGCGAACCACGGATTGGCGTCGCCGAGCCCCTCGAGAAGAGCCTGGCCGGCGAGCCGGGACCTCCGCTTGACGAAGGATTCGAAGGGCGAGAGCGACGACATGATCATCCGAGAGGCTGGCGAGAGGGCGGACCGATCGTACGACGGCTCGGGTCGCGAGCGGATGCTCCTTTCGACGATGCCGGTCCGGGCGCGCGCCACCGCGCGACGCCCCGACCGGCGCGCACATTAGCGCTTTTGCAGCTTCCGGTCATCCCCGCGGAAGGCCCCGAACCCGTCGTTCCGACTTAGCCGTCATGCGGATTGTCCCCGACTTCCCTTCACGCTGCGTCGGGAACGTGATAGGCGGCAGGAGAGGGCGAGAGCGCGCGATGCCCGGCTCCGGCCGGCCCGACGCGATCGATCGGCGGGCGCCGCCGGCGCCCGACTCCGAGGGGTGAGTGCATGTCGGACAATGCTGTCGAGGCGTCCGTCGCGGAGACGGGCAAGCGGTGGCCGGAGCTCGAAGCCCGGATCATCGGCTTCATCCAGACCGAGATCCAGGACAAGACCGCCGTGCTGACCCGCGAGACCCGTCGCGACGAGGTGGTCATCGACTCGATCGACATCGTCAACGTCGTCTTCGCGGTCGAGGAGGCCTTCGACGTCGAGGTCAATCTCGCGGCGGATTCGAACTTCGACACGGTCGGCGAGCTCGTCGACACCCTGATCCGCTTCATCCCGGAAGGGAAGCGCGGCGCATGACGACGGATCGCGCACTCGACGTCACCGGTCGCGGCATCGTCTCGGCCCTCGGCCAGACGGTCGAGGCCTTCACGCAGGCGATCTTCGAGGGCCGCTCGGCGATCGGACCGATCGCCGACCTCGGCTTCGGCGTGCGTTTCCCCAACGGCGCGCCGATCCGCGACTTCGTTCCGGGCGACCATTTCGACGACCGCTCGCTGTCGACGCTCGACCGCTTCGCCCAGTTCGCCACCGTCGCCGCCCGCGCCGCCTGGGCCGAGGCCGGCATCGGCGCCGGCGACGTCGAGCCCGACCGCATCGCCGTCGTCATCGGCACCGCGAATTCCGGCATCGACGTGCTCGACGACGGTTTCCGCCGTCTGTTCAAGGCCAACGGCCGCATCCATCCGCTGACCATTCCGCAGACCATGGGCAGCGCCCCGGCGAGCCGCATCGCCCGCGAGATCGGCGCGCGCGGACCGGTCTTCGGCGTGACCAGCGCCTGCGCCTCGGCGGCGCACGCGATGATGGTCGGCGCCTCGCTGATCCGCGGCGGGCTCGCCGACGTCGCCGTCGTCGGCGGCACGGACTCCTGCTATTCGGAAGGCTATCTCAAGGCCTGGGACGCGCTGCGCGTCGTCTCCTCCGACACCTGCCGACCGTTCTCGACCGGGCGGCGCGGCCTGATCGTCGGCGAAGGCTCGGGCATGCTGGTGATCGAACGGGCGGGACGGGCCGCGGCGCGCGGCGCCAGGCCGATCGCCCGCTTCCTCGGCGGCGGCATCAGCTCGGACGTCGGCGACATCGTCGCCCCCGATCCGACCGGCATGGCGCTCGCCATCCGCAAGGCGATCCTCGACGCCGGCATCGCGCCGGAGGCGGTCGACTACATCAACGCCCACGGCACCGGCACCGTCGCCAACGACCGATCGGAGGCCGCCGCCGTCCTCGACGTCTTCGGGGACCGCGGCCACCGTCTGCCGATGTCGTCGACGAAGTCGATGGTCGGCCATGCGATGGGCGCCTCGGGGGCGCTCGAGGCGATCGCGACGATCGCCGCGCTCGAGCATGCGATGCTCCCGCCGACGATGAACTTCCTCGGCGCCGATCCCGACATCGACATCGATCCGGTGGCCGACGCGGCGCGGCCGGCGGCGATCGGCGTCGCGCTGTCGGATTCCTTCGCCTTCGGCGGCCTCAACGTGTCGCTCGCCTTCGCCCGCGCCGATCTCTGAATCAGGACCGGGCCGCTCGCGCCATCGCCTGCTCGTAGACCGCGACGAGGCGGGGGCCGACGGCGCCGACGTCGAAGGCCTCGACATGGGCGAGGCCCCAGGCCCGCAGCGCCGCGCGGCGGGCGGGATCGGCGAGGAGATCGCCCACCTTGGCCGCCAGCGCATCCGCGTCGCCGGGCGGCACCAGCAGGCTCGCCCCCTCCCCGGTCAGCACCCCGGCGTAACCGGGATTGGCGGCGGCGACGACCGGCGTGCCGGCGGCGAGCGCCTCGATCAGCACCAGAC
>DBMN01000181.1 GCA_002298965.1 Rhizobiales bacterium UBA697 | reverse complement strand
TGCCCTGACCACCATCGACACCGGCGGCCACGTGCTGGGCCTGACCGGCCACGCCGTCCTCGCCGCGCCCTATCACCGCAACACGCAGGGCAATGCCGACGCCCTCGCCGCCTGGCTCTCGCCCCCCGACGAGGCCCGCGCCGTGCTCGCCCGGCGGGCCGTCACCCACGTCGCCTACTGCCCCGGTCAGGCCGACTTCGAACGCTACGCCGCCCGCGCCCCCGCGGGCCTTGCGCATGCGCTGCGCGCCGGCGCCATGCCGCCGTGGCTCGAACCGATTCCCGTCGCGGGCAGATGGAAGCTGCTGAGGCTGCGGTGAGGGCTCACCGCCCGCGCGCGACCGCCCCGAGAACACCGCCGAAGATGCCGATCATCTGGCGCTGAACCTCCTGCTGCTGCAACGCCTGTTCGCGTTGCCGCTGCACCTCGGCGATCGTGTTCGCATAGGCCGTCTGCGCACCGGGGTGGCCGAGATCGGCCGCCCGACGATAGAGCGCGATCTTCTCGTCGACCGCCGACCGGTCGAGGTACTGGCCGCGATCGATCATCTCGGCGAGGCTGACCATGCTGTCGGGATCGCCGAGCTGGGCGCCCGTCCGGAAATGGCGAACGCCCTCGGCATAGTCGCGATAGAGCGCGATGTGGAGCCAGCCGAGATTGTCGAAGGCCGCCGGATATTGCCGGACCGCGAGAGCCTTCTGCAGCGTGTAGGCCTTCTGCTTGTCGAAGAACTGCACCGCCCGCGCGTACTGATACTGGTAGCGCAGCTCGCCGGGGAACTGCGCCATGGCGGTGGCGCAGACGTCGGCCGCTTCCCGGGCATTGAGCTTCAGCACGTCGTAGGACGCACCCGGCGAGGCTTTCCGCGGATCGTTCGGATTGCCCGCCTTGTCGTCGCAGAGCATGCCGGCGCGGCGCTCGCGATCGCGGCTCTCCTCGGCGGCGCTGCGTTCGGCCGCCTCCCTGACGGCACGCTCGCGCGCCTCGCGCTCCGCCTTCTCGGCGGCGAGCCGGCGCTCCTCGCTCTGGCGGGCATCGTCTTCCGCGCGCTTGCGCGCCCGCGTCTCCTGATCCTTGCGCCACTGCTCGAGCACGTCGCGGGTGACGACCGACAGTGCCTCGCCGGTCTGCGGATGGAAGCCCGGCGCGTCGAAGAACTCGAAGGGTCCGTCGCCCGCCCGCGAGAACCACGCGCGCGGCTGACCGTTGGTCGGATCGAAGAAGGCGTAGCCGTTCGGCTCGATCCGCTGCGGCGCCTTGGAGGGGCGCATCTTGCGGTTCGCGACCGCCTCCTTCCACGCCGTCACGATCTCCTTGGTGACCGGCAGCAGCTCGTCGCCGCTCTCGGGATGGAAGCCCATCAGATCGAAGATCTCGACCCGACCGTCGTCGCCCTTCCAGTACCAGACGATCGGCTCGCCGGTGCGCGGATCGAAGAAGACCGGATCGTCGACCGCGATCCGCTTCGGCCGGTTGCCCTTCTCGTATTCGCGCAGGCGCTCGATCAGCTCGGCCGTCAGCGGCCGACAGGCGCGCCCGGTCGCGGGATCGATCCCGATGCGCGTCCCGTATTTGACCGGCGCCTTGGCATCCTTGGTGATGACGAAGCACCGGGTCGCGCTCTCCTCGGCGACCTGCTTGCGGTGAGCGTCGATCACCGCGCGATCGGCGACCAGCAGCTTCTCGCCCGTCTCGGGATCGAAGCCGGGGCGATCGTAGAAGACATGGGCGCCGTCGGGACCGCGCTTGAACCACAGCCGCGCCTCGCCGGTCAACGGATCGAACGGCGTCACGCCTTCGGGGTCGACCCGGCGCGGCGCCCGGCGGCTGGTCTGGGCGCGCCATTCCTCGACCACCTCTTTCGTGATCGGCGCCAGTTCCTCGCCGGTGGCGGGATGGAAGCCCATCAGGTCGAAGATCTCGATGCCGCTCGTCTTGCCGCGCGTGAACCAGATCGCCGGCTCGCCGGTGCGCAGATCGAAGAAGACCGGATCGCCGCTCTCGACCCGCTTCGGTCGGGCGCCGGTCTCGTAGGCCCTGAGCCGTTCCGCGAGATCGGCCGTCACCGGACGACAGGCCCGCCCGGTGGCGGCGTCGATCCCCGGCCTCTCGCCGTAGCGGACGCCGTCCTTGGTGACGACGTAGCAGCGACCGACGATGGTGTTGCGCGATCCGACCCACAAAACGAGCGAATGCGCGACGATCAACCCGATCAGGCCGTAGAAGCCGATCAGCCGGCGAGACCGCGACAGCGAGAAGGAAAGACCGACCAGCCAGGCGCCGGCGAGGAAGGAGAGAAGGACGAGCGCCCGCGCCAGATACGGGCTGAGATCGAAGACCTCCACGACCTCCTGCACGTAGGACTTTGCGATCCAGTAGACGACGAGCTCGTTGAAGAGCCAGAGACAGGCGACCGCGCCGACGACCGCCGCGCCGATCGACGCCAGGACCCGCACCGTGGTACCGAGCCTCCCCCAGCGATCCCGGAGCGTCGCCGGCGGGACCACGTCGACCGGATTCTCCGCGGCCTTCGTTTCGGGCGCTTCGCTGTCGGACATGTCTCGCACCGCTCCGTCTACACGTGTACTCGTCGTCCCCACACCTTATTCGTGGATTCCGTAGCGGCAAGGTCCGGAAGACACCGATGATTGGTCTTCCGAGAAATTTCGCGTCGCCTCGAAGGACGCCCCACGGCGCGAAACGGCGGCGTTCACGCTTCCCCCTTGCGGAACATCCGCAGAACGCGTAGCGTGAGTTCGTGATTTGTACCCATCGCGAGTCGCCTGCCGGACCGGCCGAAGAGGCCGATGGTGCGGCAGAGGACGCGGGGGTGCGCGTGAACACGGGGGTCTCTTCGGGACTCGCGGGGATGGAACATGCCGGGGCGGACGCCGATCGCGTCGCGCCGGCTGGCGAGGGAACGGGGTCATGCTGACGCGCAAACAGTTCGAACTTCTGATGTTCATCCACGAACGTCTGAAGGAGGACGGCGTTCCCCCCTCCTTCGACGAGATGAAGGACGCGCTCGACCTGCGCTCCAAGTCCGGCATCCACCGCCTGATCACCGCGCTCGAGGAGCGCGGCTTCATCCGCCGCCTGCCCAACCGGGCGCGCGCGCTCGAGGTGGTGCGCCTGCCGGATTCGGTCGCGCCGGGCCTCGCCAGCCCCGCCCGCGCGCCGGGGTCCAAGGGCTTCTCGCCCTCGGTCATCCAGGGCACGCTCGGCAAGCCGCGGCCGACGCCGACGCCGGGACCGACCGGTGACGAGACGACCGAGGTCGTGTCGATCCCCGTCATGGGCCGCATCGCCGCCGGCACGCCGATCTCGGCGATCCAGACCTACACCCACGCCATTCCGGTGCCCTTCGACCTGCTGGGCGGCGGCGAGCACTACGCCCTCGAGGTCCGCGGCGATTCGATGATCGACGCCGGCATCCTCGACGGCGACACGGTGCTGATCAAACGCGGCGACAACGCCGATTCCGGCGACATCGTCGTCGCCCTCGTCGACGAGGAGGAGGCGACGCTGAAGCGCCTGCGCAAGCGCGGCGCCTCGATCGCGCTCGAGGCCGCCAACCCGGCCTACGAGACCCGCATCTTCGGCCCCGACCGGGTGAAGGTGCAGGGCCGTCTCGTCGGCCTCATCCGCCGCTACTGACGGGCGTGCCGCGTCGCCGCGCGCGTGGACGCGTCGTGCGCACGGGATGGCCGACGGTTGACGGATCCGGCTCGGGAGCGGGCGACGCATCGCTCTCGGGCTGCGGAGGTGTGTCGCTCTGCCGTTCCATGAGCGGGCTCACCAGTCTTCGTGCGCGTCGCTGGCCCGCGGCGGTCCCGCATCGTTGGTCGATGGCTCGTGCGGTTTCCATCGGCCTCCCGGGCGCTCGGGCTCCATGAGACCGTCTAGGGATCGGCGCCGACCGCCGTGGAATCGGAGAGGTCCGCCTCGGCCGGCGCCGGCGTGGCGGATGCGCCGCCGTCCGGCGGATCGGCCGTCACCTCGGCGAGCGCATGGACGGCGTTCGGGTCTCGTGGCGTCCATGCCCGTGGCGACGCCGGCAGGCTCGGCGTCACGGCGAAGACGAGGCGATTCGTCGTCGGCTTCGTTTTGTCGGGGATGACCTCGGCAGACCCTGCCGGCCGCGATCGGCCGTCGGCCTCGGGTGCGGGCGCCGCGTCGTCCTGCGTCGGGTC
>DBMN01000157.1 GCA_002298965.1 Rhizobiales bacterium UBA697 | reverse complement strand
GGGCTTGGAGCCCGCGAGCGCGCCGAGAATGCCGGCATGGCGGATCGCCTCGTCGGCGCCCTCGCCCGCCGACAGGCGGCGGATGGTGGCCAGCAACCGCTCGGGCGTGCCGAAGAGGCCGCGCAGACGGCGGCGCAGGGGGGCGGCGAGGCCGAGCCCGTCGAGCAGCGCCAGGAACAGACCCTCGTCGCCGATCTTGACGATCGGCTCGTCGAGGGCGAACAGCGTCGCCGCCTCGAGCGCCAGCGCCAACACGTCGGCATCGGCCGCGGCGCGATCCTCGTTGCCGAAGAGTTCGATGCCGGCCTGGAGGAACTCCGCCGGCTCGTCGACGCGCTGACGGAACACCGGACCGAAATAGCCGAGCGCCGCCTCGCGGCCGGCGGCGCCGGTCTCGAGATAGTGGCGGCAGATCGGAATGGTGAAGTCGGGCCGCAGGCAGAGCTCGTGGCCCTCCGCGTCCGTCGTCAGGAACAGGCGGCGGCGGATGTCCTCGCCGGCGGTGTCGAGGAAGAGATCGGCCGGCAGCAGGATCGACGGCTCGACCATCTCGGCCTCGGTCTCGCGCTGGAACAGCGCGACGAGTTCGGCGGTCGGGTCGAAGGCGGAGAGCTCGTCGCCGCCGCCGTCGAGCAGCTCGGAGAGCGCCTCGGGCGTGTCGATGCCGACCTCCGCCAGCAGGCGGAGCATCTCGGCGGCATTGGGATCGGTCGGGGTCGCCATGGGGATCTCCCGGATCAGGCTTGACGGGCGAGGATGTCGCGCACGGTCGCGACGAGGTCTTCGACCTTCGCCTCGACCTGGGCAGGGCGCGCGGCCTTCCACTCGGCGTTGGATTCGATCGACTTGGCGGCTTCGGCGCCGGCGACCAGATCCTTGATCTGGACGATGCCGGCGTCGCGCTCGTTCGAGCCCTGGATGATGACGCAAGGCGCCTTGCGGCGGTCGGCGTATTTCATCTGCGCCTTCATGCCGGAGGAACCCAGATAGCACTCGGCGCGGATGCCGGCGTCGCGGAGCGTCTTGGTCAGCGCCAGGTAGTCGCCCATCCGGTCCTTGTCCATGACGAGGACGACGACGGGGCCGACCGCATCGGCATCGGCGAGGATCGGCGACTTGACCGCCTTCAACGCCGAGACGAGGCGCGAGACGCCGATCGAGAAGCCGGTCGCCGGCGCTGGTTCGTTGAGGAAGCGCGAGACGAGACCGTCGTAGCGGCCGCCGCCGCCGACCGAGCCGAAGCGGACGATCTGGCCGGCTTCGTTCGGCACCTCGAAGGTCAGTTCGGCCTCGTAGACCGGGCCGGTGTAGTACTCGAGGCCGCGGACGACGGAGGGGTCGATCAGGATGCGGTCGGCGTAGCCGGCGGCGGCGACGAGGCTGGCGATCTCGGCCAGTTCGGCGACGCCCTCGGCGCCCTTCGGCGTCTCGCCGACGAGGCGGGCGAGTTCGGCGACGGTCGCGTCGGCGCCTTCGCGGCGCGCGGCGGTGAAGGCGAGGACGACGTCGATGGCGGCAGCTTCCAGCCCCGCGCCCTTGGTGAAGTCGCCGGACTTGTCCTTCGGGTTCTCCCAACGGCCCTCGCCGAGGAGATCGCGGACGCCTTCGGGGCCGATCTTGTCGAGCTTGTCGATGGCACGCAGCACGGTCAGGCGCTTGGCCGCATTCTCGTCGCCGGAGAGGCCGATCGCCTCCATCACGCCGTCGAGGACCTTGCGGTTGTTGACCTTGACGACATAGTCGCCGCGCTTCAGGCCCACCGCCTCCATGGCGTCGGCCATCATCATGCAGATCTCGGCATCGGCGGCGACGGAGGCCGCACCCACCGTGTCGGCGTCGAACTGCATGAACTGGCGGAAGCGGCCGGGGCCGGGCTTCTCGTTGCGGAAGACCCAGCCGCAGCGATAGCTGCGATAGGGCTTCGGAATCTGCGTCCAGTTCTCGGCGGCGAAGCGGGCGAGCGGCGCGGTCAGGTCGTAGCGCAGGCTCATCCACTGCTCGTCGTCGTCCTGCAGCGAGAAGACGCCCTCGTTGGGACGGTCCTGGTCGGGCAGGAACTTGCCGAGCGCGTCGGTGTATTCGAGCAGCGGCGTCTCCACCGCCTCGAAGCCGTAGAGCTCGTAGATCTCGCGGATCTTCGTCAGCATCGCCTCGGTGGCGCGCACGTCGGCGGGGCCACGATCGGCCAACCCGCGGGGCAGCCGCGCCTTCAACTTCTGATCCGATGCCATGACCCGCTCGCTTCCCGTCTCGCCAACACGAAAACCCGCCGAAACGGGGCGGGCGCCACGGTTCCTAGACCGGATCGCCGGCAGGGACAAGCCGAGAGGCGCGCTCCGACGTCGCGGGACTGCGTAGATCGCTGCGCATTACGTCGAATTCACGCTGCCACCAGTTGCCAACCCCTCACAATTCCGCCACGTTGCGGCTCCATCGGGCAGGGGCTGCACGCGGACGCGTCCTCGGTGCGCCGCCCGACTTCCGCCGAGCATCGAAAGGCTCCGCCCGCATGGATTCCGCCCGTCCGGACTTTGCCCAGTCCGCCGTGTCCCCCGAGCTTTCCATCGTCGTTCCGACCTACAAGGAGAGCGCCAACGTTCCGCGCCTCGTGGAGTTGCTGGACGCCGCGCTCGTCGGCATCGCCTGGGAGGTGATCTTCGTCGACGACGACAGCCCCGACGGCACCTCTCAGGTCGCCAAGGCGATCGCCGCCTGCGATCGCCGGGTACGCTGCCTGCGCCGCGTCGGCCGTCGCGGTCTGGCGGGCGCCTGCATCGAAGGCATGCTGTCGTCGGCGGCGCCGGTCGTCGCCGTGATGGACGCCGACCTGCAGCACGACGAGACCATCCTGCCGCAGATGTATGCCGCGATCCGCGGCGGCGCCGATCTGGCGGTGGGCAGCCGTTACGTCGACGGCGGTTCGTCGAACGAGGGCCTGTCGTCGATCCGCCAGTGGGGTTCGGAGACGGCGACGTCGCTCGCCCGCCGCTTCCTGCGCATCGAACTCTCCGACCCGATGAGCGGCTTCTTCATGATTCGCCGCGAGCGGGTCGAAGCGATCGCCGGCGAGCTGTCGCGCGAGGGCTTCAAGATCCTGCTCGACATCGTCGCGTCCTCGCCGGAGCGGCTGAAGACGGTCGAGGTGCCCTTCACCTTCCGCGAGCGGCAGGCGGGCGAATCCAAGCTCGACACGCTGGTGACGGCCGAATATCTCGGCCTGCTCTTCTCCAAGCTCTCCGGCGGTCTGGTGCCGGTGCGCTTCCTGATGTTCCTGCTGGTCGGCGCCTCGGGCATCGTCATTCATCTGGCGGCGCTGAAGGTGTCGCTGCACGTCTTCGAGACGACGTTCTTCGTGGGCGAGCTCTCCGCCTCGATCGTCGCCATGACGTGGAACTTCATCCTCAACAACCAGCTGACCTATCGCGACCGCCGGCTCACCGGTCTGTCCTTCGTCTGGGGCCTCTTCACCTTCTATCTGGTGTGCAGCCTCGGCACGATCGCCAACATGGGCGTCGCCACGGGCCTCTTCGAGATGGCCGAGACGGGTCCCTGGGTCGCCGGTTTCGCCGGCGCGGTGATGAGCGCGGTGTTCAACTACACCGTCTCGGCCGTGCTGACCTGGCGCAAGTGAGACCATGACCGCGACCGCGCCGCGCGCGACGACGACCGGATGGCCCGCCGCCCGGATCGTCGTCCTGCTCCTCGGTCTGACCGCGCTGCGGCTCGCGGTCGCCGGTGCGACCGGCCTCGTCGACGACGAAGCCTATTACCGCCTGTGGTCGGAACATCTCGCCCCCGGCTATCTCGACCACGCGCCGATGATCGCCTGGATGATCGCCGCCGGCCGCGCCATCGCCGGCGACGGGCCGCTCGGCGTGCGCTTCCTCGCCCCCTTTGCCACGCTCGTCGGCTCGCTCCTGCTGTGGCGCGGTGCCGCGCTCCTGTCGGGCCGGGCGACCGCCGACCGCGCCGTCGTCTGGTTCAACGCCATGCTGCTGATCGGCGCCGGTTCGGTGCTGGTCACGCCCGACGGACCTTCGGTGTTCTTCTGGGGCGCGACGGTCTGGGCGATGGCCGAGCTCGTCGCCTCGCGCGATCCGCGCTGGTGGCTGATGGTCGGCGTCACCGCCGGCTGCGGCCTCGCCTCGAAATACTCCGTGCTGTTCCTCGGCATCGGCATCCTGGTCTGGCTCGCCGCGACCAGGGAGAACCGGCGTTGGTTCAAGGCGTGGCAGCTGTGGGCGGGCGGCGCGATCGCGGCCCTGATCTTCGCGCCGGTGCTCCACTGGAATGCCACCCACGAATGGGTCTCCTTCGCCAAGCAGTTCGGCCGCACCGTGCCGCACGGTTTCCGGCCGGAGAAGTTCGGCGAGTTCGTCGGCGTCCAGCTCCTGCTGATCGGCCTGCCGCTGGTGCCCTTCCTCGTCGTCGGCGTGCGTGCGGCGGCCAAGGCGCGCGATGCGGCCGGGCTCCTGGTGCTCGCGACCAGTGCGCCCTTCCTCGCCTATCTCGTCTTCCACTCGATGCACGGCGGCATCGAGGGCAACTGGCCGGCGCCGCTCTATGCCGGCATCGCCTGGCTCGCGGCGCGCGGTGCGGGCGAAACGGACACGCTCTCGGACGCCTGGCGCGGCCGGCTCGAACGGTTGCGGCCGTGGGTGGCACCGGTCGGCTTCGGCCTGACGGCGCTCGTCTATCTCCACGTCCTGGTGCCGTTGGTGGTGCTGCCCGCCAATCGCGATCCGACGGCGCAGATGAAGGGCTGGCCGGCCTTCGGCCGGGCGCTCGAGGCCAGGGCGGCCGAGGTCGGCGCGACGGTCTTCGCCGGGCCGAACTACACGCTCGCCTCGCAACTGGCGGCGACGCTGGGGGCGCGCCGCGTCATCCCCTTCGACGAGCGCGTGCGCTACATCGACCTGCCGGTGCTCGATCCGACGACCGTCTGCGCCACCGTCCTCGACGTCGAGCGGCCCGGTCGCGAGCCGACCGCCGAGGTGCGGGCGCTGTTCGGCACGGTGACGCCGCTCGGCACGCTGGCGCGCATGGCCGGCACGCGGGTGGTCGAGGACCATCCGCTGTTCCTGCTCGCCGACGCGAAGGCCTGCCGCGCGGCGAAGCCGGCCGGCTGAGCGCCGCCCGTCAGGTCGGGGCGACGAGCCAGCGACGCAGGAAGAAGGCGGTGCGCTCGTAGGCGCGGTCGGTCGCCTTCTGATCGTAGCGGCGCGGGTCGGGGTCGGTGGCGAAGCCCGACACGACGCCGGAATAGAGATAGGCCTCGAAGACCTTGCCGCTGCCGATCAGCCGTTTCTCGATCGCGTCGACCAACGGCGCGGTGCGCGGGTCGTTGTCGGCCCAGTGGAAGAGGATCGGCACGCGCGTCCCGGCGATGCGCTCGGGCGACGGCGGCACGGCGTAGAACGACACGGCCGCACGAATACGCTGGCTCGCCGCGGCGAGCTGCAGCGCGAAGGTGCCGCCCCAGGAGAAGCCGACGACGCCGATCGCCCCGTTGCACTCGGGGTGCTTGGCGACGAGGTCGATGCCGGCCTCGAGCGCCGCGTTCACCTCCGCCGAGGCGAGGCGGGCGAGCGCGCCCTGGATCTCGTCGACCTGATCGGGCGAGATGCCCTGCGGCGAGGCGAGATCGGGCAGCAGCACGAGGAAACCGTCGAGCGCCAGCCGGCGGGCGAAGGCGCGGTGCAGGGCATCGGCGCCGCGCTGGCCGTGGATCAGCAGCACGCCCGGCCGGCGGCCGCCGCTGCGCAGCCGGCTCAGCTGTCCCTTGAACACCTGCCGGCGGACCTGGAAGGTCACCGTCTCCACCGTCAGGCGCGGGTCGGGCTGCTCGGCCTCCTGCGCCGCGGCCGTCCCCGCACCGAAGGCGGCGACCGACAGGCCGGCGGCGAGGGTGAGAAAGCGGCGGCGGTCGGGCGTCTCAGCGGTCATCGCGACGGCGGTTCCTGTGGGCGGGCGACGGCGCCGTCGAATCGACGGCGTCCGCGGGGGCCCACCATGACAGCGCGCGAGGTCGGCGAAAAGACGGCGCCCCCATCGGTGCCGCGCCCCGGTCAGCGACGGGGTCGGACGAAGGCGTCGCGCGCCGCCTCGACGCTCGCGCGCACGGCGCAGCCGTGGACGTGGTCGTTGACCAGCCCCATCGACTGCATGAAGGCGTAGCAGGTGGTCGGCCCGACGAAGGCCCAGCCCCGCTTGCGCAACTCCTTCGACAGGGCGGTCGATTCGGCCGTGACGGAGTTGGCGCAGAGTTCCGCCTTGGTCGGCTGCGTCGGACGGGTCGCCGGGTCGGGCTCGTAGCCCCAGACGAAGGCGGCGAAGGAGCCCTCGCGGTCGCGCAGCTCGAGGAAACGGCGGGCGTTGTTCAGCACCGCCTCGATCTTGCCGCGGTGGCGGACGATGCCGGCGTCGGTCAGCAGCCGGTCCATGTCCTGCTCGTCGAAGGCGACGATCGCCTCGGCGTCGAAACCGGCGAAGGCGCGGCGGAAGTTCTCGCGCTTCCTCAGGATGGTGAGCCAGGACAGACCGGACTGGAAACCCTCGAGGCAGATCTTCTCGAAGAGACGGCGATCGTCGGCGACGGGGCGGCCCCATTCCTCGTCGTGATAGCGGCGATAGAGGTCGTCGTCGCCCGGCCACCAGCAGCGGTCGAGCCCGTCGGGTCCCGTGATCAGACCGTCGATCTTTCCGTCCATCGCACCCTCCCTCGGTTCGGCGGGAGCCTAGCAGAGCGTGAACAAAAAGGAAACGGACGCCGAAGCGCCCGTCGTCGCGAAGGATGGGATCGCCGCTCAGGAGAACAGGGCGTCGATGTCGTCCTGGCTGGCGATGTCCTGGTCGGAACCGAGCGCCGGGCCGTTGAGCAGGGCCTGATCGCCGAGCCGATGCTCGAGCTCGATCTCGATCTCCTTGAAGCTGTCCACGCCGCCCCAGATGTCCATCATCTTGATGATGCGCTCCTCGACGAAGCGCAGCGTGCCGACGACCTTGGAGATGCGCTGGCCGGTGAGGTCCTGGAAGTTGCAGGCCTCGAAGATCTGGACGGTCGATTCCTGGATGTCGGCGGCGAGACCGCGATCGGAGCCCTTGAGCTTGGCGGCGAGCACGCCGGCGCGCTCGTCGATCAGCTCGGCCGAGGCGAGGATGGTCTCGGTGGCGTTCTCGGTGCCGAGCACGACGGCGTCGAGTTCGTTGGAGACGCGCGACAGTTCCTGGCCGTTGCAGCCGGAGACGTGGAGGGTCGCGATCTCGCGCTTGGTGCGGTTGATGGCCTCGTAGATCAGGTCCATCTCGGCCTTGATCTTGCGGGCTTCCGCCTGATCGCGGCGCAGCTGCTCGAGGGCCTTCTCGCCCAGTTCCTGGGTCGGCTGGACGAGGGAGCGCAGGGCGCGGATCTCGTCGAGAACCTCGCGATGCCGGTCCTCGGCCCGACCACCGGCAGGTCCCGTCGCGGCAGAGCCCATCGCCTCGATGCGGAAGAGCTTTCTGGCGGCCATGAATGAATGCCCTCGTCGTCTTGCGGGTCGTCGTTTCCGGATCATGGCCCGTCGTCCTTAAGGAAAGGTTTGCCGACGCGGCCGGCCGGAAACGAAGCCGGCAGAATTCCAGACGGCGTGCGGGTGCAACCAAACGGTAACCATGACGAAAGGTTTCCACCTTCGTTTCAGCAGCGGTGGAACTCGTTCACCATTCGGTGGCGGCGAGGCCCCAAGATGCGGGAACGACCGGTTCCCGAGCGGGGACCGGGCCTCACGACGACCGAGTGTGTGCCATGTATCGATCGTTTCTCTCCGCGGCGCTGATCGCCGGCGGCATCGCCGGGGTGACCGCGCCCGCCGCCGCATTCGACCGCTACGTCGACCGTCCGCCGGTGATGTTGTCGCCCAATGCCGTCGACCCGTGGGTCAACCAGCTGCGCCAGCGGCCGGTCTCCTATCGCGACGTGACCGGCCCCGTGGTCTACGGCACCCGCACCGACATGGCCGCGCCGCCCAGCCGCTACGCGCCGCAGCCGACCCGCAGCGCGGCGCTGGCGCCGAGCGAGGGACCGGGCCGCGACGAGATCGATCCGCGCTTCCTGCCGACCGAGGTCGACTACAGGACGGCGCAGGCGCCGGGCACGATCGTCGTCGACACCTCCGAACGACGGCTCTACCTGGTACTGCCCGGCGGCAAGGCGCGGCGCTACGGCGTCGGCATCGGCCGCCCCGGCTTCCAGTGGGCCGGCACCCACACCATCACCCGCAAGGCGGAATGGCCCGACTGGACGCCGCCGCCGGCGATGCTGAAGCGCAAGCCCGACCTGCCGCGCCACATGGAAGGCGGCCCGGACAATCCGCTCGGCGCCCGCGCCCTCTATCTGGGCTCGACCGAATACCGCATCCACGGCTCCAACGAACCGTGGACGATCGGTCAGGCCGTCTCCTCGGGCTGCATCCGCATGCGCAACCAGGACGTCACCGACCTCTACGGCCGGGTCAAGGTCGGCACGAAGGTCGTCGTCATGTGACGCGGCCGAGACCCGCGACGAACGAAAGAGCCCCCGGAAGGCGACCTTCCGGGGGCTCTTTCGTTTCGGCAGGCGCGCGGTCCGTCAGGCGCGGGGGACGGCGCGGCGATAGAGGTGCCAGGTGGCGTGGCCGAGCCAAGGCAGGACCACGACGAGGCCGAGGAACATCGGCACGATGGCGATGAGCAGCATGGTGGCGACGAAGATGCCCCAGCCGATCGTCACCTGCGGCGCGGCCAGCACGGTGCGGATCGAGGCGATCATCGCGGTGACGAAGTCGACGTCGCGATCGAGCAGCAGCGGATAGGCGACGATCGACACCGAGAAGATCGCGGTGGCGAGCACGGCGCCGAGCAGGTTGCCGGTGACCAGGAAGAAGACACCGCGCGGGGTCGAGAACAGCATGTTAAGCACGTCCTCGGTCGGCAGCGGGCGGACGCCGAAGAACAGCGCCCAGCTGAAGCCGGCGGCATAGACCCAGACGATCATGCCGAAGAGCGTGACCAGCGCCATGTAGCCGAGCTCGCGCCGGGCGTGCGGCGGAACGGAGCCGATCAGATCGCCGATCCTCAGGCTCTCGCCGGTCTCCATGCGGCGGCTGGTCTCGTAGATCCCGACCGCGGCGAAGGGCGCGATCAAGGCGAAGCCGGCGGCGAGCGGATAGACGAGGAAGATCATGTCGAAGGACATGGCGGCGGAGAAGACGACGAGACCGCCGATCGCATAGACGAGACCGACCAGCAGACCGAAGGTCGGCGCGGCGCGGAAGTCGCGCAGACCGTCGGCGAGAGCGGCGGAGAGATCGTCGACGGTCAGCTCCCGCACTTCGATCGCCGCGGCCGGCGAATGGGGGGTACCCGTGCTCGACGGGACGGTGTCTGCAACGATCGTCATGCGCGCCTCCTCGACCCACGGGAGCGCGCACGCGTCGTGCGTGCTCCACTGCGTCAGAGTGCCACAGAATGGCGAGATTTCAAACGATTCAATCGCGACATTCTCGGTATTTTCACGTAAGCTTGACTACGACGACCGCGCTCATCGGGCGTCGGAGGCGTTCCGAACATCGACGGCGCGTCCAATTTCGGGGCAGAGGGATCATCTTTCGGTGAGAAATCGACCAAGGTCGCAGGGCGCGGGCGAGGGAGGACCTCGATTTGGTCGAATTTCCCGGTAGGACTCGGAACCGCGGTCGTTTAGACACGTTCTCGGGTAAAACCGATGACCACGCCCAGCGGAGATCCGAAATGAAGAAAGTCGTCCTCCTCGCCGCCCTCGGCCTCGTCGCTTCGGCCGGCACCTCCTTCGCCGGCGACGCCGCCAACGGCGAGAAGCTGTTCGCCAAGTGCAAGATCTGCCACGCCGTCCCCGGCCCGGAAGCCACCACCAAGCCGACCGGCCCGAACATCACGGGCGTGATCGGCCGCAAGATGGCCGGCGACGAGAAGTACGAGAAGTACGGCGACGACCTGAAGGCCATGGGCGCGGCCGGCAAGACCTGGGACGAAGCCCAGCTCGCCACCTATCTCGCCAACCCGAAGGCGTTCAACCCGGGCACCAAGATGGCCTTCGCCGGCTTCGGCGAGGACAAGGCCGCTGCCGAGGACGTCATCGCCTTCATCGCTTCCAAGAAGTGATCGGCGCCGCGAGCCTCTCGCGGACGGATGTGGAAAGGCCCCGGGAAACCGGGGCCTTTTTCGTTCTCGGCCGATGAGACACGGCGCTCAGTGCTCGCCGTCGGGGGCGTGCTTCTTGCGGATCGAACGCACCAGCCCGAAGACGCAGGCGATCACCACCGGCACGGCGAGGCCGGTCGCCAGCCCCGGATCGATCGGCAGGAGATGCGCCTCCTTGGCCGCCTTGAAGAGATAGCCGAAGAGGCCGACGACGTAGTAGCTCACCGCCGCCACCGACAGGCCCTCGACCGTCTGCTGCAGCAGGAGCTGCTGGCGCGAGCGGGCGTTCATCGAGGAGAGCAGATCGCGGTTCTGCTGTTCGAGATCGATGTCGACGCGGGTGCGGAGCAGTTGGGCGGCGCGGGCGAGCTTGCGCGACAGGTCGTTCATCCGCTCCTGGATCGACACCACCGTGCGCATCGCCGGATCGGAGCGGCGGGCGAGGAAGTTGGTCCAGGTGCCGTAGCCCGGCACGTGATGCTCGTGCAGCAGCACGATCAGGTCCTTGACGATCTGGTCGTAGGCCCGCGTCGCGCCGAAGCGATAGGAGCATTCGGCGACATGGGCCTCGAGATCGGCGGTCAGCCCCGACAGGCGCTCCAGCAGCTCGCGGTTGGCGGCCAGCCCTTCCGACGTGCGGATGGCGCCGGCGATCTCGGCGAGTTCGCGTTCGATGCGGCGGACCTCGGGGCCGACGCCCTGCGCCACCGGCAGGCCGAGCATGGCCAACGTGCGATAGGTCTCGATCTCGACGAGGCGCTGCACCAGCGCGCCGGCCTGCTGTTCGTTGAGGCCGCGGTCGAGGCAGAGGATGCGGGTGTGGCCGTCGCCGTCCTGGCGGAAGTCGGTCAGCGCCACGCCGGCGCCGCCATAGGCCTCGGAGACGCAGCAGCTCGCCGGATCGAACAGCGCGGCGGCGGCCGCGAGGTCGCCGCGGTCGGCCATCAGGTCGAGGCGGATGGCGACCATCAGCGGACCGGGCTGGACGAACTCGGTGCCGAAGGGGTGGGTGCTCGGCAGCTCGGCGAAGACGCGCTCGCCGTCGGTCGCCGGACCGTCCCAGGTGTAGCCGACGAATTCGGCGTGGCGTTCCCACTTGAGCCAGCCGCCCCCGACCGCCACGACGTGATGACGCGTCTCGGGGCCGGGGCCGGCGAGGCCGCGGGCGCGGCAGAAGCGCTCGAGGAACAGGCGGTCGGCCTCGATCGCCTCGCGGGTCACGAGGAAGGCGTAGTGCAGGAACACCCGCGGCGCCACCGCCGGCCGGAAGGGGCGGGCATGGACCTCGCCGAGGATCTCGGCACGGCGGGGATGGAGCACGAAACCGCGCGACAGGACGGCGGGAGCGTCGGTCGTCATCGGGCTCTCCTTCGTCGACGGCGCGGGACTCATCTCGGCGGAGCGGAGGTCGCCGGTCAAGTCCGCCCGTCCATGCCGCACTGCGGAAAAACACATAGGCCGAAGCGGCCGGCGCGGCCACAGCTCATCGTGCGACGCAACATCGCGGCAGCGCGCTTGCCAGCCGGACAGGCGACGCACGCGCGGCGCTCCCTTCTCCCCTTGCGGGAGAAGGTGCCCGAAGGGCGGATGAGGGGGCCTTCCGTCCGTCGCCGACGCTCGTGGTATCGCGACGCGCTCCGCTCGCCGCTTCCGCGGCGCCCCCTCATCCGGCCGCTTTCGCGGCCACCTTCTCCCACGGAGGGGAGAAGGGGAACGTACCCTCGCGCGGCCGTCGCGGCATGGACGCGTATCCGCCACCGCCGAGACGGCTTGACGATCGCGGCTCGACGGGTTCGAACTCGGCGGACCGAACGGCGCGCGCCGCTTCGGCGTCGCATCGGAGTATCCGCCCGCATGTCCGCCCCCTCCCCTCGCCGCCCGCGCGTCGGCCTGTTCGTGACCTGCCTCGTCGACACGATGCGGCCGACCGTCGGCTTCGCCGCGGCGAAGCTGATCGAGGATGCCGGCTGCGATCTCGTCGTGCCGGCCGACCAGACCTGCTGCGGCCAGCCGAACTTCAACGCCGGCGACCGCGACGGAGCCCGCGCCATGGCGAAGCGGGTGATCGCCGCCTTCGAGGGCTGCGACTACGCGGTCGCGCCGTCCGGCTCCTGCGCGGCGATGATCGCGCGGCATTACCCCGAACTCTTCGAGGCCTCCGACCCGTGGCGCGCCCGCGCCGAGGCGCTCGCCGCCAAGACCCACGAACTCACCGCCTTCCTCGTCGACGTGATGGGCGTGACGGCGACCGCGGCGCGGTTCGAGGGCAAGGTGGCGCTGCACGATTCGTGCTCGGGCCTGCGCGAACTGGGCGTTCGCGACCAGCCGCGCCGGCTGCTCTCCGCCGTGGAAGGGCTGGAGCCGGTCGAGATGCGCGACTCGGAGGCCTGCTGCGGCTTCGGCGGCACCTTCGCGGTCAAATATCCCGACATATCGGGGGCGATCGTCGCCAAGAAATGCGCCGACGTCGCCGCCTCGGGCGCGACGACGCTGGTGGCGGGCGATCTCGGCTGCCTCCTCAACATCGCCGGCAAGCTCACGCGCGAGGGCTCGGACATCGAGGTCCGCCACGTCGCCGAAGTGCTCGCCGGCATGACCGACGAACCGGCGATCGGCCGGTCGCGCGAGGAGCGTGCGCGATGAAGGTCACCTCGCCCGCCTTTCCGGAGAATGCCGCCCGCGCCATGGCCGATCCGGTGCTGCGCAAGGCGCTCGGCAACGTCGAGGTCGGTTTCATGGCGCGCCGGCGCATGGGCGTCGCCAGCCTTCCCGAGTTCGAGGCGGTGCGCGACGCGGCGCGCGACGTGAAGGTCCACGTGCTCGCCCATCTCGACCTCTATCTCGAGGAATTCGAGCGCAAGGTCGTGGCCTCCGGCGGTCATGTCCACTGGGCCGAGACGGCGGAGGACGCGCGGACGATCGTCGCCGACATCTGCCGCCGGCTGAATGCGAAGACCGTCACCAAGGGCAAGAGCATGATCTCGGAGGAGATCGCGCTCAACGAGCACCTCGAGGCGCTGGGCATCACGCCGGTCGAGACCGATCTCGGCGAATACATCATCCAGCTGCGCGGCGAGCATCCCTCCCACATCATCGCCCCGGCGATCCACCTCACCAAGGACCAGGTGGCGGAGGATTTCCGCGCCGCCCACGACCATCTCTCGCCGACGCGTGATCTCTCCGAGCCCTCCACCCTCATGGCCGAGGCACGCGCGGTGCTGCGCGACCGCTTCGCCGCAGCCGACGTCGGCATCACGGGGGCGAACTTCCTGGTGGCGGAGACCGGCTCGTCGGTGATCGTCACCAACGAGGGCAACGGCGATCTGACCCAGACGCTGCCGAAGGCCCATGTCGTGCTCGCCTCGATCGAGAAGATCGTGCCGACGCTCGAGGATCTCGACACGGTGATGCGGGTCTTGGCGCGCTCGGCGACCGGCCAGGAGATGAGCGTCTACACGACGATCTCGACCGGGCCGCGCCGCGCGGACGACCCCGACGGGCCGAGCGAATATCACGTCGTGCTGCTCGACAACGGCCGCTCGGCGATGCTCGGCACCGAGTTCGAGGACATGCTGCGCTGCATCCGCTGCGGCGCCTGCATGAACCACTGCCCGGTCTATCATCAGGTCGGCGGCCACGCCTACGGCTGGGTCTATCCCGGCCCGATGGGCTCGGTTCTGACGCCGACGCTGGTCGGCATCGACCGGACCGGCCATCTGCCCAATGCCTCGACCTTCTGCGGCCGCTGCGAGNNCCGCTGCCGCGGATGATGCGGGCCTGGCGCGGGCGCGAGTACGAGAAGGCGCTGAACCCGGCGACGCAGCGCCTCGGATTGAAGCTCTGGGCGGCGCTCGCCACGCGGCCGGCGCTCTATCGGCTGGCCACCCGGATCGGCCGGGCTGGCCTCACGCTCATCGCCCGTGGGCGCGGCCGCATCGCCCGGCTGCCCTTCGGCGACGGCTGGACGAAGCACCGCGACATGCCGGCGCCCGAGGGCGCCACCTTCATGCAGCGCTGGCAGGCGGGCGAACGCCCGCACCGGGGAGAGACGCGATGAGCGGACGCGACGCCATTCTCGGCCGCCTGAAGCGCGGCATCGCCGGCGACGAGGCGACGCGACGCACCGCCGTCGGCGAACGCCTCGCCGCTCGCGCGCCGGGACCGAT
>DBMN01000159.1 GCA_002298965.1 Rhizobiales bacterium UBA697 | reverse complement strand
GGCCTCGGCGCAGATGCGCGCCACTTCGCTCGCCTCGGCACGGGCGAGCGCGGCGGGATCGGCGTCGGCCGTCGGGGTCGGCGAGGCGGCGGGCGGCGGGGCGGGAGTACGGGTCATCGTCGGGGCCTCCTTCGGGCTGACGGCCGCGGGATTGGTCGCGATGGCGGCCAGCGGGCGGCGATTGGTCCAACCCGCCGCGCTGGCGATCGTGCGCAGCGCCTCGGGGGCATGCATGTAGACGCGATAGTCGAAGGCGGTCGGCGGCATGGCCATGTCGCCGCAGTCCTCGCCGTCGTCCTTGCCGTCCTCGGTCTCGGGATCGGGGGTGCCGGACGGAGCGTCGGCGGCGGCGACGAGGCCGACGCGATCGGCGTAGCCCCCGGCGACGGCATCTTCGGCCGTCAGCCACGTCTCGGCGATCATCTCGGCGCGGCATTCCGCGGCCGAACGGCCGGTCTTGGCGGCATAGATCGCCGCCATCGACGCACCGATCTTGTCGAGCATCACGGCGGAGGCGTTGTGATCCTCCATGTCGCCCCAGGTGATCGTCGAGGGGTCGTGGATCATCATCATCGCGCCGAGGCGCATCACGACCTCGTCGCCGGCCATGGCGATGATCGAGGCGGCGGAACAGGCGGAGGCGTCGACGATGCAGGCGACCTTGCCGCGATGGGCGGCGAGCGCCGAGTAGATGGCGAGGCCTTCGAAGACGTAGCCGCCGCCGGAATTGATGCGGACGGTGACGGGGGCATCGGGGCCGAGCTCGGCGAGGGCGGCGATGACGTCCATCGAGTCGAAGCCGTCGCCGCACCAGTCCTTTCCGACGGTGCCGTAGAGCAGGATTTCGCGACCATGGAGAACGTTCATGGCAGACCTCAGCGTTTGGCCGGCTTGACGGGCGCCGGATCGGGTTCGGGTTTGGAAGCGGCGCGACCCTTGGGCCGGCGTGCATCGCTGTCGAAGGCGAGACCGAGGTCGTCGGCCCGGGCATTGTCGGCGGCCTGTTCGGCGTCCATCTGGTCGAGATCGTCGCCGGCCTCCTGCATCTGGCGGCGGCGCGACTTGAAGCCGGCGCGAACCTCGGCCTCGCGCGCCTCGACGTCCTGCACCGGGTTGATGTAGGGCCAGGCCTGCGGCACCCAGGTCGCGCGGCGGAGGCGGGCGGGATCGATCGAGCGCGGCAGCGTGATCGCGCCCGAGAGCAGCGCCAGATCGGCCCATCGCGCCAGGATCGGGCGGCAGAACTGTTGCACCACCCAATGGTGCTGCCACATGGCGCAGCGGCGGCGGAACTCGTTGACGGCGGCGCGCCATGTCCGATCGTTGACCATCGAATAGTCGCCGGTCAGCTGCTCGTAGAGGATGCCGGCGGCGATGGCGACGAGGCGATGCTGGTCGCGCTTGTAGTCGGCGTAGTCGTCGCCCGGGCGCGGCGGCGTCGAGAAGGTGATCTGCTGACCCGGCGCCAGCTCCTGGATGGTGCCAGGGTCGAGCGCCGCCATCGTCGTCCCGTCGGCCGCCGTCGCACCAGCGACCATCGGATGCTCGCCGTCCTCGGCCTCGCCGTGACTGGAATCGTAGGCGAAGCCGGCGAACATCGCGGCGATCTTCTGGCGCAGCAGCTGCGCGTCGTCGTAGCCGTCGAGATCGTGCAGCTTGAGGATGGTCCGCACGATCCACGGTTCGCCGCGCAGCATGCCTGCACGTCGGATGGCGCGAAGATGGACGATGTTCTGCGCCGAGACCGGGGCAGGCGTCAGATCACCCACCGAGACCGAGGCGTTCCAGTCGAGCGGATGGCGGCCGTAGAGCCAGTAGGCGACCCGGCGGCCGATCTTGTCGAATTCGATGCCGCCGCGAACCTCGTTGCCGTTGGGCAGCGTCTCCCACCGCTCCTCGGGGCAATATTCCGCCTCGAGAAGCTGGATCTGCAGCGGGACCGAAAGGCCGTCGGACGGGAGGCGGAAACGAAGACGGCCGAAACAGTCGCCACCCTCGAGCATGGAGGCGACGGCGAGCGCCTGCTGACCATAGAAGTCGAGACCACCGTCGGCGTCCGATTCGTCGGTCCACGCGTCGAACAGCTTGGCGAGATCGGCGTCCAGAGACCGATCGCTGGTCGAGAACTGCGGCCGGATGCCGGTGCCGATGATGTTCGGCACCATCACCGACCAGATGATTCCGTCGGCGAGGCCGTTCTGACGGACGAGGTCGTGCGAGCGGGCGCGCAGCTCGGGCAGGGCCGCGCCGAGAAGGGCATTCGGGCCGCTCTGCGGCGCCCGCCAGCGCGAAAGACGCGGACCGCGGCTGGCGGCATCGTAGCCGGCGGCGAGGGACGGACGGATCTCGGCCGCCGAAGCGACGATCGGCGCCTTTTCGCGCAGCCGGACGCGGAAGGTTTCCATGATCAGAACCCCTTCGACGTGCGGAACAGAATGCGGCGGCGGCGCGGGCGGCCGGCAGCTCCGGCGAGATCGGCCTTCATCATGCCGAGCGTCTGTCGCATTTCCTCGAGATCGCGATAGGTGACCTCGCGATCGGCATAGCGGACGCGGACGGCGCCTTCGGCAATCGCCGCCTGGAGGCGGTCGACCTGATCCTGCGTATAGGCCATGAGACCCTCGGGTGTCAGAGAAGGGACGAACGCGAGCGACGAAGGACGCGAGCGCCGGGTCGCGACGCGGACGGAGCCGCCGGCGCAGCGGGCGCAGCCGGTAGAGCCGGACGAGACGGCATGGCCGGCGCGGCGGCGAAGAGGTCTTCCAGATCACCCTGACGTTCCGGCGGCGGCGTCTCGCGCTCCAGTTCGAAGCGATCCCAGAGCGTTTCGGACGGATCGTCGCCGAGAAAGCGGAAAGCGGCGGCGAGGGCATAGACGAAGGTGTCGAGCGCTTCGTTGCGGAGGCCTTCTTCCAGCTTCCATTCGTAGGAGATCGCGCCGTTTCTCCGACGGATCTCGCGGCGGCGCTCCGACGTCAGCTGCTGGTAGTAGTCGTCCGGAAGGCCACGCGGGAAGCCGATGTAGCCGACCTCTTCCGGGTTCGACTTCTTCAGGTGGTGATAGATCTTCAGCTTGAACGGCGACGTTCCGACATTGTAGAAGCGCCCGCCATACCGCCGGAGTTTGCCGGCGCGATTGCGCTCTTTCTTGACCGCCGCGAGCTTCGGGCAGGAATCGCCCGGCATGCCACGGACCATCATGACCACGGCGGCGGGATGCCGCTTCGCCCAGGACAGGACGTCGTCGGTATAGGCGTTGCCGTCGATCGCGATGCGGTCGAGACCGATGTCGCGGCCGACGGCGTTGCGCCAGGTCGATTTGACCAGTCGATCGAGCGCCTCGCGCGTCGCCTCGTCCGAGATGTGGCCGTCGATCACGCCGCAATCGACGACGAAGGCGCCTCGATTGCGGGTATGCGCCAGGACCTGCCACTCGACGCGATTGCCCTGCACGTCGATGCCGCAGGTGAGAACCAGTCCGCCGAGCGGGATGGTGGCGCGGCGGTGGCCGATCTCCTCGGCGCGGGTGCGGATCTCCTCCCAGGGCGGCGCTTCGCCGGAGGTCTCGAACTCGAGGCCAGCGACGTCGTTCAGGAACGTTCGCTCGCTGTCCTGCGATCCTCTCGCCTTGATCCAGGCGTGGGCGATGCGGGCGAGCGTCTGGAGCGGCGAATAAGCCGACCAGAGATGGAACGACCGATGATGCCGGACGACCTTCGGGTTGCGGGCGACCCATCGGCCGCGAACGGTAATCGCGGCCCGATGATGGTCGTGGATCTCGCAGCCGCAGGCGACGCAGGTGAAATGCGCGTCGTCGACGAAGCCGGCTTCGATCTGGGCTTTCAGATTTTCCCAGCGCAGGACCTGATGGACCTGACAGTGCGGGCAGGGGACTTCGAACTCTTCCTGACTTCCTTCGGCGTAGTTCTTCGAGATTTTGCACCCTGGATTGACCAGCGGCGTCGAGATCTTGAAGATCTTGGCGAATTCGACGGCCTGCGATCGGCTGTCGGCCTGTCCTTCCGGGTCGCCGGCGTCGTTGACGACCCATTTCGACAGGTCGTCCTGGACCTGATACTCGGCCGTCAGCATCGACAGCGAGGCCGGCGAGTTGGCGCCGGAGATCTGCAGCTTGAAGGCGCCGTCGGCGCGCTCCTTGTAGAGCACCGAATCCGACTGATCGCGCGACGACTTCGGATAGAGGTCGCGGACGATCGCCGTCGATTCCATCAGCGGCCGAAGTTTCAGCTTCGACCAGCGTCGGGCGTTGTCGTCCGTCGGGTGGACGTAGAGCAGCAGGCCCTTGGCGCGCGCCATGAGCGAGAGCGTGAAGATCACGGCGGCGATCGTGCCGCCGAGCTGTGCCGACTTCTTCAAGGTCACGACGCGGCAGGGATCGGACGGCGACAGTGCCCGCAGGATCTCCGAGAAGAAGGGGAAGGCCCGTTCGTTGTAGGGGCCTTGGAAGTCCCGGCTTTCGGCCTCCGAGAAGACGATGTGATTGCGGGCGAAGTCGAGGTGGTCGACCGGCGGCAGCGGGCGCCAGGCCGAAGCCATCGCGCGAGCGGCGATCCGGTCGGCGTTGGAGACCTCGACGACGGGGATCATCACGGTTCCTCGGTGACGTCGTCGAGCGTCGGCGGCATCGCATCGGCGGCGGTGTCGAGCGCATCGGCGGTGCGGGACCGGAAGTCGTCGAAGACCGCACGAAGGCGGTGGAGAACGTCGCGCTGCGTGATGCCGAACTCGGCCGCCAGGGCGGAAGCCATGTCGGGCAGGACGCCGGAGAATTTCGCGATCATCTGCGCCGCGATCTGCCCCATGGAGCGCTCGACGTCGGCCGCGAGAACATAGCGGCCGAGACGTTCGCGCTCTTCCTCGAGCATGCGTCGCGACTTCGCCCGCTCCTGCAGCAGCTTCTCGCGCTTGATCTGGTCTTCGATCGGGTCGAAGGCGGGGAGCTGCGGCGGTGGCGGAGGCTGTTCGAAAAGCAGAGGCGGCGCCTCGCCGATCGTGGGGCGCGGAGGCGGCGGAGGCGGCGGTGTGGCCGCGAGGCGCGTACCGATGCCGTTTCCGCCGAAGCGCTGCGTCGCGTCGAGCCGTCCGCGCAGCTGCTGCTGCGCGATCGACACGACGATGCGGGCGCTTCTACCGGAACCCGTCAGTGCATCCGCAGTGATCTTCCCCTCCGAGATCCACTGCGACACGCGTCCGGCCGTTACGTTGCAGATCTCGGCAAAACGTCCCTTGGTGACGATGTCGTCCTCTACTTGAGCCGTCATCGCCTCTTTAGCCGTTCTATAGGCTTCGCTAAAGTTTAGGCTTTAGCCCAATCTCTCTCTACCGAAATGCCGGGGTCCGAATTACCCGTGGTCGGGTTTGAGGGCCAGGGTCCCCCGGTTTATCGGGCGGTCTCGATGGCCCTGGCGAAGGCTTGGTCGAAGTGGACCGGGAAGCGCTCGGCGACGACGCGGGCGGCGACGCCGAAGAAGTCGAAACGCGGCTCGTAGGTCGGCTGCCGCACGACGACCAGAACGACCTTCAGCCCGTCCGGCTCTCTTCGGACGATGAACGATTTGCGCATCGACCCTTGCCGCAGCACGAAGTACCGCGGACGCTTCGTCCTCCGGCGCGACCGCTCCGTGGCGTTGTAGACCGCATCGCGGCTGGCCTTGAGGTCCGAGAGGATCTGGACGATCTGCCCCCGGCCCATGTTGCCGTAGGCGTCCAGCTTGGCGTCCTTGCCGGGCACGGCGAAGGCGCCCGACGGCAGGATGCCGGCCGATCTCAGCAGCGCCTCGAACCCCTTGGCGAGGCGCGGGCCGCCCTGGACGTTCGGATCGAACCAGTGACGCGGCTTCGAGGTGCCCGTCGCGAACTTCTGCGAGACCTCGGCGACCTGGCTTTCCTTGGTCGCCGGCGTGACTTCGAAGGCGTTGAGCGAGAACGGCGTCGGACGGTCGAACACCGCCCGCATCTCATCGCGCTCGGCTGCCCTCACGTCGAGAGCCGTCTTCGTCAGGGCGACGGCCGTCGCGAAGGGGAGTTGCGCCTTGCCGATGTTGTCGAAGGCCTTGGCGACGTCGAGGACGTTCGACCGAACATCGAACCCCATGCCGACCCCCGACAACGACGAAGCCCCGACTGCATCTCCGCGTCGGGGCTTCTTTCTATCCGTGGATGAACCTGCCAGACCGTCACCCGCACTGTCAAGCGTTCTGCGAAAAATTTTTCACGAACCCCCATGACCTGACCGGCGCTTCGCCGCGCGGCGCGGCGGGGTGTCCGGCGAAGGAGATAGGGCGACGAGCAGCACCCGCCCCGCGCGCCCACCGCCGAGCCACGGCATTGAGGCCGCGCCATCATCGATCAGCGCATGGTCGGCGAGTTGCCCGGCGACGGCCGCGGCAAGGGCGCGCAGCGCCGTGCGCCAAAGGACGTGCCGCGCCCTGTCGACGACCGTATCGTCGTCGAACGGCATCACCGCCATGGCTGGATAGGCGTCCGCGATCCTGCGCCGTCCGCCTGGCGTCGGAGGCACGTCCACCTCGACGTCCGCCCACCGAATGGCCTCCCCCTCCTCGTTCCAGTCGACGGCGCGTCGCGCCTTGCGACGCCAGACGAGCGTTCCGTTCGGCCGCTTGACCTGCCCCCATGTCGCCGCCGCCATCCGCCATTCCGGCGCGCCGAGAAGCGCCGAACGGACGAGAAGGGCATCCAGCGGAAGCTTGGCGCGGCGGGCGCCTGCAGCATCGATCGCCACCACGCGCCCCAGCGCTTCGATCGCCCGCGGCATCATCCATGCCAGCGCCTCGCGGCCGGCCTCGTCGCCCTGCCGCTCGCCGACCCGCCAGACGAGATCGCCGACGAGCCAGGCCGGATCGATCTCGGCGAGGACCGGCCCGCCGTCGGCGCAGAGACGCTGCAGCGCCTCGCCGACCACGACGGCATCGGGATGGACGTCGCCCGCCCCGCCGACGTCCGGAACGACGCCGTACCGGTTCTCGTCGATCACCGTCAGCAGCTTGACGTAGCTCTCCGTCGCGCCCCAGCCGGAGCCCATGCCGCCGCCGAGGCCGGCGGTCTCGCGCTCTTTCGGCCATTCGTCGACGACGCACCAGCGCACGAGCTTCTCGATGGATACCGCGATCATCTCGACCTCCCTCGCCCGTCAGGCCACGCGCTCGGCTTCCGCCGCCGCGAAAGCCCGGATCACCGCCAGCGCGCCCTCGTAGCGACCCGGATGACGGCGATCCATCGCCGCCTTCTCCGCCGCCCCGGCCGCCTCGTAGGCGTCGACATAGGCCTCGGCCTGGGCGAGGATCGGCGCCGGACCGCTCGGTCGCCGGCCCTCGGTCGGCCGCGCCGCGGACGGCACGAATTCGGCCGTCGGTGCCGACCTGATCGCCGAGACGCAGGCCGCATGCGACGGAAACGTCGTGTATTTCCACGTCTGGCGCAGCGCTTTGACGGCGGCCCGCAGCTGGTACTGCGTCACCGCCGGGCAGTCATCGACCAGCGCCTCGGCGATGGTGGGGATGTCGCCGCGCGGCTTGGCGAAGAGCGCGAGCAGCGGTTTCAGGAAGTCGTCGACGATCATCGTGGACATCGGATCACCTCGGGTCGGCAAGACGGGCATTGGCTTCGAGGCGACGGCGCGCCTCGGCGAGATCGTCGGCGATCGTCGCCGCCTCGGCGGCGGCCGATCGGGTGGTCGGTGGCCGGTCGCGCGCCTCGCGGATCGGCTCGACGAAATAGCGCCAGGATCGCGCCGGCCGCGCCATCGCCGCGGCCTTGGCGCGGATCACGGGCAGGATCTCGCGATCGAGATCGAACCCCTCGACGAGAAGATCGAAGATCGGCGCGACGACGAAGAGATCGGGGGACGGATTGTCCTCGTACCCCGCTGCGGCGCGCAACATCGCGACGAGACGTTCGGATGAGAGACCGGAGACATCGGAGCCGCACGACGGCACGGCGGCTGCCACGGGCTCGCTCTCGCTCGCCCTCTCCGACTCTCCTCTCTGCTGCTGCCTGTGAGAGGAACGTATATCTCTGGTATCTGGCCTCTGAGTAATAGGTGTTCCCGTAGGGGACCTATGGGGTGACCTATTAGGGTCGTCATTTTCTCCTTTCGTTTCAGCCTCTTGCTTCCATCGCTTGGTGACGGACTTCGCCCCTTCCTTCGCGGCTTTTTCGTCCCGGATCATGCGGCGGGAGGTCACGGTACCGTTGCGGGCAAGGGAGAACACACCTGCGGTCTGAAGCTCGGCCAACCAGGCGGAGACTTCGTCAGGCGATGCGCCGACCATGCGCGCTAGGGTATCGACGTCCACTTTCTTGCCGTTGAGCAGGAGATGCCCACGGGGCTCCGCCTCGTGCATCAGGCAGAGGATTTCCATCCAGAGGCCGCGCGCCGCCATGGAGACGGCGCGCAGCGCCTGGTCGCCCCGCCAGTCGCGGGGGTAGAACTTGAACCACGGACGGGCAGCCATCAGCCGGCCTCCATCATCCGAACAAGGAACCCTGCACGGGCGCAGCCTCGCGCAGCGAGGCGAGGCGCGAGAGTTCTGAGCGCATGAGCCGCCGCCAGAGGGTGAACGCCGTTTCCGAGCAGCCGCAGGGCATCTGGGCGGAAGGCGTCGAGGCGGCGAGCGAGAGCTGCGTCCATCCCTCCGGCCAGCCCATCAGCCACTCGACGAACGAAGGGTTCAACCGCAGGCGCGAGGTCGGGGCGGGCGGCGAGGATACGTCTCCAGTCGTCGGTCGACCCAGGTCCGGGAGGTGTGTGTCCGAATTCGTCTCGAAGAGGCGGGCGGCCTGCGTCGCCAGCCCGTCCCCCGCCTTCGGCGAGATGCCGGCACGGTTGTGGTTGCCCTTCACGGTCGGCGTCGCCCAGATCTTCGATTGATACGCCAGATCGATCTGGCCCTTCCTCCCATCCAACTTTTTCCCGGTCGCCGATATCGACCCCGGCGCGAACGAGCGCCCGCCGTTTGGAACAGTTGGCGTCGCCCAAACCTGTTCCGACGCATAGTCCAGACGGTCGCCGCGCATCTTCCCATCCGCGCGCACCATCGTCGGGCCGCTGCCCTTCCAGTCCGAAGCCGTCGGTGTCGGCCAGGCCGACACCGTTGGAACCTCCCACACCTTGGTCAGGACGTTCAGAGAGGTGATGCAGTTTCGCGGGCCGCCCTTCATTCGCGCTTTCATCGCCATGTGCGCGTCGGGCGACTTCTGGTCGTCTTGAGCGACCGGCGTCGGCCACGCCGAGGATGAAGAGCCGTTCGCGCTCGTGGCTCGCGCCGACTTCCGCCGCCGAGAATAGTCCGAACGCGCGCTCGAAACCGAGTCGGCCCAGGTCACGCCAAACGCGCTCCGCGCCTCCGCTCGAGAGCATGCCGCGAACATTCTCGATGAGGACCCACCACGCGCCGGACTGGACGACGATGCGTCGCGCGGCGCTCCACAGGTCGCGGGGATCGTCTCGGCCGAGGCGTCGGCCGGCGACCGAATGAGGCTGGCACGGGATGCCGCCAACGACGCCGTCCACGAGGCCACGGAAGCCTCGAGCCGGGAGGGTTCGCACATCCGACCACACAGGAGCCGGAGCCATGAGGCCCGCTTCCATTGCCGCGACCAGAGTCGCGACGGCCGGGGCTTCCCTCTCCACCAGCACGACCGCTCGAGCAGCAGGCATTGCCAGCTCGACGCCGAGATCGAGCCCTCCGCCTCCGGTGCAGAGGCTGATGTAGTGATTTGGTCCGGGGGCGGAACGTAGAGCCACATGTCACCCCACTGCCGCGAAGAGGTCGCCCGTCCGACCGTGGGTCGCGGCGTCCTCGAGGTTCTTGACGGCCTGGCGGAAATACGCCGGGTTGAGCTCGGTCCCGATGAAGCGGCGGCCCTCCTGCAGGCTCGTCCAGCCCTCGGAACCGATCCCCATGAAGGGCGAGAAGACGGTTTCTCCCGGACGGGAATAAAGCCTCAAGGCGCGGCGCGTGATGTTGAGCGGCATCGGGCAGAGATGCTTCTCGTCCTTGTCGGAGCGCGCCACCTTGACGTTCAGGACGTCGGTCTCGGGCAGGTCCTGCACGCCGAAGTTCCACACCGGCGAGGCGAGGTCCTGCCACTCCTCGACCGGGAAACTCTCCTTGGTGTGCGTCACCGGAACGACGTCCTCGCCGTCCTTCGCCCACCTGCGGAAGACCAGCAGATATTCGGGCAGGCCCTGGCGCGAGAAGGTCGAATCGGCCCTGAGCGTCTTCCACAGGAGCCCGTGCGCCTTGGTCTTCTGCATCTCGCGGACGGGGTCGCGCCAGATCGTGATGCGCGAGTGCAGGTCCCACCCCTCCTCGAGGTGGATGCGCGTGCATCCGTCCGAGAAGGGCCTGAGGCCGGCCGTGCCGCGCTCGCTCGAATTCTGGTAGTAGACGAGGTCCTTGACGTGGATCGCCGTCAGGCGGCCCGGCCGCGTCGCGGCGAAGAGGGCGCGCACGAGGTGGCGGTACTGGTCGAAGAACTCGTCGTCACTGGCGCAGTTGCCCATGTCGGCGACGCTCTCCGAATAGATGTAGAGCGACGAGAACGGCGGCGAATAGACCGAGAAGTCCACGCTTCCCGGCGGCAGCGCAGCGGTGAAGGGGACGCAGTCGGCGCAGTAGGCGGCGAAGCGCTCGCCGTGCGCCTGGTCGATGACACGGGTATCGGGGGTGTCCGGGGGGGTCACGGGCGCGCCTCCATCCAAGCGGGCAGGGCCAGCGGGATCGCCGGCCGATAGTCGTGGCGAACGCGGCGCACCTCGACGGCGCGGCGCATCGCGGCATACATCTCGGTCTTCATCGCCTCGTGATCGCCGCTCTTGCGACTGATCACGTCCCAGATCGCCCGCTCGGTGTCGGCCATGGCGACATGGCATTCGACGGGGCGCGTCTGCCCGAAACGCCAGCACCGCCGAACCGCCTGATAGAAGGCCTCGTAGGAGAAGCTCAGCCCGACGAAGGCCATGCGGGCGCAGTGCTGCCAGTTGAGACCGAATCCGGCGATCGACGGTTTGGAGACCAGCACCCGCACGCGGCCCTCCGAGAAGCCGACGAGGCGGTCCTCCTTGACCTTCTCGGACATCGAGCCGCGCACCTCGACGGCATCGCGGATGCGCGCCGTCAGCGCATCGGCCTCGTAGTCGGTGTCGCACCACACCACCCAGGCCTCGCCGGGCTCGGCATTGACCACCTCGGCGATGCGATCCGCGCGGGCATCCGCCGTCAGGCGCTTCTCGCGATGGATCGCCGTCGCCGACGTGTCGGGGATGCGGAAGAGCAGGCCGCCGGTATCGACGCCGATGTCGGCCCGGACCTCGTGCCGGACGAGCTTCAGCTCGGGCAGCGCGAAACCGGCATCGTCGTGGCCGAGATCGGAGGGGCGCGACAGACACCGCGCCCAGCTCGCCACCCACGACCAGAACGGCCGCACGGCATGCCCCTTGAGGCGATAGCGCCCCATGTTGGTCTGGTCGGCGATGAAGAACCGCGTCAGCATCTCCGACGAGGACATGGCGCCGAGGAACTGCGAATGCTGCCCGAGCTCCATGTGGTCGTTCGGGGACGGCGTCGCCGTGCAGGCGAGGCGGAAGGGCGTGGCGGCGAACATCCGCATCAGCTTGCGCGTCGTCGCGCCGGTGAAGCTCTTGATGATCGAGCTTTCGTCGAGGACGATGCCGGCGAAGAGCGACGGGTCGAAACGATCGACCTTGTCGTAATTGGTGACGTTGACGCCCGGGCCGACGTCGTCGGGCGTCGTGACGACGCGGGCCTCGATGCCGAACTTGTCGGCCTCGCGGGCATGCTGCGGCGCCACCGCGAGCGGCGCCAGCATCAGGACGGGCTTGTCCATGCGCTCCGAGACGACGCGCCCCCAATCGAGCGCGACGAGGCTCTTGCCGAGGCCGGTGTCGAGGAAGGCCGCGCCGCGGCCGGCGCGCAGCAGGAACGCGGTGACGTCGCGCTGGTGCGGGAACATCGCCGGATTGAGATCCGGCACGTCGTCGAAGCCGCGCGGCGGCGCCTCGATCGCCTTGGCAGCGAGCAGCCGCTCGTAGTCGGCGAGATGGGCGTTCATCGGCGGCTCTCCCTCAGGACGGCGGCGAAGCGGGCGCGATCGGCGTCGCTCCAGATCGACGGGCGGGCGGTGGCGCTCGGCGGGGCGACGGCGCGCCAGCAGAAGACGCGGACACGGAACGGGCGGCGACGGCCGGCCGTATCGCGCGGGCTGACGACGATCGCCCCCGTCTCGAC
>DBMN01000158.1 GCA_002298965.1 Rhizobiales bacterium UBA697 | reverse complement strand
AGCCGCGCCGCGACAGCGCCCGCTCGAGCACGACGGCGAAGGGCGTGTTGCCCGAGTCGTTGCTGGAGACGTCGTCGCTCGCGCCTTCGACGTGCCGGGAAGTCGGATGATCGGTCATCGGCCGGGTCCTCTCGAGAATGGGTGCGCCAGTCTTGAAAGGCTCCGGTGACGGAGGAATGACGCCCGCCGTCGGGCGGGCGTCGGCGTCAGGCGCCGCGGGCGTCGGCGACGGCGCGCCGCTTCATCCGGGTGCGGAACCAGCCCGAGGTCTTGCGGATCGCGACGTAGAACACCGGCGTCAGGAACAGGCCGACGATGGTGACGCCGATCATGCCCCACATCACCGCCGTGCCGAGCGCGCGCCGCATCTCGGCCCCGGGGCCGGTGGCGAAGGCGAGCGGCACGACGCCGAGGATGAAGGCGAAGGCNNAGGATCGGACGCAGACGCAGGCGGCAGGCCTCGATCGCCGCGGCGATCGGTCCGTCGCGTTTCTGGATCTCGTGCTGGGCGGCGAACTCGACGATCAGGATCGCGTTCTTGGCGGCGAGGCCGATCAGCACGATGAGACCGATCTGGGTCAGGATGTTGTTGTCCATCCCCCGGCCCCAGACGCCGAGCAGCGCCGCGCCGACGCCGAGCGGCACGATCAGGATGATCGACATCGGCAGCGTCCAGCTCTCGTACTGGGCGGCGAGCACCAGGAAGACGAAGAGCACCGACAGCGCGAAGATGCCGATCGTCGAGCCGGCGGCGACCTTCTCCTGGAAGGCNNTCGGTCCACTGGAAGCCGGTGCCCGACGGCAGGATCGAGCGCGCCAGCGCCTCCATCCGGTCGAGCGCCACGCCCGACGAGACGCCCGGACCGGCCTGACCCTGCAGCGGGATCGAGGTGTACATGTTGTAGCGTTGGATCAGCGACGGACCCGCCACCTCGCGCACCGAGACGATGGTGCCGAGCGGCACCAGCGCGCCGTTCGACGACCGGACCTTGATCTGGGCGAGATCGTCGGCGGTCATGCGGAATTCGGCGTCGGCCTGGGCACGGACCTGGTAGACGCGGCCGAAGGCGTTGAAGTCGTTGACGTAGGCCGAGCCGAAGTTCTGCTGCAGGGCGTCGAACACGGCGCCCATCGGCACGTTCAGCATCTGCGCCTTGGTGCGGTCGACGTCGAGCCAGACCTGCGGCGTCGAGGCGGTGAAGGTGGTGAAGACGCGCGCCAGCTGCGGATCCTTCGCCGCCGCGCCCATCATCTGATAGGTGAGGCCGAGGATGCGCCGCATGTCGGCGCTGTCGCGCTCCTGGACCTGCAGCTTGAAGCCGCCCTGGTTGCCGAGGCCGCGCACCGGCGGCGGCGGCACCGCGATGGTGAAGGCCTCCTGCATCGGCGCCAGCGCCTTGAGGATGTCGCCGACGATCTTGTCGGCGGTCAGCCCCTTCTTCAGACGCTCGTCGAAGGGAATGAAGGGGGTGAACAGCACCGCGCCGTTGGAGGCCGGGGTGAAGGTCGAGGCGTTGATGCCGGCGATCTCGACCGTCGCCTGGATGCCCGCAATGCCGCGCACCCGCTTGCCGGCCTCGTCGACGGCCGCCTGGGTGCGGGTCAGCGAGGCGCCGTCGGGCAGCTGGATGATGACCAGCGCATAGCCCTGGTCCTGGTTCGGGATGAAGCCGGTCGGCAGCACCTTGGCGAGCCACAACGTGCCGACGATCAGGCCGGCATAGACCGCGAGCGCCGTCACCCGGTGGCGCACGACGAAGCCGACGCCGATCGCATAGGCGTCCGACAGGGCGTCGAAGGCGGCGTTGAAGCGGTTGGTGAAGCCGTGCCACAGATGCGTCAGGAAGCCTTCCGGCTCGCCCGGCGCATGCGGCTTGAGCAGCAGCGCGGCCAGCGCCGGCGACAGCGTCAGCGAGTTGATCGCCGAGATCATCGTCGACACCGCGATGGTGACGGCGAACTGGCGATAGAACTGGCCGGTGATGCCCGACACGAAGGCGGTCGGGATGAACACCGCCGCCAGCACCAGCGCGATGGCGACGACGGCGGTGCCGACCTCGTCCATCGTGGTGTGGGCGGCGTCGCGCGGCCGCATGCCTTCGCGGATGTTGCGCTCGACGTTCTCGACCACGACGATCGCGTCGTCGACGACGATGCCGATCGCCAGCACGAGGCCGAACAGCGTCAGCGTGTTGAGCGAATAGCCGAGCGCCGCCAGTGCCGCGAAGGTGCCGATCAGCGACACCGGGATCGCCGCGAGCGGGATCAGCGCCGTGCGCCAGGACTGCAGGAACACGATGACGACGATGACGACCAGCACGATCGCCTCGAACAGCGACTCGTAGACCGCGTCGACCGAGGCCTGGATGTAGTCCGTCGGATTGAAGCCGATCGTGTAGGCGAGCCCCGGCGGGAACGACGCCGAGAGCTCCGTCATCTGGTCGTGGATCTGCTTGGCGGCGGCGAGCGCATTGGTGCCGGGCCGCTGGAACACGCCGAGATTGACCGCGGGCTTGCCCGAGTAGGCGGAGGTGTTGGTGTAGCTCTGGGCGCCGATCTCGACGCGGGCGACGTCCTTCAGCCGCACCACGCGGCCGTCGGAGGTCGAGCGCACGATCACGTCCTCGAACTGCTTCGGCTCGGCGAAGCGCCCCTGCGTGCGCACCACGAATTCGAAGGCGTTGTCCTTGGGCGCCGGCTGGGCGCCGAGCGTGCCGGACGACACCTGGACGTTCTGCGCCTGCACCGCCTTGATGACGTCGTCGGCGACCATGCCGAGGCCGGCGAGCTTCGACGGGTCGAGCCAGATGCGCAGGCTGTAGAGCCGCTCGCCGAAGATCGTCACCTCGCCGACGCCGTCGAGGCGCAGCAGGGGATCGCGGACGTTGGCGCGGGCGTAGTTCGACACGTAGAGCGGGTCGAGCGTGCCGTCGGGCGAGTACATCGTCAGCACCATCATGATGTCTGGCGACGACTTGTTGGTGGTGACGCCGGTCTGCTGCACGGCGGTCGGCAGGCGGGGCAGGGCGACGGCGACGCGGTTCTGCACCAGAACCTGCGCCTTGTTGAGGTCGGTGCCGAGCTTGAAGGTGATGGTCAGCGCGACGGAGCCGTCGGCCGAGGAATAGGAGGACATGTAGAGCATGTCCTCGACGCCGTTGATCTGCTCCTCGAGCGGCGTCGCGACCGTGGCGGCCACCGTCTCGGCGTCGGCGCCGGGATAGTTGGCGCGCACCACGATGGTCGGCGGCGCGATCTCGGGATACTGCGACACCGGCAGCGCGTTGAACGCCACCAGGCCGACGATCACCGTCAGGATCGACAGGACCGAGGCGAAGATCGGCCGGCGGACGAAGAAATGGGCGAAACGCATGGGATCTCGCCTCGTTTCAGCGCTGCCCCGCCGGCGCGGCGGCGACGGGCGGCAACTGGGTCGGCTGCGGCGTCACCTTCACGCCGGGACGGATGCGCACGATGCCGTTGATCGCGATGGTCTCGGTGCCCTCGAGGCCCGAACGGATCAGACGATAGCCGTCGATCTTCGGCCCCGGCACCACCGGCGTCGGCTTGACCGTGCCGTCCTCGGCGACCTGATAGACGATGCGGCGGGTCTGGTCGGAGGCGATCGCCTCGTCGGGGATCAGCACGCCCTTCTTCGGTCCGCCGACGGCGATGCGGATGCGGCCGAAGAGACCGGGGGTGAGGAAGCGGTCGGCATTGTCGACCTTGGCGCGCAGACGCATGGTGCCCGAGGCCTGATCGACCCGGTTGTCGACGAAGTCGATCTTCGCCTCGCGCTTCGGCTCGAGCTCGTCGGAGGTGCCGACGAAGGCGGTCGTGCCGACGATCGATCCCTTGCCGGCGGCCAGATGGGCGCGCTCGAGGCCGAGGAACGTGCCCTCGTCGAGTTCGAAGTAGAAGTCGATCGGGTCGGAGCCGACGATCGTCGTCAGCGACGTGTCGGCCGCGCCGATCAGCGTGCCCTCCGAGACCAGCGTCCGCGACAGGCGGCCGTCGAAGGGCGCGCGGATCTCGGTGAACTCGAGATTGAGCGCAGCGGCGGCCAGAGCCGCCTTGTTGCCGGCGGCGCGCGCCTGGGCCGACAGCAGCGTCTGCCGGCGCTGGTCGAAGACCTGCTCGGTGATGTTGCCCGACTTCTGCAGCGCCTGGGCGCGCTCGAAGTCGGCATTGGCGAACTGCAGCGCCGTCTCGTCGACGGCGACCGCCGACTTCGCCTGATCGACCGCCGCCCGATAGGGGCGGGGATCGATGACGAAGAGCAGGTCGCCCTTCTTGACCTGGGCGCCGTCGGTGAAGGCCACCTGCTGCAGGTAGCCGGCGACACGGGCCTTGATGGTCACCGACTGGATGGCGTCGAAGCGACCGGTGAAGACCTGGGTCTCCTGCACGTCGCGCACCACCGGCTTGGCGACGGTGACGGCGGGACCGGCCGGCGGGCCGCCGGCGGGCGCGTTCTGTCCGACGGCGTCGCGATGAAGCGCGGCGAACAGCGCGACGGCGGCGACGGTGGCGGTGGCAGCGATGAGACGGACGGCGGAGACCCGCATGGAAACCTCGACGAAACGAAACGAGGCCGGAGAGTCGCCCCAGCCTCGTACGATATCAGCATGATTACGGACCGCGCGTCACCTGAAGATTTCGTCACGATCGCAAGATCCGTCAGGCGGCGGCCGGTGCGCGGGCCTTGGCCTCGTCGACCAGAGCCCTCAGACGGCGAGCCGCCTCGGGCGAGAATTCGGCGGCGAGGTACTCGACGCCCATCTCGTGACCGTGCACCCAGCGCACGATCGCCGGGCAGTCGATGCCCGGGATCGACGACAGATTGACCCGGTCGCCGACCAGGAAACCGGCGAAGTCGCCCTCGAGCTCCAGCGCCAGCTTGGCGCCGGAATGGGAGACGTCGACGCAGACCGCCTTGCTCTGCGCCCCGTCGTGGAGGACGCCGACGGCATGGCCGGCGGGCATCCGCTGCTCCGCCGTCAGACGGCGGTCGAGCGGGCCGCGGCGCAGACGCGACAGGAACTCGCGCACGGTCTCGGCGAGCCGGTTGCCCTCCGAGGAAATCCGCCGAGAGGTTGTGCCGAGGTCGGCGGCGAGCGTCGCCGTCTCGCGGGCGATGTCGGAGATGCCGGCGACGTTGTCGCTCACCGCACGCGAGCCCTCGAAGGCGTTGGCGACGTTGTGGGCGATCTCGCTGGTCGCCTCGATCTGGGTCTCGATCGAGCCGCGCATGGCGCCGGTCGAGGCGTCGATCTCGGCGATCGTGCCGCCGATGCCGGAGATGCTCTCGACCGCCGCGCGGGTCGCCGACTGCACCTCGGTGATGTGCGAGGCGATCTCGGCGGTGGCCTTGGCGGTCTGGTCGGCGAGGTTCTTGACCTCCGCCGCGACGACCGCGAAGCCGCGGCCCGCCTCGCCGGCGCGCGCCGCCTCGATGGTGGCGTTGAGGGCGAGGAGGTTGGTCTGCCCGGCGACCTGATCGATCAGGCCGATCACCGCGCCGATCTTCTCCGCCGCCTCCGACAGACCGGAGACGATGCGGCCGGTCTCCTCGGCGCGGGCGACCGCGTTGCGGGCGATGGTCGCCGAGCGGTCGATCTCGATGCCGATGCCGCGGGCCGACTGCGACAGGCGTTCGGCGGCTTCCGCGGCGCGGCGGACGTCGGCGGAGGCCTCCTGCGAGGTCTCGACCGCCGATCCGGCGCGGCGATCGGTGGCGTCGGCGCCCTCGCTCATCCGCTCCGCCGTCGCGCCCATGCCGCCGGCCGAAGCCGTCAGGCTGTCGACGATCGAGTTGATCGTGTCGGCGAAATCCTCGGTCGAGACGTTGAACGACTGGACCCGCTCCTGGATGACGTCGGTCGCCTCGTTGATCGTCTCGGAGGCGCGGCGATAGGCGCCGTGCATGCCGTCCGGCAGGATGCGGCGCCAGTATCGATTGTGCCGCACCGCGTCCATCGAGGCGCTGGATTCGCGCACGAAGGCATCGACGTGGTCGGCCATGTCGTTGATCGCGTCGGTCAGTGCCCCGGCCATGCCGGGCCGGTCGAAGGCGAGGTCGCGTACCTCGAAGTCGCCGCGCGCCAGCGCCGCGCAGACGTCGACCGCCCGGCCGACGCCGGCGGCGACGCGTGCCGCGACCCACAGCGACCAGAGGGTCGCGGCCCCCGCCGCGCCGAGGCAGCCGAGTGTCGCCCAGGAGGGGGCGCCGAGAGCGACCGCGCCGCCGGCGCCGGCGATCGCGACGAGGCCGGCGATGCCGGGAACGAGCGCCTCAGAGCGAAAAGACGAGTTCGTCATAGCTGCTGGCCTTCGACTTCACGATGTCCAGGAGCTGCGCGAAGGAAGCGCGCAACCCGTCCTTGGCGTTGGCATGCGACGCCTCGGTGGCGAGCAGCGTGCGATAGAGCGGCGTGATCACCCCGTCGACGACGCGACGGTCGGGAACCCGACGATTGGAGTGATAGCCGGTCACCTTGCCGGTGTTGTCGTAGGACGGCGTCACGTGGGCGAAGACCCAATAGTATTCGCCGCCACGCGCCATGTTCTTCACATAGGCGAAGACTTCCTTCTCTTCCGCCAGACGATCCCACAACAGTTTGAACACGCAGCGCGGCATGTCGGGATGGCGGATGATCGAATGCGGCGCGCCCATCAGTTCGGCACGCGAATAGCCCGCCACCTTGGCGAAGGTGGTGTTGGCGTAGGTGATCCGACCCTTGAGATCGGTCTTGGAGACGATGATTTCGTCTGGATCGAAAGTAACCTCTCGATCCTTGGGTGTGACCCGTGGCGCCATGGAAACGTCGATCCCCGGACGATGTTTCGATCCGTCGACGTTGGACCCGCGAGGGTTAAGAAAGTGTCATCGCCGAAGATGAGTGCCCCGAAGTCTCCCGAAGAGATGGAGTGTTCAATGAAAAATTTCAGTAATGTTTCTGAGAACCGCATGTATACACGCGCGATCGACGCGGCGAACGCGTGAGCGTACGAGGCATTCTGCGGTATCCTATTGAGCGAAGCGATCGCGTCAGGCGCGCGAGAGCTTCATCGGGCGCCCGTCCGGTCCCTTGATCGGGAAGAGGCCGGCCTGGAAGGCGACGCTCATGTGGCCGGCCTTCTCGATCGCCGTCTCGGCGAGATCGGCGGGAAGCTCGGCCTTCACCGCCCCGGCGAAGAGCTCCATCCAGCGGTCGAAGTGATCGGGTTCGATGTCGAGCTTCCAGTGCGGCGGGAAGGGGCGGCCCTGGTAGCGGTCGGTGCCGAGCAGCTGGCGCGACCAGAAATCGATGATGATCTGCAGGTGCTCCTCGAGATGGGGCAGGGCGCGCAGCAGCGGATCGAGCAGCGCATCGCCGGCCCAACCGTCGTAGAAGCGGCGCACCATGCGCTCGATGGCGGCTTCGGCGTCGTCGTCGTGCGCCGGAGCAGCGGCAGAGGAGGCAGTCATCGTGGCGGTCCCTTTCGAGGCCGTTAGACGCCGCGGTTACCGTCGACTTGGCAATTCGTGAAATGCCGGATGTGCGACGCGATCGTCTGCGACTTTCGACGAATGTCGACGATGTCCGGTGTCGGACACGCGACAGGAATCCGACATGTCCGACGGACAATTCCGACGCCGGCGCGATGCGAGATCTCTGGAATCCCTCGAAAACCGCCGTTCGCGCGCCTCTGGCACGGGGCTTGCGAAATCTCCCTCGAACCATGCCGAGGGGAGTGGTCGAGATGAACCAGCCGATGATTTCCTTGGACAGCATCCTGACGCCGATCGACGCGGATGCCCTCCAGAAGACCGCCTCTTCGGGCGGGTGTTCGTCGTCCTCCTGCGGCTCGTCCGCCAAGCCCGAGGACATGGACGAGGCCACGTGGGAGAAGATCAAGGATCATCCCTGCTATTCCGAAGAGGCGCACCACTATTTCGCCCGCATGCACGTCGCCGTGGCGCCGGCCTGCAACATCCAGTGCAACTACTGCAATCGGAAGTACGACTGCGCCAACGAGAGCCGCCCCGGCGTCGTCTCGGAGAAGCTGACGCCCGATCAGGCGATGCGCAAGGTGGTGACCGTCGCCAACGAGGTGCCGCAGTTGTCGGTCCTCGGCATCGCCGGTCCGGGTGACGCCTGCTACGACTGGAAGAAGACCAAGGCGACCTTCGAGGCGATCTCCAAGGAGATCCCCGACATCAAGCTCTGCATCTCGACCAACGGTCTGGCGCTGCCCGACCACGTCGACGAGCTGGCGCAGATGAACGTCGACCACGTCACGATCACCATCAACATGGTCGATCCCGAGATCGGCGCGAAGATCTATCCCTGGATCTACTACAACAAGCGCCGCTACGAGGGCGTCGAGGCCGCCCGCATCCTGCACGAGCGCCAGATGCTCGGCCTGGAGATGCTGACGGAACGCGGCATCCTCACCAAGATCAATTCGGTCCTGATCCCCGGCGTCAACGACGAGCACCTGCTCGAGGTGAACAAGTGGGTGAAGGAGCGCGGCGCCTTCCTGCACAACGTCATGCCGCTGATCTCCGATCCGGCGCACGGCACCCACTACGGCCTGACCGGTCAGCGTGGACCGACGGCGATGGAGCTGAAGGCGCTGCAGGACAAGCTCGAGGGCGGCGCCAAGCTGATGCGTCACTGCCGCCAGTGCCGCGCCGATGCCGTCGGCCTGCTCGGCGAGGACCGCGGTCAGGAGTTCACCCTCGACCAGCTGCCCGACACCGTCACCTACGACGCTTCCAAGCGCGAGGCCTATCGCGAGATCGTCGCCAAGGAGCGCGGCGATCACGTCGAGGCGAAGCAGGCGGCGGTCGCCGCGGTCAAGGAGACCGCGGTCGAGGCCAAGCTGCTGGTCGCGGTCGCCACCCAGGGCGGCGGTCGCGTCAACCAGCACTTCGGTCACGCCAAGGAGTTCCAGGTCTACGAGGCGGGTCCGAAGGGCATCACCTTCGTCGGCCACCGCAAGGTCGAGGCCCAGTACTGCGAAGGCGGCTGGGGCGAGGACGCCACCCTCGACACGGTCATCGCGGCGCTCGAGGGCGTCGAGGTGGTGCTGTGTTCGAAGATCGGCGACTGCCCCAAGGACATGCTGACGGCGGCCGGCATCCGCGCCACCGACGACTACGCCTTCGACTACATCGAAACCGCCATCGGCGCGCTCTACGCGACCGAGTTCGGCGTCGCGTGCTCCGCGGCCGTCGCCTGAGGCGACGCCGCACGCGGCGCACCCGTCCGGGCGCGCCGCACACCTTCGTGGGTGGCGACGGAACTTGAGCCGTCGCGCGCTCGCGTCGGGTCCGGCCTCCCGCCGGACGGCCCCCAGCCGGCGGCTCGCCGCCGAAACGACGTGACGACACCAGGAGACGGGCTCATGGCCTTCAAGATCATCTCTTCCCAATGCACCACCTGCGGCGCCTGCGAGTTCGAGTGCCCGTCGGCGGCGATCAAGTTCAAGGGCGAGACCTACATCATCGATCCCTCCAAGTGCACCGAATGCGACGGCCTGGACACGCAGCAGTGTGCCGCCGTCTGCCCGGTGCCCAAGACCTGCGTCAAGGCCTGACGCCGCGCTCGGTGGCCGGGAGGGACGGCGACCATGAGCGATGGCTTCGAAGGCACGCTGCGGATCCAGCCGGTCGACGAGGACGAGACCGTCGACTGGCTGGGCAATCCGATCTCCTGCCGGGACTGTCCGCACGATGAAAATCGCGCCGCCGGTCTCTGCGAGTTCGGCCGCACCTGCGTCAACGACCGGCGCGGCAAGCGGATCGACCGCTTCTTCGCCGCCAATCCGGCGCAGGCCGATCGCTACCTCGATCACCCGTATTTCGAGGTCAGGACGCTGGCGGCGAAATACGCCAGCCCCTTCCGGCTCGGAGCGTTGATGAACGATCCCGAGCCCGACGTCCGCGCCATGGTGGCGCTGCGTCTGCCCAAGCCGCGGATCCGGGGCTTCGCCCGTGATCCCGACCGGCGGGTGCGCATGACGGTCGTGCGGCGTCTCGACGCCGATGACCTCGTGCCGCTGCTCTCGGATGCCGACTACGGCGTCCGCATGGCGGCGGCCCGTCGCGCGCCGCCCGCTCTCCTCGTCGGCGTGATGCACGACGAGGACGACGAAATTCGCCGCGAGGCGGCCCGTCGCGTCGATCCGCGCCATCTCGGTGCGTTGATCGTCGATCCCGACCCGACGGTCCGTCTGGTGGTCGCCGAGCGACTGGCGCCGCAACGGCTGCACGCTCTGGCGAAGGATCCCGACGTTCGGGTGCGGTTCACCGTCGCCGAACGCCTGCCGCTCGCCGATCTCGCCGCCATGGCCGAGGACGACGAGGCGATCGTCCGCGAGGCGGTCGAGGCACGACTGAAGACCGAAGGAGAGCGCTGATGGGCCTCGCACGCGAAGAGGAAGTCGAGATCCGCAAGGCGCCGGTCTTCAAGCCCGGCGAGCGGGTCGTCGCCCGCCGCCTCGTCAAGAACGACGGCACCTATCCGCGCAAGGACATCGGCGAGCCGCTGGTGATGAAGGGCGACGTCGGCTACGTGCGCGACATCGGCACCTTCCTGCAGATGTTCTGGATCTACGCGGTCGAATGGACCGAACGCGGCACCATCGTCGGCATGCGCGGCAAGGAGCTGGTCTCCATGGACGCCGAGCCCGAGGAGGCCGCCCGCTACCGCGCCGATGCCGCCGCCCGCGCCGCCCGCGACGCTGCCCACATGCTCGGCGAAGCGGCCGAATGACCCTCCGGCGCGCCCAGCGCCATCCGCATCCGGCGCCGGGGAATGGCGCCACTGCCCACGAAAGGCCCACGACATGAAGGTGATGCTCCGCAACACGCCCAAGGGGCTCTCCGCCTACATCCCCAAGAAGGACCTCGAGGAACCGGTCGTCGAGGTCGAGAAGGAGGGGATGTGGGGCGGTTCGATCAAGATGAAGAACGGCTGGGTGCTGGTCCTGCCCGACATGCCGGCCGAAACCAAACTGCCGATCACCGTCAACGCCCGCAAGATCGGCGACGACGAGGAGTGAGGCCCTTCCTTCTCCCCTCGCGGGAGAAGGTGGCCCGAAGGGCCGGATGAGGGGGCGTTCCCTCGCGGCCGACGGGTTCGGTCGACGTCGGATGCGCGCGTACCGCGCGCGACCCCTCGTCCGCCCCTGACGGGGCACCTTCTCCCACGAGGGGCGAAGGGAAGGGCCGCCTCCCCGCCTCGCCTCACTTCATCGTGCACTTCGAGACGTAGGCGTCCTGGTGATCGGCGGCGATCAGCGTGCGCTTCGCCATCACCGGGCGGCCCTTGGCGTCCTTGACGATCTCGGCGAGCCAGAAGTCCTGCACCGGGTAATGGTTGGTGTTGAAGCGGAACTTGCCGCGGAGGCTGTCGAACTTGACCGTCTCCAGCGCCTTCTGGAAGCCGGCCGCGTCCTCGACCTTGCCGCCGACGGTCTTCAGCGCCGCGTCGAGCGCCAGAACCGTGTCATAGGCCTGCGCCGCGTTGGGCGAGGGCAGACGGCCGTACTTGGCCTCGAAGTCGGCGCGGAACTTCTTCGATGCCGCATCGTCGGCGTCTTCCGCCCAGTGGGTCGCGGCGAAGGCGCCGACCGCCGCGTCGCCCATGGCCGGCAGCACCGTCTGGTCGAGCGAGAAGGAGGGGCCGTAGAGCGGCACGGTCTTCTTCAGGCCGGCCTGATCGTACTGCTTGACGAAGTTGATGCCCATGCCGCCCGGATAGAAGAAGAACACGCCTTCCGGGGCGGCGGCGCGCAGCTGGGCGATCTCGGCGGCATAGTCGAGCTGGCCGAAGGCGGTGTAGACCTCGCCCACGACTTCGCCCTTGAAGGTGCGCTTGAAGCCGGCGAGGAAGTCCTTGCCCGCCGGATAGTTGGGCGCCATCAGATACATCTTCTTGATGCCGCGCTTCGTGGCCTCGAGCCCCATGGCCTCCGGCGACGTGTCGTTCTGGAACGAGGCGACGAAGAAGTGCGGATGGCACTGGGTGCCGGCGTACTGCGACGGGCCGGCGTTGACCGAGACGACGAAGGCGCCGGCGTCGAGCGCGGGCTTGGCCACCGCCAGCATGACGTTGGAGAAGTTCACGCCGGTCAGGATCTGGACCTTGTCGCGCTCGATCATCTTGTCGGCGACCTGACGGCCGACGTCGGGCTTGGCCTGGTCGTCGCCCTGGATCACCTCGACGGTGCGGCCGCCGAGCTTGCCGCCGGTGGCGGCGAGGCCGAGGTTGAAGCCGTCGAGCAGCTCCTGACCGAGCTGGCCGCCGGGACCGGAGAAGGTCGACAGGAAGCCGATGCGGATCGGATCCTCGGCGAAGGCCGCAGGGGCGGCGAGCATCGTGCCGGCGACGAGCGCGGCGGCGAAGGGGATGCGGCGGTCGATACGCATGGATGCCCTCTCTCGTTTCCTCGGGGCCTTTTCGGCCCTCTCCTTCGGCATGCGCGGCACTTCCGGCCGCTTGAACCGATTGAGGCTCACGATATAGATCGTCAGCATACTGTCAATATAGTGCAGGCTGATTTCTGCGTGTTTTTTCGTATGGCGGACGGCACACGGACGGGCGCGAGCGACCGCGCGCCGGCGGGGCCGCGAGCGAAACGGCGGATTTCCGCCGTCGGGGGATCGGGGATCTCAGTCGAAGCGCGGCGGGCGCTTCTCGGCGAAAGCAGCGAGGCCCTCGGCATAGTCGGCGTGGCGGCCGGAGATCTGTTGCGCCTCGCGCTCGACGACGAGCTGGGCGGAAAGATCGTTGGTCTCGGCGGCGCGCATCACCTGCTTCAGCCGGGCGAGGGCGGCGCGCGGGCCGGTGGCGAGGCGGGCGCAGATCGCCTCGGCGCGGTCCATCAGCCGATCGTCGTCGACCGCCTCGGCGACGAGACCGATCTCGGCGGCCTCTTCGCCCGAGATCGTCTCGGCGAGGAAGACCAGCGCGTTGGCCTTCGCCCGGCCGACGAGGCGGGGCAGCAGCCACGAGCCGCCGGCATCGGGGACGAGGCCGATGCGCGAGAAGGGCTCGGTCAGCTTGGCGCCCTTGGCGGCGATCACCACGTCGCCGTGGAGGGCGACGTTCAGGCCCGCGCCGGAGGCGATGCCGTTGATCGCCACGACGACCGGAATCGGGATCGATCGGATCTTCTCGACCAGCGGCTCGTAGAACTCGGCGAGCGAGCGGCCGAGGTCGAGCGGCCCCTCGGCGATGGCACGGATGCGGTCGGAGAGGTCCTGACCGGCGGAAAAGGCGCGGCCCTCGCCGGTCAGCAGGATCGCCCGACAGGCAGGATCGGCTTCCGCCTCGACCAGCGCCGCCATCAGGGCGCGGTGGAGATCCTCGGTGAAGGCATTGAGCCTGTCCGGCCGGTTCAGCCGCAGCACGTGGAAGCGCTCGCGGATCTCGACGCGGACGAGAGGGGTGTCGCTCATGCGGCGCTCCCGAGATCGACGACGATCTTGCCGACGTGGGCGTTCTCCTTCATCCGCGCGAAGGCGGCCGGCGCCTCGGCGAGGGGGAAGCGGGTGTCGATCACCGGATCGATCGGCGACAGCGCGATCGCACGCAGCATCGCCTCGAAGGCCTCACGATCGCCGCAGGTGACGCCCTGGAGGCGGACCTGCCGCATCACCGCGAGCGACAGATTGAAGGTGGCGAAATTGCCCGAGAGCACGCCGATCAACGCCACCGTGCCGCCGGGGCGGACGAAGCGGACGGACTGATCGAGCGTCTCGGCGCCGCCGACCTCGACCACCAGATCCAGCCGTCCGCCGGCGAGATCGCGCACCACCCGCCCCCATTTCGGCGTCTCGCGATAGTTGACCACTGCCGAAGCGCCGAGCCGGCGAAGGACTTGGCCACGCTCCTCCGACGAGGTGATGGCGATCACGCGCGCGCCGGCGCGGACCGCGAACTGGAGGGCGAAGAGCGAGACGCCGCCGGTCCCTTGAATCAGCACCGTATCGCCGGGGCGGACGCGACCGAGATCGACGATCGCCGACCACGCCGTCAGCGCGGCGCAGGGCAGCGTCGCGGCGCATTCGAGGTCGATCGCGTCGGGGAGCCTCACCACCGCCTCGGCGGAGACGATCATCCGCGTCGCCAGCGTGCCGTCGCCGCCGGGGCCGCCGAGCGCGGTCGAGAGCTTCTCCGTCGTCGCCTCGCCGGAGAGCCAGCCGGTGAAGAAATGCAGCGCCACGCGGTCGCCCGGCGCGACGCGGGAAACGCCCGCGCCGACTGCCTCGACGATGCCGGCACCGTCGGAGCAGGGCACCACGGGAAGCACCTGTTTCGGATTGTAGATGCCTTCGACCAGCAGCAGGTCGCGGCGGTTGAGGCTGGCGTGATCGAGCCGCAGACGGACCTCGCCGGGGCCGGGCTCGCGGAGCTCTCGCCGGGCGATGCGCAGCCCGTCGAGGCCGAAGGCGGTCAGTTCCAGCACGGTGGCCGCGGCCATGGGCATCTCCTCCGACGTCCTTTTCGAGGAAGATGCCTCAATAGGTCTCGACGTGATAGCGGCCGGCCTCGCGCATGACGCCACGCAGCGCCTCCCAGTCGAGGCCGGCGCCGCGGCAGACGTCGGCGAGCGCCTCGTCGACGCCGGTCTCCATGCCCTTGAGGCCGCACATGTAGAGATGCGTCCGGTCGGACTTCAGCAGATCGGCCATCAGCGCCGCCTCGCGCCGCATCAGGTCCTGGACGTAGACCTTGGGCTCGCCGGGCACGCGGCTCCAGGCGAAGAACTTGGTCAGCAGGCTCGCCGGCACCTTCTGCAGCGGTCCGAAATAGGGCAGTTCCTCGGGCCGGCGGGCGCCGAAGAACAGCACCATTCTGCCCGGCGCAGTGGGCTGGGTGCGCCGGCGCCATTCGGTCATGCCGCGGAAGGGGGCGGAGCCCGTGCCGGTGCAGACCATGACGATGTTGGTGGTCGGGTCGTCGGGCATCAGGAAGGTGGCGCCGAAGGGGCCGGTGACGGTCACCTCGTCGCCCTTCTTCAGATCGCAGACCCAGTTGGAACAGACGCCGCCCTCGACGCGCTTGACGGTCAGGGACAGGTTGTTGTGGTTCGGCCGCTCGCCGTGGCGGGGGCTGGCGATCGAATAGAGCCGCACCCGGTGGGGCTCGCCGTTTGCGTCCACGCCCGGCGGGACGATGCCGATCGACTGGCCCTCGAGGACCGGGAAGGGCGTGTCGCCGAAGTCGAGGATGACGTGGCGGATGTCGGTCGTCGAATCGTCGGCGGTCAGCCGATAGATGCCGGTGACGCGGGCGCGCGCCGGACTGGCGCGGTTGAAGAGATTGATCGCCGGCTTTCCCGCCGACTTCGGCGCGACCGACTTGCCGCCGGCACCGCCGTGGGCGGAAGCGATGATCGCGCCGACCTCGTCGTCGATCGCCTCGAGCGTGGCGAGGCCGCCGAGTTCGGGCTGGGCGGGGAGTTCGCCCCAGGAATGCTGGTCTTCGAGCGACCACGGCGTCGTCACCATGCGCCAGTTGTCGATGGCACCGGTCGGGCACGGAGCGATGCAGGCCATGCAGAAATTGCAGGTGGCGACGTCGACCACGTAGTTGTCGTCGCCATGAGTGATGGCGTCGACCGGGCACATCTCTTCGCAGGTGTTGCAGCGGATGCAGATCTCCGGATCGATCAGATGCTGCTTCAGGACGGTGGTCGGGGCGTTCATGGGCTGGCTCCGGAGATGGGACGACGGAGGTACGGTCGCGGCGGAGGGGCGGCCGAGCCGCCCCTCCCCGTCCTGGTCACGCGGCGATCTTCACGTATTCGAAGTCGCCCGGCTTGTTGTCGATGCCGACCTTGGGCGGGTTGATCCAGCCGGCGTAACGGCCCGGCTCCAGCTCCTGACGCATCAGCGAGTCGAGGAAGGAAAGATCGTCGCGCGACGGCAGCCAGGTGTCGCGCTTCGCCGCCCAGTCGGCTTCCGACAGGATGATGCCCTTCGGCGTCGCCTGCATCGGGGCGAACTCGCCGATCTGGCGGTTGAAGGCCTGATGCGGCAGCTCGAGGCGGAAGTCGATGCCTTCCTTCTGCATGATCTTGTTCCAGCGCTCGACGCCCTTGGCGCAGTCGGCGGAATAGTCGTCGCGCAGACGCATGTTGAGCGCGGTCAGCGCCGGGACGTGCTCTTCGACGATCTTGCCGTCGACGAACTTCATCACCGGATAGGTGGCGTCGGTCAGGACGTGATCGTCGTCGATCTTGGTCTCGCCGAAGCGGCCCTTGAGGCCGGCGTTGTAGTAGTTCGCCGAGTTGGTCGAGATCTCTGCGCCGAACAGGTCCAGCGTCAGCGGATAGTGCATGTTGAGCTTCTTCTGGATCAGCGGCAGGTCGATGACGCCGAGCTCGCGGATCTTGGCGATGTCGTTCGGGTCGGTGATGCCGGCGGCCTTCATCGCCTGACAGGTGCGCTCGATGGTGCGGCCGACGCCGGTCTCGCCGACGAACATGTGGTGCGCCTCTTCGGTCAGCATGAAGCGGCAGGAGCGCGACAGCGGATCGAAGCCCGACTGGGCGAGGCTCTCCAGCTGCATCTTGCCGTCACGGTCGGTGAAGAAGGTGAACATGAAGAAGGAGAGCCAGTCCGGCGTCGCCTCGTTGAAGGCGCCGAGCATGCGCGGCGTCTCCTTGGAGCCGGAACGGCGGCGCAGCAGCTCGTCGGCCTCCTCGCGGCCGTCGCGGCCGAAATACTTGTGCAGCAGATAGACCATCGCCCAGAGGTGACGACCCTCCTCGACGTTGACCTGGAACAGGTTGCGCATGTCGTAGAGCGACGGGGCGGTGGCGCCGAGGTGGCGCTGCTGCTCGACCGAGGCCGGCTCGGTGTCGCCCTGGATGACGATCAGACGGCGGAGCATGGCGCGATATTCGCCCGGCACGTCCTGCCACGCGGCCTCGCCCTTGTGCTTGCCGAAGTTGACCTTGCGGCCCTCCTCCTTCGGCGCCAGCAGCACGCCCCAGCGGTAGTCGGGCATCTTGACGTAGTCGAACTTGGCCCAGCCCTGCGGGTCGACCGAGACGGCGGTGCGCAGATAGACCAGCGCGTTCTGGAAGCCTTCCGGCCCCATGTCCTTCCACCAGTCGACGTAGTTCGGCTGCCAGCTCTCGAGCGCGCGCAGGACCTGACGGTCGTTCACGAGATCGACGTTGTTGGGGACCTTGGTCGAGTAGTCCACGTTGATCGTATCGGACATGACTTCCTCCCTCGGGGGGGGACGGCCCCCGCTCGTTTCGTTCTTGTCGGGATCGAGGACGCCGCCCGGGGACAGCCGGGCGGGATCCGTCAGACGCGGCGCATGTCGTAGGTCGGGCGCAGGCCGGTGCCGTAGCGACGCAGCGCACCTTCTTCGCCGACCGCGTTGGGACGCTGGAAGATCCAGTTCTGCCAGGCGGTGAGGCGCGCGAAGATCTTGGATTCCATCGTCTCGGGACCGGCGAAGCGCAGGTTGGCCTCGAGGCCGGTCAGCGCGTCGGGCGAATAGGACGCCCGTTCCTCGAGATAGACGCGGACCTCGTCGGCCCAGTCGATGTCGTCGCAGGCGAAGGTGACGAGCCCGGCCTTCTCCGCCGCCGCGGCATCCATCGCCTCGCCCTTGCGGGCTTCGAGCGCGTCGACCGCCTCGGGCGTGGCGAGGAAGCGGTTGGCGAGCCGGGTGAGACCATGGCTCATCGGATAGGGGCCGAAGTTGGCCGCGGTCAGCGCCATGGTCGGGGCCGGACGGTTGTCGCCCTCGAAGCTGCCGATCAGCATGTAGGAGCGGTCGGCGGCGAGCACGAGTTCGGCCAGCAGGCCGGTGAAGCAGGAGTCCGGCTCGACCAGCGCCACCAGGGTGCGCGAGGTGACGTCGACCCGCTTCAGCGTGCGCTTCCAATACTGGCGGATCTCGTTGACGAGCCAGTGGCCGGCGTTGGCCTCGAGGAAGGCGTCCCAGGCGGCGACCCGGGTGCCGTCGCCCTGCGACTTGAAGACGAAGGTGCCGATCTCGAAGGCGTTGTTGCGCAGATCGAGGATGGCGTCGTCGAGCTCGCGGGCGAGCCGCAGGATCCAGGCGTCCGACCCCTGCGCCTCCAGCTCGGCGACCGAGGCGGGGGCGCCGGCGTCGGGGCCTTCGAGCGTGATGGTGGCGATGCGGGCCGCACGGTCGATGTCGACCGTGACCAGCGAATAGTCGATGCCGTCGGCGCGGAACGACCGGGCGAGCGGCTTCAGGGTGATGCCCTTGCCGGCGCCGCGGGTGGACTTGGCGGCATAGTCGGCGGCGCGCTCGGCGACGACCTCTTCGAGGCGGGTCGCCGGCACGATCTCGTCGACGAGGCGCCAGTCGACGGCGCGCCGGCCCTTGATGCCTTCCTCGATGGTGCAGAAGACGTCGGCGTGGTCGCGGCGGACCTTGCGCTTGTCGACGACGCGGGTGAGGCCGCCGGTGCCGGGCAGCACCGCGAGCAGCGGCACCTCGGGCAGCGACACGGCGGAGGAGCCGTCGTCGACCAGGATGATGTGGTCGGCCGCCAGCGCCAGTTCGTAGCCGCCGCCGGCGGTCGCGCCGGTCGCGACGCAGATCGTCTTGAGGCCGGAGAATTCCGAGGAATCCTCGATGCCGTTGCGGGTCTCGTTGGTGAACTTGCAGAAGTTGACCTTGTGGGCGTGTTCGGAGCCGGCCAGCATGCGGATGTTGGCGCCGGCGCAGAAGACCTTGGGCTTGGCCGAGCGCAGCAGCACCACCTTCACTTCCGGATGCTCGAAGCGCAGGCGCTGCAGCGCGTCGGCGAGCTCGATGTCGACGCCGAGGTCGTAGGAGTTGAGCTTCAGCAGATAGCCCTCGAACAGGCCGCCGTTCTCGTCGACGTCCATGGCGAGCGTCGCCACCGGACCGTCGAAGGAGAGCTTCCAGTGACGCCAGCGCGACGGGTCGGTCTGGAAGTCGATCCGCGTGGCGCCGTTCGCCAGCTTGCGTGCCTCGTCGGCCATGTTTCCACCCTCGTTGTGTTTGGTTGACCTGAACTATAATGCATGATTGTGCAGAGTCTAGAGGCTTTCGAAAGGTGACATGCATTTTTTTGCATGGTGCTGGACACACGAAAGCCGAGGGGGGCGCGAATGCCCTGCCTCAGAGCGCGACTTCGGTGGCGTCGGCGGCGATCGCGGCGAGCATCGTCGGCGATCCCTGCAGCGCCGTGCGCTGCATGAAGAAGCGCAGGCCGCGGAGACCGCCCAGTTCCTCGCCGCCGCCGGCCCGGCCGGGGCCGCCGTGGACGCACTGGGGCATGACGATCGCATGGCCGGTGTGGCCGCGGCCGACTTCCGTATCGACCGTCAGGACGCGGCCGTGGAAGGGGGCGAGGCGGGCGGCGATCTCGCCTGCCTCGTTCGCGTCGTCGCCGTAGACCGAGGCCGCGAGCGAGCCTTCGCCGCGGGCGGCGAGCGCGACGGCCTCGTCGAGCGAAGCATAGGGGATGACCGTCACGACGGGGCCGAAGACCTCGACGTCGTGGACGGCGGAGAGCGTCGCGCCGGTGTCGGCGACGAGCAGCGTCGGGGCGAGGAAGGCGCCCTCGCCGACGTCGGCGCCGTGGACCGCCGCCGGAATGCCGCCGCCGCGCACGGTGCGGGTCTCAGGCGCCAGTGCGGCGAGGCCGGCGAAGGCGGCGCGGAGCTGCTTCTCGTCGACCAGCGGGCCGACGGTGACCTCGGGAAGCGCCGGATCGCCGACGACGAGGCCGTCGATGCGGGTGGCGAGCGCGGCGACGAAGGCGTCCTTCACGCCCGCCGGCACCAGGATGCGGCGGATGTTGGTGCAGAGCTGGCCGGCCTTGACCGAGACGGCGGCGAGCGCCTGCTCGACGAGCCGTTCGAAGGCCGCGGCCTCCGGCGTCGCCGAGGGGGCGAGGACGGCGACGTTGACGCTGTCGGCCTCGATGCCGACGCGGGGATTGGCGGCGAGCACCGCCGGATGCGAGCGGATCATCCGGCCGGTGTCGGCGGAGCCGGTGAAGGCGATGCAGTCGAAGGGCTCGACCGCATCGAGCAGACCTTCCGCCGCGCCGCAGACGAGCGACAGCACGCCGGCGGGCAGCACGCCCGCCTCGACCACCGCACGGACCATGGCTTCGGCGAGCCAGGCGGTGCCGGACGCCGGCTTGGCGACGACCGGCATGCCGGCGACGATCGCCACGGCGACCTTCTCCCACAGGCCCCAGGAGGGGAAGTTGAAGGCGTTGATGAAGATCGCCGCGCCGGGCCGCGTCGTCCAGACGTGACGGGCCTCGAAGGGGCCCTTGGCGAGACGGTCGGAACCCGGCTCGATCAGCCGGCGGGCGGAACCGAGGCCGGCGGCGAGCCTTGCATAATACTTCAGGGTGGCGATGCCGCCGTCGACGTCGATCGAGGCGTCGCGGGTCGTGTTGCCGGAGTTCTGCCGGGCGATCGCCAGCCAGTCGTCGCGACGGGCGGCGAGCGCGTCGGCGATGGCGCCGAGCAGCGCACCGCGCTCGGCGAAACTCATCGCGGCGAGCGCGGGACCGCCGACGCTGCGGGCATGATCGAGGGCGGCGGCGCAGTCGACGCCGGTCGAATCGACCGTGCCGAGCGCCTTGCCCGTCACGGGGTCGACGAAGGAGCGACCGGGGGCGGCACCCTCGACGAAGCGGTCTTCGACGTAGCTCTGGAGACGGATCATGCGAAGACCTCTGAAACGGAGAACTCGGGAAAGGCTGCGAAGAAACGGGTGATCGCCGCGACGGTCGCGTCGCGCGCCTCGCGGTGGGGCGAATGCTTCACGCCCGGAAGCATCTCGACGAGGACCGGGGCGGGCGACAGATCGACCGCGGCCGCGGGCTGGAGATGCGTGCCGTACTGGTCGTCGACGCCCTGGATCACCAGCATCGGCCGCGACACGGTCTCGAGGCTGGCGCGGATGTCCCAATGCCGAAATTCGGGATCGAGCCATGCGCCGTTCCAGCCGAGGAAGGCGACGTCCGGGTCGGCATGCCAGCGGGCGAGCTTCGCCCTGAGATCGGTCGTCTCCCAGGCGGCCTTCGCCTCGGCGATCGCCGCGACGCACATGTCCTCGACGAAGAAATGCGGCGCGATCAGCACCGCCGCCTCGACGCGGGGATCGCGGACGACCCCCAAGTGATGCGCGGCGATCGAGGCGCCGTCGGAATGGCCGACGAGGACGCCGCGGCGAAAGCCGATGGCGTCGAGGAGCGCCGGCAGCATCTCCTCGGCCTCGCGCTGCATGTAGTCGAGCGGGCGCGGCAGGGGCACGGGGTCCGACTTGCCGTAGCCGGCGCGCGAGAAGACGAAGACGCCGCAGCCGGTCGCCGCCTGCAGCTTTTCGGGGAAGTCGAGCCACAGGCCGACCGAGCCGAGGCCCTCGTGGAGCAGCACCAGCGTCGGCGCCGTGTCGGGCGCAGGCCCGAGATGGACGAACTCCAGACGCCGGCCGGCGACCTCGACGAAGCCGTCGCGGGGGAGGGTCATCACCCCTCCTCGCGCAGCTTGAAGCGCTGGATCTTGCCGGTGGCGGTCTTGGGCAGGCCGTCGACCACCTCGATCCAGCGCGGGTACTTCCACATGCCGATCGACGCCTTGACGTGGTCCTTGAGCCGTTGCTCGAGGGCGTCGACGGCGGCGCCGTCCTTGAGCACGACGAAGGCCTTGGGCTTCAGCAGGCCCTCCTCGTCGGGGTGGGAGACCACCGCGGCCTCCAACACGTCCGGATGGGAGGCGAGCGCCGCCTCGATCTCGAAGGGCGAGACCCAAATGCCGGAGACCTTGAACATGTCGTCGGCGCGGCCGCAGTAGGTGTGCCGGCCGGTCTTGTCGCGGATGTATTTGTCGCCGGTCTTGGTCCATTCGCCGCGGAAGGTGGCGCGGCTCTTCTCGCGCTGGTTCCAGTAGCCGTCGGCGGCGGAGGGGCCTCGCACGAAGAGTTCGCCGATCTCGCCGTCGTCGACCTCGCGGCCGCTCTCGTCGAGCAGCTTCAGTTCGTAGCCGGGGACCGCCGTGCCGGAGGTGCCGTAGACGATCGAGCCCGGGGCGTTCGACAGGAAGATGTGCAGCATCTCGGTCGAGCCGACGCCGTCGAGGATGTCGGCGCCGAAGCGCTTCGCCCAGGCCTCGCCGATGTGCTCGGGCAGTGCCTCGCCGGCCGAGGCACAGATGCGGAGCCGCGGCGAGCCGGCGTGGGTCGCATGGTCGCGGTCGTGCAGCATGGCGGCGAAGAGGGTCGGCACGCCGAAGAAGATCGTCGGGCGATGCGTCTCCAGCATGGCGAAGACGGCGGCCGGCGTCGGGCGGCCGGGGTTGAGCACCGCCGTCGCTCCGACCGACATCGGGAAGGACAGCGAGTTGCCGAGCCCGTAGGCGAAGAAGAGCTTCGCCGCGGAGAAGCCGACGTCGTCCTCGCGGATGCCGAGGATGGCCTGGCCGTAGAGCTTGGCGGTCGCCATCAGGGAGGTGTGGACGTGGCGGGTGCCCTTGGGCGCGCCGGTCGAGCCCGAGGAATAGAGCCAGAAGCAGGTCTCGTCGGGGTGGGTCGGCACCGTCTCGAAGACATCCGATGCCGCCGCCAGTTCCGCCGTCAGACCGCGATGCGGCGCCTTCGCCTCACCACCGGCGACCAGCACGTGGCGCAGCGAGGCGATGCCCGGCAGGACGGGCGCGACCACCGGCAGCAGCGCGTCGGAGACCACCAGCACCTTCGCCCGGCTGTCGTCGAGCATGTAGGCGTACTGATCGGCGGCGAGCAGCGTGTTGAGCGGGATCGGCACGATGCCGGCGCGGATGGCGCCGAGGAAGACGACCGGCCAGTCGACCGTGTCGAGCATGATCATCGCCACCCGGTCCTCGCGGGAGAGCCCGAGCGAAGCGAGCACGTTGGCGAAGCGGCGGGTCTCGGCTGCGAGGCCGGAATAGGTCAGCGAGCGGTCGGGATCGACGAAGGCGGGCTTGTCGCCGCGGCCGGCGCGGAGGTTGCGATCGAGCAGGTCGTCGACGGCGTTGTAGACGCGGCCCGCGGCGGCGATGTCGGACATGGGTGCGGTCATGGCGGATCTCCTCGGGGACGTCAGCGGCCGGTGAACTCGATCGCGCCGTCGGGCAGCAGATAGAGGACATAAGCCGAGCCGTCGGTGACGGTCGGGTGATGCGCCGAGCCGGGGCCGTAGACGTACCAACCCTCGGGATGGCCGTCGAAATTCGGTTCGGCCACGACCGGCATGATCATGCCGATCTCGCCCTTGGGGTGGACGTGATGGGGGCCGCGGATGCTCTCCATCATCACCACGTCGACCGAGAAGGACCCGGCCTCGGCACCGGGCGCGATCACCCGGCCCCAGCGGATGCCGCCGTTCTCGCGCGGACAGATCCAGCCCTCGGCGTCGCCGGTCTCGATCAGGCCGGCGATGCGGCGAAAGGTCGGTCCGTTCGGCGGAAATTCGGCCTCGAGCCGGGCGGCGAGCGCGTCGTCGAGCGGGCGGCCCTCGATCGCGCGCGCCACGGCGCCGATCTCGGCGGCGAAGGCTCGCCGCGCCTCGGTGTCTTTCTCGGTCATCGGATCGTCTCCCTCGGCGTCCGCTCTTCGGCCTCGAAAGGGGGGCGGAACTATATTGCATATTTTCATGCCGCGCCGGGCGGCTTGCCGTCAAGGGGGCACTGTACTATTTTTCATGAATTCCAATTCGAGACCGCTCATGACCGCAGCCGACGACCTCCCCGCGCCCCCTGACGACGCTTCGCCGGTTTCCCCCGAGGCGACGGTCGTTACGGACGCGACCCGCGCCGGGCGGGCGGCGGCCCGCGAGGACGCCGACGAGGCGTTTCTGGTCGAACTCGGCCAACGGGTGCGGCGGATGCGGGCGCTGCGCGGCATGTCGCGCAAGGTCCTCGCCAAGGTCTCCGGCATTTCCGAGCGCTACATCGCCCAGCTCGAGGGTGGGCAGGGCAACGTCTCGATCATGCTGCTGCGCCGGGTGGCGGAAGCGATCGGCGCGCCGCTCGAGGATCTCGTCGTCGCCGACGAGGGCGGCGACTGGCGGCTGGTGCGCGATCTCCTGCGCGGAGCCTCACCGGCCGTGGTCGCGGAGGTGCGGTCGCTGCTCTCGGGCGAGAAGCTGCCGAGCGGGCCGAGGCCGGTCGGCGAACAGCACATCGCCGTCGACCGCGTCGCCCTCATCGGCCTGCGCGGCGCCGGCAAGTCGACCCTCGGACGCATCGTCGCCGAGCAACTCGGCTGGCCCTTCGTCGAGCTCAACAAGGAGATCGAGGCCGAACACGGCTTTTCGATCAACGAGATCCTCAATCTCTACGGTCAGGACGGCTATCGCCGGCTGGAGCGGGTGACGCTGCAGCGGCTGATCGAACAGCCCGGTCCGATGCTGCTCGCCACCGGCGGCGGCATCGTCGGCGAGCCGGTGACCTTCGAGCTGCTGCTCGCCTCGTTCTTCACCGTCTGGGTCCGCACCTCGCCGGCCGAGCACATGAGCCGGGTGCGCCAGCAGGGCGACCTCCGGCCGATGGCCAACGACAAGGCGGCGATGGCGGAGCTGATCACCATCCTGTCGAGCCGCGAACCGCTCTATGCCCGCGCCCGCGTGCAGATCGACACGTCGGGCGTCAGCGTCGAGGCGAGTGCGGCGCGGCTGCACGGGCTGGTCCAGTCCTACTGCGTCAACGGCTGCCCCTGGCAATCGCGCAATCGCGGCGCCAAGGGGTGAGCGAGCCGACCGATCCCGCCGATCTCGTCGGACGCCCGCTCGCGGCACTTCTCGCCGCCCGCTCCGGTCTGCCCGACGAGCCGATGCTGGCGCTGCGCGTCACGCTCGACCCGCGCGACGCCATCGACGAGCATCGCACCACCGCCGATCTCGTCCGCCTCGGCCATCTCGTCACCTATGCCCGCATGCAAGACGGGATGCGGCTCGGCTCCGGCCGCGCGGTCCTGTGTTTCGCCGGCGAGGCGGGCGGACGGGCGCGGTTCGTCGGCTTCCATCGCTTCTTCGCGCGGCGGCCCGGCATCGTGCCGGGCGACATCGTCTACGACTACGACGTCGCCGATCTCTTCCATCAGTTCGCCAGCCGCGCCCGCAAGCCGGTGTTCCACGACGCGATGGAACTCGCGGGTCTCGCCGATCTCGCCGGCCGCCTCGTCGTCGTCTGGCCACGCCCGGCGATGATCGCGGTCAGGCCGGCCGATCATCCGGCGCTGACGGTCGCGGCGATCGATCCGGTCGCGCAATGAACAATATTGCATGTTCGGCTTGACCTTCGAATGAGATGAAATAAAGTTCCTCTCGTGAGGGAGTGGCGCGCGGGGCCGACAGAGCCCACGGAAAAACGAACGCGCGCCGAAACGTCCAGTCCGGGAGGGATCACGATGACGTCGTCGCGACGCGAATTCCTGTTGTCCGCCGGTGCGCTCGGCGCCGCGGGGCTCTTGGGGGGCGTCGCCCCCTTCGTCCGCCCCGCCGCCGCCGCCGGCGCGCTGAAGATCGGCCTTCTCCTGCCGGCGTCGGGCACCTTCGCCCCGCTCGGCGAGGCGATCCGGCGCGGCGCCGAGCTCTACGTCAAGGAAAAGGGCGGGTCGCTCGCCGGTCGGGCGATCGAGTTCACCGCGCTCGACGACGAATCCGCACCGCCCAAGGCGACCGAACTCACCAACAAGCTGGTGTTCGGCGAGAAGGTCGACGTGCTGGTCGGCACCGTCCATTCCGGCGTCGCCGCCGCCATGGTCAAGATCGCCCGCGAGGCCGGCGTCACCACGCTGGTGCCCAACGCCGGCGCCGACGCCATCACCGGCGGCCTCTGCGCTCCCAACATCTTCCGCACCTCCTTCGCCAACGGCCAGGTCGGCTTCGCCACCGGCAAGGCGATGCTGGCGGCCGGCATCAAGGAAGCCGTCACCTGCACCTGGCGCTACGCCGCGGGCGAGGAGATGGTCGCCGGCTTCAAACAGGCCTTCGAGGCGGGCGGCGGCAAGATCGTCAAGGACATCACGATGCCCTTCCCCGACGTCGAGTTCCAGTCGGCGCTGGCCGAGATCGCGGCGGCGAAGCCCCAGGCGGTCTATTCCTTCTTCGCCGGCGGCGGCGCCGCCAAATTCATCAAGGACTTCGCGGCGGCCGGCCTCAAGGGGCAGGTGCAGCTCTGGGGTCCGGGCTTCCTCACCGACGGCGTCGAGCAGGCGGTGGGCGAGGCCGGCGACGGGGTGAAGACCGTGCTGCACTATGCCGACGGGCTGAAGAACCCCGAGGACGCCGCCTTCCGCAAGGCGTTCCAGGCGGCTTACGGCATCGCGCCGGACGTCTACGCGGTGCAGGGCTACGACGCGATGCACGTGCTCGACATCGGTCTGGCGGCCGTCGGCGGCGACGCGGCGAAGAAGGACGAGCTGCACAAGGCGATGGCGGCGGCGAAGTTCGCCTCGCCGCGCGGGCCGTTCGAGTTCTCCGCCTCGCGCAACCCCAAGCAGACCTTCTATCTGCGCGAGCTGAAGGGCGGAAAGAACGGCCTCGTCGGCGTCGCCGCCGAGAGCCTCGCCGACGCGGCCAAGGGCTGCAAGGCCTGATCCCGCCTCGCCTTCGAAACCGTCCGAGGGGCGCGCGGCGCGACACGCCCGCGCCCCTCCCGGTCCGTCACGAGAAGGTTTGCCCGCGATGGAGCTCGTGCTCGTCCAGATCTTCAACGGAATCCAGCACGGGTTCCTGATCTTCCTCGCCGCCAGTGGCCTGACGCTGGTCTTCGGCATCCTCGGCGTGATCAATCTCGCCCACGGCTCGTTCTACATGCTGGGCGCCTATCTCGCGCTGACGCTGACCGAGGCGACCGGCGACGTCTTCCTGGCGGTCGCGCTCGGCGTGCCGCTGGCGGTCGGCTTCGGCTGGGCGATCGAGCGGGTGTTCATTCGCCATCTCTATGCCCGCGACCACCTGCAGCAGGTGCTGCTGACCTTCGCGCTGATCCTGATCTTCAACGAGCTGCAGCGTACGATCTGGGGCAACTACCCCCACGGCGTGCCGGCACCCGCCTATCTCTCCGGCTCGATCGCGCTGACCTCGACACTGTCCTATCCGGTCTATCGGCTGGCACTGACGGCGATCTGCGCCGCGCTCGCCGCCGCCATGTTCTTCGTGGTGCAGAAGACGCGGGTCGGCCAGTTGGTGCGGGCGGGCGAGAGCAATCGCGAGATGACCGAGCTCCTCGGCTTCGACGCGACGCGGCTCTACGCCATGGTCTTCGCCGTCGGCTGCGCGCTCGCTGCCCTCGCCGGCATGCTCGCCGCGCCGGTCGAGAGCGTCTATCCCGGCATCGGCGAGCGCATCCTGATCATTTCCTTCGTCGTCGTGGTGATCGGCGGCATCGGCTCGATCAAGGGCGCCTTCGTCGGCGCGCTGGCGATCGGCGTCGCCGACGCGCTCGGCAAGGTGTTCCTGCCGAGTTTCGCCGGCGTGCTGGTCTATGCGTTGATGGCGACCGTGCTGGTCGTCCGCCCCGCCGGCCTCTACGGGAGGGTGATCCGATGATCCGCCTCCCCTCCGCCGCGGTGATCGCGCTGCTTCTGGCGCTGGCGCTGGCCTTCGCGCTGGTGCCGGTCTTCGCCGGCCCCTTCGAGGTGAAGTTCGCCACCCGGGTGATCGCCACGGCGATCTTCGTGATCGGCCTCGATCTGCTGATCGGCGTCACCGGTCTCGTCTCGTTCGGTCACGCGGCGTGGTTCGGCCTCGGCGCCTACGCGGTGTGGTTCGTCACCCCGCCGGACTACGAGCCGGCGAACCTCGCCGTGGCGCTCGGCGCCGGCATCGCGCTGCCGGCGGCGGTCGCCGCCGTGGTCGGCGCCTTCGCGGTCCGGACGCGCGCCTTCTACTTCATCATGGTGACGCTCGCGGCGTCGCAGATGCTCTTCGCGCTGTTCCACGACACCAAGATCGCCGGCGGCTCCGACGGTGCCTCGATCGACGTGAAGCCGCTGCTGGAGATCGCCGGGCGGACGGTGCTCGACTTCTCCGGCCGCAACACGCTGCTGTGGTTCGCGCTCGCCGCCCTCGCCGTGGTCTATGTCGCGACGCTGGCACTCGCCCGCTCGCGCTTCGGCCGGGTGCTGCAGGGCACGCGCGCCAACGAGACGCGGATGAACGCCCTCGGCTTCGACGCCACCCGCTACAAGTGGGCGAGCTTCGTCGTCGCCGCCGGCATCGCCGGGCTCGGCGGGGCGATCTTCGCCTCGATCGACGGTTTCGTGCCGCCGGAGATCATGAGTTGGCGCGAATCCGGCCTCGCCATCATGATGGTGGTGCTCGGCGGCGTCGGCTCGCTGTGGGGGGCGATCGTCGGGGCGCTGGTCTTCTCGCTGGCGGAAGAGGTGCTGAAGAGCCCGAAACTCGTCGGCGCGATGGTCTCCGACCACTGGCCGATCGCCATGGGCCTCTTCCTCATCGCCGTGGTGCTGGGCGCGCCGAAGGGCATTGCCGGCTGGCTGCCGCAGCGTGCCGTCCGGCCCTGGACGGCGCCCGAGACGGCCGATCTCGAGCCGGCGAAGGAAACCGCCCACGCCAAGCCGCCGAAGCTCGACGTCGCCGGTCTGCGCCGCACCTTCGGCGGCCTGACCGCGGTCGACGGCGTCACCGTCGCCTTCGCGCCCGGCCGCATCCATGCGGTGATCGGCCCGAACGGCGCCGGCAAGACCACCTTCACCAACCTCCTCACCGGCACGCTGCCGGTCTCTGCCGGCACCATCCGGCTCGACGGCGTCGACGTCACGGCGATGTCGGCGGCGACGCGGGCGCGGCGGGGGATCGGGCGATCCTTCCAGCGCACCAACGTCTTCGTGGGCTTCACCGTCGCCGAGAACTGCGCCGTGGCGGCGCAGGCACGCGGGCTGGCAGGTAGCAGTCGAGCCGAGGAGGCGCGCGCCGTCGCCGACGCTCTCGAGGCGACCGGTCTCGTCGATCGGGCCGATCGGGTGGTCTCGTCGCTCTCGCACGGCGAACAGCGCCAGCTCGAGATCGCCATGCTGATCGCCTCCGGCGCCCGGCTGCTGGTGCTCGACGAACCGCTCGCCGGCATGGGGCCGGAGGAGACGGTGCGGGTGACGGCGCTCCTCAGGGATCTCGCGCGCGATCACACCATTCTTCTCATCGAGCACGACATGGATGCCGTCTTCGCCTGTGCCGACACGGTGTCGGTGCTGGTCGGCGGCCGCCTGCTCGCCCACGGCACGCCGGACGACATTCGCCGCGACGCGGCGGTGCGCGAGGCCTATCTCGGCCGTTTCGCCGGACTGGAGGACGCCGCATGACGCCCGCTCTCGCGCTCGCCCCCCGTCCCGCGCGCGCCTCCGAGGTGGCCGAGCCGCTGCTCGCCGCCTCCGGCATCGCCACAGCCCACGGCCGCGTGCCCTGCCTGCGCGACGTCGCCTTCGCCGTCGCACCCGGCGAGACGATCGGTCTCCTCGGCCGCAACGGCATGGGCAAGACGACGCTGCTCAGGACGATCTGCGGCCTGATGTCGGGCGGGCCGACCGCCTCGATCCGCTTCCGCGGGCGGGAACTCGCGGGCGCCAAGCCCGCCGCGATCGCGCGGGCCGGCATCGCCCTGGTGCCGGAGGGGCGCGGCATCTTCCCCAATCTGACCGTGCTCGAGAACCTGACGCTGCCGCATCGCGCCGGTCCCGGCGGGCGGCGCGACTGGACGCTGGAGCGGGTCTTCGACCTCTTCCCGCGGCTCGCCGAACGGCGCGGCAACTGGGGCGACCAGCTCTCGGGCGGCGAACAGCAGATGCTGTCGATCGGCCGGGCGCTGATGACCAACCCGGAACTCCTGATGCTCGACGAGGCGACCGAGGGCTTGGCGCCCAAGGTGCGCGACGAGATCTGGAAGACGCTGTCGATCGTCGCGGCGACCGGCATGGCGATCGTCGTGGTCGACAAGAACCTCGAGGACCTGTTCGGCCTCGCCGACCGCCACTTCATCCTCGCCAAGGGCGAGATCGTCTTCGAAGGCACCACCGCGGCGCTGACCGCCGACGCCGACCTCGTCCACCGCTGGCTCGGGGTCTGATCGCGCGCCGATCGGGCGGCGAGAGGGCTCGGCCCTCGCCCCGGAGGTCGCCGCCGCGTCTCGCGGATCACACGCGAAGACGCCGACGGGCCGGATCGATCTCCCCGATCCGGCCCGTCGCGTTTTCGTCGTCCGGATCTTCAGTGGGCGAAGAGCACCGGCAGCGTCATGTGGCGCATGATGTAGCGGGTGCCCGAGCCGCGGCCGAGGAAGGGGAAGCCGGTGGAATCGAAGGCGCCGATCGCCATCAGGTCGGCCGAATGGTCGGCCGCCTGGTTGAGCAGCGTGTCCATCAGCTTGACCTCTTCCACCACCACGTTCTGGAAGCGGCTGGTGATGCCGTGAGCGGCGAGCTCGGTGGTGACGAGATCGGCGAACTCGTCGGGCTCCTCGCCCTGTCGGCCGGCCTGGACCACCAGCGCGTCGGCGCCCGGATGGACCAGCGGCAGCGAGTCGACCATGGCGCGCGCCGCGCCGCGCGAGCGGTGCCAGGCGAACAGCGGACGATGGCCGAGGTCGGCGTAGGTGCCGACATAGGGCACCATCAGCACCGGACGGCCGGATTCCAGGATGATCTGCTCGGGCAGATCGGCGGGAACCTTGGTGTGTTCCTCGATCTGGCCGAGGATCACCAGGTCGAAGTGGCGGGCGATGTCGGTGGTGCGCGCCAGGATCTCCTGCTCGCCGCCCCGGTTGATGTCGACGAAGGTGGCCTTGTCGCCGAGCGACCCGGTGGCGCCGGCGAAGGTGGCGGCGGCGGCGGTTACCGTGACGCAGGCGGCGGCGGTGGCAACCGCTTTGGCGGCGGCGGCGGTGGCGGTCGCGGTGGAGACCGCGGCGGCGACCGTGGTGGTCGAGACCGTGGTGGTCGAGGTGGCGGCGGCGGCGGCGGCCGCTGGTAGACCGACCCAGATGAATCAAGGACCTCGAACTTACCGGTTCGGGGTCCTTAGTCTATTGCGGGAGGATCACGCACCGATTCGGCGAATACGATACTGGGCTCATTGAGCGCGTAGTATTGGTCTTGGCTGCGACTACCGTATCAAACCCACGTTGTTGATGGTGATACTGCATCGCCGGAAAGGTTCTCTCGCCGGTCCGATAGAAGAACTCAGGCGCAGACGTCCGTTCCGGCGCGGAGCAGTGTGCCCGGAGTGCATCCATGCGGGAATTGCTCGAACGTTACACGACAGACAAACAAGGCCTTGAACGGTTCTATCAACTCACTTGGTCGGAACGGCGCTTCGTCCGGCTAACGACCTTCTTCACCGAATGGTTGAATACTGCCGATTCATGCGATTTTGGCGAACTCGACGTCAATGGGCAAGTGGATTGCCTTCTCCTCAAGAACGACTGTCGCCGCGAGCTAGATGAACTGGCATTCCACAAGGGGCGAAGGGAAGGTTTGGCGGAGTGGATACCGTTTGGGCCAACAATCACGCGACTCGAAGAGGCACGTTGGCTCATCGAAGCCGTTGATCCGGTCGAAACAGCAGGCACAGTCGACAAGCTGGCCTCAACCGTCAAGTCGCTCATCAAGAAGTTCGAGAACGCGTTGGACGCTAAGGCAGTAGACGAACTGCCTTCCAAAACCTTGGCCCTTCGACCGTCTCGTGCGCTCGCCGAACTCAAAGAGACCTTCGACCACTGGTTCAAATATTACGACGGCTACAAACCTCTATTTTCCTGGTGGGTGCGAAAGCCGTATGAGGCAGCGACCAAAGCGCTCAGCGACTACGAAAAGCTGATGAAGGAACGCATCGCCGAGCAAAAGGGCGAGCCCGAAGACCCGCTCGTCGGCGACCCGGTAGGCGAGAAACGATTGCTTTTGGACCTCGACCGCGAATTCATCGGATACTCGCCGGACGAGTTGATTCGAATCGCCGAAAAGGAAGTCGAGTGGTGCGAGAAGGAATGCGCGCGCGCTGCTTCCGACATGGGTGTTGCGGGTTGGAAAGAGGCACTAGAGAAAACCAAGCAGGGTTGCGTTCCTCCCGGAGAGCAGGACGAACTTGGGGCGTTCCTCGGGCGCGAGGCCCAGGAATATGTCACGTCGCGGGAACTGGTCACCGTGGAACCCCTTTGCGCCGAAACCTGGAAGATCGAGATGATTGACGCTGAGACGCAGCTTCGGTCACCATTCCTGCTTTACGGCGGCCAGAAGATGCTGGTCTCCTATCCCCTCGACACAATGGAGCACGAGGCTCGCTTGATGAGCATGCGCGCCAACAACCGGCACTTCACACGAGCCGTTGTTCATCACGAACTTATTCCCGGACACCACCTCCAACTCTATATGCACAGGCGGTACTCGACGCATCGCATGGCCTTCCAAAGCGTGTTCTTCGTCGAGGGCTGGGCACTTCACTGGGAGTTCCTACTATGGAAGCTGGGCTTCCCGCAGAGCCCTGAAGACCGCGTGGGAATGCTCTTCTGGAGGCTCCACAGGGCTGCGCGCATCGTTGTTTCGCTCGGGTTCCACCTTGGCAAAATGACACCTGACGAGATGGTGGATTATCTCGTGGAGCGTGTTGGGCACGAGCGAAATAGCGCTAGAGCCGAAGTCCGCAGATTTATCGGTGAGGACTACCCGCCTCTCTACCAGATCGCTTACATGATCGGCGCACTTCAGCTCCACACGCTGTATGTGGAATGGGTCGAATCCGGCAAGATGACACCGAAGGAGTTCCACGACAAGGTTCTCAAGATCAACGGGATTCCGTTCGACCTCGTGAAAGCCATCTTCGATGGCGGTGGCTTATCCAAGGACCATAAGGCCACATGGAGGTTCGCAAGCCTGGCNNTGTAGCGACTGAGCGTTTCGGGCCGTCTCATGATCGGTTGAGACGGCCCATGGCTACAATGGATATTGCGTGGAGCAACTATGAACGCAGTGGCTTTGATGCATATGAATCCCAACATTCTGTTCGGGTTCTTGATTGGCTTCGGATTACTCGTCGTCGTGCCGGTCGTGGCTATCATCTCGGAGAATCGGGCCAAGATGATGGAGCACAAGAGCAAGGAAGCAACACCGGATGCCAAGTCTCTGTCCCGCATCGACCGGCTCGAAAACTTGGTGGTTCAGCAGCAGAAGCAGATTGAAGGTCTCAAAGAAGAGCTTCATACCAATATCCTCGCCCTTGATGACGCACGTAAGCTCTCAGAAAGGGTCCAGGAAAACAGCCAGGGGTAAGGCATGCCAGAAGAATTCATCGCTGTACTCGTGGTCGGGTTGATGACCCTCATCCCAATCACCGCAATGCTCCTGAATCACCAAAGGAAGATGGCTGAGATTATCCATCGCAAAGCTGAGCCGACTCCCGAACTTCTTGAGGTCTTGCGTCACATGCAGGCTCAGATCGATTACCAGCAGGCAGCACTGGAAGACATTAAGCGCAAATCGCTCAAAGAGGAGTGAACCCGGAAGGAGATATGGAGCGTTTCCGAGACCGAGTTGAAGCCGGAAAGCTCTTGGCGATCGCTCTCAAATCGGTTGTCTCCGACCGGGCAGTCGTGTTCGGCTTGCCTCGAGGCGGCGTAATCGTCGCTGCTGAAGTCGCCAAAGCCCTCAACTGCCCTTTGCGAGCATTGGTGGCCCGAAAGGTCGGCCATCCCAAGTGCCCGGAATATGCGGTCGCAGCGGTCACAAATGATGGTTCCTGCGTTCGAAATGAAAGCGAGTGTCTTCGCCTGGACCCCACGTGGCTGTCGAACGCCATGGAGAGGGAAGTTGCGGAGGCGAGAAGACGGGAATCGATATTTGGGTTAGCTCCATGCGAGAGTCTCGTGGGTGCGGTCGCGGTCATCATCGATGACGGAATGGCGACCGGCTTGACTGTTCTGGCCGCAGCCCTTTCGGTCAGGAAACTAGCCCCTTCTCGCGTTGTTGTCGCCGTGCCCGTGACCAGCGCCGAAGCGGCAAGAGCCGTCAGGGAAAGTTGCGACGAAGTCNNACTTCCGCGCTACTGGGGCCCATTACGACGACTTCCGCGCCGTGTCAGACGCGGAAGTGTTGCGCTTGCTCAGGATCTGAAGGCCGGAGGGGTCAAGCCTCCGGCCGAGGCACTAATGGAGCGAATATTTGGACAATCGGGCTTCAGCGGGGTCCTCTATGGGCCACACGACCGCCGTCTTCCATTTCGCCGGATCAGGTTCGTATCTTGGGTCATTGCAGAAGAACTGCACTGGGGGAGCGCTTAGGCTCTTTCCCTGCTCGCGTATCCAATCGGCACATGACTCGAAGTCATCGTGCTCGCATGGCCCTCCACCGACATACTCCGCAACAACGGCGGTGCAAGCGGGAATTTCGCCAACTTTCACGTGGCTGCTCCAAGGTGCGAAGTCGCACACCGGGTAGCCAACCTCAATCTCGTATTCATCCGCGGACCGCGACAAGAATCGCATGTACGGCGGTCCGGCCTGCAAAGCACCAGTCGCTAGGACGTGGTCAAACACTTCGCATAGGCGTGTTCGGAGGGATGATCCCAAGTCCGAGGGGCGGCATCGCGCTCGGATGCTCAGCGTCCTCATTGACGGCATCTGTTTCACTTGATAGTTGGTATCGAGACTGGTCTGCATCATCGCATACCCCCTCCAAACCCTACTATATGACAGTTAAGTGTGTTTGGTTCCGCATTCGGCGGCGCGTTTTTCCACCACACTCCGATAGCTATAGGCTCAAACAATTAATCCGATGAATAACACATTCTTGTTGCCCAAATATGCGCAATCGCAGCGTGCCCCGGATTGTGGTGGCATCACCGATGGAAATGTTGTGTGGAGTATTCCGGACGCGGCACGGATACCCGGTCCGCGCCACGCCCGAAAGTTTTGCTATGAGCATTCCCTAGTCTCGAATGTTGCGTAAGGGAGCGAATGACATGATGGCCATGCCACTTTCGTACGCGACGACGCACCCCGGCATTCGCTGCTCGTTCGTCTCACTTTTCTTTGAGAATGAAGGCTTTGAATGCCTCAAGTTGCGCTCGAATCGCTTTCAGCGCCAGTTCATCGTTTAGCTCTAGCTTGTCGTTGAATTTGGTATGAGAGCTACCCACAAACACCTCGGGGAAGAACATCTGCTTCATCGAGAAGTAACCGAGGACTTGGCGAAGGTGGTACTGAGCCCTCATGCCGCCGCCAAAACTCATAGCTGCGCTCTGGAGAATGACCGGCTTGCCGTCCCACGCGCTCGTACCGTAAGGTCGCGAAGCCCAGTCAATCGCGTTCTTGAGCACGCCAGAATAGCTGTAGTTATGCTCTGGAACAGCGAACAACACGCCATCAGCAGCTTTAATCTTGTCCTTGAAGGCCTGTACCGCGGGTGGAATAGCCCCTTCAAGGTCCATGTTGTACAGCGGGATGTCCACAAGGTCCAGGTGCTCGATCTCCATGCCCTCTGGCGCTAGCTTCTTGCTGATCTCGATCAGCGCCTTGTTTACCGAACCGGCTCGGAGCGAACCGGCGATGCCAACCACTTTCAAAGTGCTCATATCGTTGCCTACGAGGGAACGCTTGGTTAGTTACACGAATTGGGCTGAAGTCTTGGGACGGTCTGTCGTCACGTTGCCGCCTTCAAAGCGCGTAGACTATAGCAGGACCCATGAACCTAGACGTCACCTATCCCCGNNCCCCGCCGCAAGACTGTTCCATGCCGAGTCGGCAGCGTAACCATTGGCGGAGGCCATCCGGTTGTAGTCCAGAGCATGGTGACCGAAGAGACACGAAACGTCCAGGGCTGCGTGGAACAGATCATCGCGCTGGCCAAAGTGGGCTGCGAAATCGTGCGTGTGACGACGCCGACACTAGGAGAAGCCCAATGCCTTGAGGAGATCAAGGCCAAGGTCCGCGAGGGATACAAAGAGGTGCCGATGATCGCCGATGTGCACCACCAAGGCACGAGCATCGCGGTTGAGGCAGCCAAGTACGTTGACGAGATTAGGGTCAATCCNNTTCCGAAAGCACACCGACCGCCTCGAGTATTCGGCTCAAGAACACAAGGACGAGCTTGCCGCTATCGAAGAGTGCTTCGTGCCCGTCATCGAAGCGTGCAAGGCGCACGGTCGAGCCATAAGGGTTGGCGTCAACCACGGCAGCCTCAGCGAGCGATTGCTCGTGACCTATGGCGACACGCCCGAGGGCCTGGTCGAGAGCGCCATGGAGTACTTGCGCATCTGTGAGAAGCACGACTTCAAGAACCTCAACATCAGCGCCAAGGCCAGCCGCGTCCCGATCATGGTGGCCGCAAACCGGCTGTTGGTCAAGAAGATGGACGCTGAAGGCATGGCCTATCCGCTCCACCTAGGCGTGACCGAGGCGGGCGACGGNNGAAGGCATCGGCGACACCATCCGAGTCAGCCTAAGCGAAGACCCCATCAATGAGATCCCGGTCTGCTACGAAATCCTCCAAGGGCTTGGCTTGCGCAAAACTCAGGTCGAGTACATCGCCTGCCCAAGCTGCGGCCGCACCAAGTTCAGCTTGCCGACGGTCTTGCACCAGGTTAGGGAAGCCACGCGCCACCTCGTCGGGCTCGACATCGCCGTCATGGGCTGCATCGT
>DBMN01000160.1 GCA_002298965.1 Rhizobiales bacterium UBA697 | reverse complement strand
GGCGGTGGTCGGGATCGTCGACGCGGATGTCCACGAGGCGGCCGGCGAGCCGGTCGATCGGGCGATCGGGCGTGACCGCGACGGTCGTGCCCGTGTCGGCCCCCGGTCTCATGGGCCGCTCCCGTCGGGGCGGGCGGCGAGGAAGGCGGCGAGCCGCGGCGGCGGGTCGACGAAGCCGCCGGGTTCGTTGACCCGGCCGGTGACGATGCGATCGACGATCTCGGCGACGGCGGCGGCGCGGCCGGCGGGATCGTAGAAGTCGCCCTTGATCTGGGTGGTGGCGCCGAGCAGGCGCAGGAAGGCGTCGACGAGCTCCGGATCGGGCGCTTGCGGTGCGCGCCAGAACGTGTCGAGCGGGCCGGTGTGTGCGAGGCCCGGCATGTCGTAGACGGCGGCGCCGAGCACGGCGAGCGGTCGGCCGGCGCGCAGCACGTGGATGCCGACCGTCGAATTGACCAGCAGCACGCCGCGGGATCGCAGAATCAGCCCGCCGAGATCGCCGCCGATGACGGTGAAGACGCGATCGGCGACGCCGTGGCGGGCGGCGATCCGTGCGGCGACGCGGTCCCAGCGCTCCATCATGTTGTCGTGCGGGTGCAGCTTCACCACCAGCCGCTCGTCGGGCGCGGCATTCTCGGCGAAGGAGCCGATCACCCTCTCCAGGAGGTTGGAGAGATGACCCCAATGGGAATTGGCGCGAATCTGGAAATCGGCCTGCAGCTGCAGGGCGAAGAGCCAATAGCGCGTGTCGGGGCTCCAGCGCTCGATCGCCTTGGTCACCTTGCGCAGCCGCGGCACCACGAGGGCGCGCGGGAACCACGAGAGATACTCGTGAATGGTATTGTAATACCGTTCCGATCGATAACCCGGGTAGAGCGGCCGGGCGAAGAAGTCGACCAGCGACTGGGCGACCTCGTGGGCGGCGAGCACGTGGAAGCGGTGGCGGTGACGGATCTCGAAATCGGGCGCCGGCAGGCCGCGGGCGCGTTCGCGCACCAGGTCGGGATCGTTCGGGAAATGCGAGCGCACGCCCATGCCACCGCGTTCGAGCGTGACCCAGTCGGGGCGGAAATAGCCGTTCTCGACGACGTGGAAGCGCACGCCGAGCCTTGCCGCGACCTCGGCGGCGGCGGCGTGGAAGGGCAGGCGATCGGCGTAGCACAGGATGTCGGTGATGCCGTCGCGCGCGATCAGCGCCTCGAGCCGGGCGGGCCAGCGGGCGAGCGAACCGCGATAGGAGACGGCCCCGGGCCGACGCCAGAACAGCGCGTCGGAGGGCGCGAGATGAACCTTGCGGACCCCGACCCCGCGCCCCTCGAAAGCGGCCGCGAGCTCGCTCCAGAGCGGAGAAGAAGGGCCTTGCAGGAACAGGACGAATGGGATGTAACCGATCGCGGCCATCGCCGGATGAATCCTCTGCCCTCGATCCGCTGCTCGGGATGAGGGTTTATGGACGAACCCTCGGTGGGTCAACTCCGCGACCCGTCTGTCGGTGACGCAGGGAGAATTTCGTCGAGGCGTGCGGCATCCGACGAATTCGGCTGATTCGAGCGTCCCCGCACGGGGACAGGGATCGTTTCACGGGCAGCCCGACTGCCTCGTTCCAGGGTGGATTTCAGCACGATGGCGAAGATTGCGCTCGTTACCGAAGAGTTGTCGGTTTTCGGCCGTTCCGGCGGGATCGGCGCAGCCTTCTACGAACTCGCGCTCGTTCTGGCGGACCAGGGGGACGAGGTCGACATCGTCTACGTGCCGACGTCGAAGCCGACGCCTGCCGACGAGGCGCGCCTGCGCGAGAGCTTCGCCGAGCACGGCATCGCGCTGCAGGTGGTCGACGTCTCGCGCTGGGCCTGGGCGGTCGGTGGCGTCAAGGAGCGCGCCTACGCGGTCCATCGCCATCTCGTCGAGAAGGCCAAGACCTGGGACGTCGTGCATTTCCACGACTACAAGGGCCTCGGCTTCTTCTCCACCGCCGCCAAGGAGCAGGGTGAGGCCTTCGCCGAGACGACTCTGGTCGTGCAGCTGCACGGGCCGTTGCGCTGGACGCTGCATGCCAACGCGGCGCTGTTCTTCCATCCCGATCAGTTGCTGATCGACCATCTGGAACGCGAGTCGATCCGGCTGGCCGATCACGTCGTCAGCCCGAGCCGCTATCTCGTCGACTGGATGAAGGCGAACGACTTCGTCCTGCCGCCCGACGACCGTGTCCACGTGATCAAGAACGTCTGCAGCCAGAGCGTGAAGATGCGCCGTGGCGAGCGATCGACGGGCCGACGGATCGACGTGCGCGAACTGATCTTCTTCGGCCGCCACGAGCGGCGCAAGGGCATCGTCTCGTTCTGCGAGGCGCTGGATCGGGCGGCGCCGGCGATCGAGATGGCGGGCGTCTCGGTCTGTTTCCTCGGCGGTCTCGGCGAGCTCAACGGCATGCCGTCCGGCGTCTTCATCAACGAGCGGGCACGTTCGTGGACGTTCCCGCTCGAGTTCCGCGTCGACCTCGACCGTCGCGGCGCGCTCGCCTTCCTCGCGTCGCGACCCGATGCGCTGGTGGTCATTCCGTCGTCGGCGGAGAACTCACCCTATACGGTGGTCGAGGCGATGTCGGTCGGTCGTCCGGTTCTGACCTCCCTCCAGGGGGGCGCGCGCGAGCTGATCGCCGAGGCCTTCCACGACGAGGCGGTGGTCGAGACCGATCCGGTCTCGCTCGCCGCTCGGATCACCGCGCTGATCGAAGGCGGCGTGCGGGTTCCGGACTTCGCCGAACAGCCGGAGGCGATCGCCGAACAGTGGATCGCCTTCCACCGCGACCTGCCGCGCCCGGTGGCGGCGCCGTCGGCCAACTCCGCCCGTCCGAAGGTGGTGCTCGGCATCACCCATTTCGAACGGCCGGACAAGGTGATCGGCGCCATCGTCTCGGCGCTCCGGCAGACCTACGACAACCTCGAGATCGTGGTGGTCGACGACGGTTCGCGCTCGGAGGCGACGCGTGCGGCGCTGCCGCGGATCCGCAAGATGCTGCAGCGGGCCGGCGGCCGTCTGCTCGAACGGGAGAACGGCTATCTCGGCGCGGCGCGCAACACGATCGCGCAGGCGACGCAGTCCGACTATCTGCTGTTCCTCGACGACGACGACCTGCTCTTCCCCGACGCGGTCGAACGCATGGTCGGCGCGGCAACGCGGACCGGCGCGGAGGTCGTCAACTGCCTCAACTGCTTCCTCGACGTCGGCGAACGCCCGAAATACGAGCTGGCGCCCGAGACATGGCCGGGCAAGGCCTCCTACGTGCCGCTCGGCGGGCCTCTGTCGCTCGCCCATCTCGGCAACCATTTCGGCGCGGCGACGGCGCTGCTGCGTCGCGACTTCTTCGAGAAGATCGGCGGCTACACCGAGATCCAGCGCGTCGGCTACGAGGACTACGAGCTCTTCCTGCGGGTGGTCCAGGCCGGCGGTCGCGTCGTGATCCTGCCTGCCCCGCTCTATCTCTACGAGGTCGGCAAGCCGAGCATGATCTCGGCGACGTCGCGCATCGTGAACAAGCGCCGTGTGTTCGAGGCGATCGACTTCGCCGCCGGCGCTTCCGCGTGGCGCGATGCGCTGGAACTGGCGACCGGTGCCGAGACGGTCGCCGACGAGGCCAATCACGCGCAATGGGCACGCTCCCTATCGCCCCATCGCGAGTTGCTCGAGCGGCTGGTCTCGCCGGAGCGGACGCTCTCGGAGAAGGTCGAGGACCTCGCCGCCCATGCGCGGGCGGTCGGCTCGCCCGGCGCCGCGGTCGCCTGGGGCGACGCGACGCGCCGGCCCGACGACGTGGGCGGTGGCGAGGAACGACGGGTTCGGGTGACGCGCGGTGCGTCGGGCGGCGCGGCGTCGTCGTTCGGGGCCGGCCTGCCGCTCGAGATGTCGGACGTGCTGGCGTCCTGGTCGCTCGGCCGGGTCGACACCGCGGCCCGCGAGTTCGCCGAGATCGTCGCACGCCGCGGCGAAGTGGCGCGGTATCACGTCGACTGTCTGCATCTGCTGATCGCCGAGCCCAAGTTCGAGGCCGAGACGGCGACGCTGCTGCTCGACGCACTGAGCGGAGCGTGGGTCGATCGGGATGCGGCCACCGATCTGCGCGGCGTGCTCGGCCTGTTGGCGGCGATCGCCGATCGTCACTCCGAGGCGCGCGATCATCTCGGCGCGGTGGAGGCGGCCGAGGCGGATGACTACGTCCGCCTCTACCCCGATCTCGCCGAGGCCTTCGGTGAGGCGGCTCGGTCGCGGGCGCTCCGGCACTATCACGACTACGGTCACGGCGAGGGTCGCTCGGGCTTCCGCATCCTGGCACGCGTCGCCGAAACCTATGGCCGGCGCCACGGGCGCCGCGTCTCGCCCTTCGTCTTGACGACGGAGATCGTGGTGCCGGCTTGATCCCGCGACGCGCCGGTGAGACCGGGTCTCCATTTCCGGTTGGTAACTCCTGACCGAACCGTCAGAATTCGGTTGGAGCGTTAACGTCGCCGCACCTATTCTCCCAGTCTTCTGAGACGGGGCGTGGCGGCGGCGTGCTGCCGTGCGATGATCGATGATCTCCCGAGGTCAACAGGCTTCGCGGCGACTGAGCCGCGGAGCGATCGAGAGCGTGTGATGGCGAGTGTGTTTTTCCGATCGGTCGCGGCCGGGCAGAAGGTTGCCGACGAAAACCGCGCCGACGGTCTGTTCCTGGCGGTCGGAAACACCGGCAACATGCTGTTCGAATTGGCGCTGGAGCGACAGCTCGCGCCCGACGTCGAACGCCTTTGGGACGTGGAGGACATTCCGGCCGGCCTCGAGACGCTGATCCTCTCGATGTCGAACTTCATCAGTCCGGCGAGCGATCTGACCAAGATCTCGGATGCGATCGAAGCCAAGAAGGTCGAGCGGATCGTCATGATCGGCTGCGGCGCCCAGGCCGACGGCTTCGACGTTTCCAGCTTCGTCTTCACGCGCGGAACGCGCCGCTTCCTCGATCTGCTGCGGGAGCGCAGCCGAACGATCGGCGTCCGCGGCGCCTACACCGCGTCGGTCCTCGACGATCTCGGCTTCGACAACCTCGCGACCATCGGCTGTCCGTCGATCTATTGGCCGATGGAGCAAGGGTGGGGTGATTTCCGCCCCCCGGAACAGGACGGGCCGCGGAGCTACGGCACTCACTGCACCCCGACGGGGAAGTACAGGGATTCCGTCGGCAATCTCTTCGCCTATGGGCAGAAGCACGACATGTACTATCTCTGCCAGACGGAGATCGATTACTTCGCCGAAAAGCGGCATCCCGATTTCGACTACTACATGATGTCGACCGAGCGGGCGCACGTCATTCACGAATGGATGCGTCGGCGGGCGCGGATCTTCTTCGATCTCGACGAGTGGATCCGTTTCAACGAGGGCCTTTCCTTCGTCCTCGGATCGCGGTTCCACGGCAACGTGGTGACGATGCTGGCGGGGCGTCCGGCGCTGAACATGACGTTCGACACGCGTACGCGTGAAATGATCGATCACTACAATCTGCCCTACATCGACTTCGCCGATTTCGATCCGGAGCTTCCGATCGAGCACTATCTCGAGCAGGCGAACTACGACTACTTCCGTTCGACCTACCGGGCGCGTCTCGTCGAGTACGTCGATTTTCTCGACACGAACGGCGTCGATCATCTGATCGGCGCCGATCTCAAGGCCTGCGTCGCGGCCCACGGGCCGCTCGATCCGGCACGCCGTCGGCTCGCGGACGCGATGGTGCGTGATGCCCTGCTCGCCGGCATCCCGCGCGACGTCTTCGCGCGGAGATTGGCGCAGGCCCTGAAGCCGGACCGCGACGCGACGACGCGCAACGCCGTCGAGGTGGGCGTGTTCGGGGATTCGGCGGTCTCCTGATCGTCGGGACTGCCGTCGAACTGCGCTCGTCGGTCGGCCGAACGCGTCCCCGTGGCTGCGGGAGCGACCCGGACGCGTTGTCGCGATCGAATGGAGCGTCCCGCTCGGCCCAAGCGCGAGACGACAAGAATGAGGTGCTTTTCTGCCGTCTTGCATTCCGGCGGGGGACGGTCTTTCCTGCCTTCATGATCAGAAAGCACTTTGCCCTCGGGGGACGGCACGGGTAATGAACATCGTCTACGAGACGAGCAACATATTGGCTCGCGGCCGTCTCGGTGTCGGCGACAGACGGGTCTTGTTCGTTACTTTCTGTCCCTGGATCGAGGAGCCCTCTCTGCTTACGGAAGGCTTCGGGGAGAGATTTCTCGCGCGTGAAGGCATCGATGCGGTTCATGTCGTCACTGCGAAGAACGACTGGTTCCAAAACGACGATACCCGCGAGTGCATCGAAGTCATCAAGGAAATTGCTTCGAATTACGATCTCGTCGTGACCTATGGCAGCAGCATGGGGGGGTACGGCGCGCTCAACTTCGGTCCCATCCTGGGAGCAAGACGGATCATCGCGCAGATACCTCAATTCTCGATCTGGAGGGGGGATGTGCCGCACGAAGAGCGATGGATCAACGAAGCTCACAAATACCCCCGCATCTGCGACCACATGAAAGATCCGCTGCCGGAGGGTTGCCGGGCGTATGTCCTGTTCGACCCGTATTACAAGCCGGATCGCCGTCAAGTTCACAAAATCACGGAGTACAAAGACGTCACACTCGTGAAGCTGCCATTCATCGGTCACACGGGTGTCGACGGTGAAATCCTGAAGTACATCGTCATGTCGGTGGTGGCTGGGGACGAGACTGATCTGGCTGGGGCGGCATATCGTGCCCATCGCGCTTCGAAGCGGCAGTCGGGCGTCTACTATTTTCAGATCGCCAGATTACGCCCGTCACTCGCCCGCGAGACGCGGTTGGCTCTTCTGGTCAGAGCCGGAATCTTGGATCCGGGCAACTTTAAGATTCATCATGAAGTGGCCCGGGAGCTGTCGAGCGCGGGGCGTCATCTGGAGGCCTTGTATGTCCTCAAGGTCCAGACCCTGATTCACCCCGGGAAGGGCGCGTTGTTCAGCCACATCGCGCAGATCCACGCGAGTCTGGGCGACGCGTCGGCGGCACTGGAGAACGCCGAGACGGCGGTGAGGTTGTCGCCCTCGACGTCCTGGTTCCAGCACCATCTGGCCAGTCTCCTGAGCGCGGCGGGGCGGAACGAGGAAGCGATGACGGCCCAGGAACAGGCGATCTCACTGGCGCCGTTGAATGCGGCCTATCAGTGCCAGGCGGGACGGATCGCGGATGCGCTCGGCAATCGGGCCGCGGCAGTAGTATTCGCGCGCCGAGCGACGGAACTCGCGGGCGACAACTTCTACAACTGGCATACCTATGCCCATGTGGCGGAGCGCGCGGACATGATCGAGGTCGCTCTCTCGGCGGCCGAGAGAGCGCTGGAACTCGCGCCGGACAATCGCTACTGCCGCTCCCATGTCGAGCGTCTCCGCGTCGCCGTCGCTGAAAGCCCAGGCGATCACGATCTGCCCGCGTGATCCCTTCGATCGCTTTCGATCGCGCGATTCGGGCTCACACCATGTTCTCCCGGATGCTCGACACCGTCAGTGTGACGATGCCCCAGAGGATCAGGGCGACGAAGAAGAAGGCGGCGATGTCGATCGGCGGGTCGGGGTAGAGCGCGGCCTGGGGGAGGCTCGGCGGCACGATCACCATCAGATAGAGCGCCTGGCGTCCGAGATTCTGGCGTGCCCGCTGCAAGGCCGCTTCGGCGGTCGTGTAGAGCCGCTCGGCGAATTTCTCTTCCAGGCTGAGCTGTTCGAAACGGCCGGTGGTCGCGGCGATCGAACCCTCCGAGCGGTCGGTCAGACGGGCCTGGAGCTCGGCGATCTGGCGGTCGAGGGCGGCGAGGCGGCCTTCGACGATGCGCACCGACGGTGTCGTGGGCGCGAGCGAGGCGGTGAGCGCCGTCAGCTCGTTCTGGGTCTTCAGCCGCTCGAGCGAGAGGCTCGTCAGGAGCTGGCCGATCGAGGTGGCCGCCGCGCCGGGGTCGAGGTAGAGGTTGCGGGTGCGGTAGTCGCGCAGCGCCTCGCGTGCCGCGAGCAGGCGATCGCGGGCCTGCGTCGCCTCGGCCTCGGCGTCGGCCATGGCGTCCTTGCGGATGCGCAGCGAGATGTCGTTGACCAGTGCCTCGCTCCTGGCGACGATCTGCGCCGCGAGATCGCGCGAGGATTGCGGATCGAAGGCCCAGACCTTCAGGAAGACGATGTTCGAGACGTTGTTGACCTGGACCTGGATGCGGCGGTTCCAGTATTTCCACAGTTCCTCGGACGTCCCCCCGCGCAGCCGCGACAGGACGTCGGCGCGATCGGTCCCCCAGATCTTCAGGAGCGCCGCCTCGCCGCCGACGTCGGCGACGATCGATCGGCTCTGGATGTAGTTGGAGACCATGAAGGCGTTCTGCAGATTGGTCGAGCCGCTGCCGTCGCCGAGCTTCGACAGGACCGACAGCGACTCGACGATCTTGCTCTGCTCCTGGTCCGACCGCACGGTGAAGCGCACTTCGGTGACGTATTGGTCGGCGGCGAAGACGAGCGTCCAGAGCGCGAAGAGGACGGTCGGCAGGACGACGAAGAGGGCGAAGGAACGTCCGAGGCCGCCGGTGCGGCCAGGCAGCTGGACCGCATCGCGCTCGCGTCCGACGTCGGGCAGGCCGGGCGCGCGCACGAGGTCGACGAGATGCCGCTTCGCCGCCGTCAGACGCGCACGCATGCCGCGCTCGGGCGCCGCGGCGGCCCGGCTCGCATCGACGATGGCGGGGCGGTTCTTCATCCGTCCGGCGTCTCCCGGTCCTGGTCGATCGCGTCGGCCGCGGTGACGGGGGTCCCGTCCGGCCGCCGCTCCGTCTTCCGCGAAGCACCCGCGTGCCCCTTGCGGAGGGTTCTTCGGTTACATCATATTCGCGGGGAAATGAACTCCCGGCGACGACGTCGGCGAGGACGAGGGTTCCATGTCTTCATCGGATGGCTGGGTCTGGCTCGATCGGACGAGTGGGGCTCTGGGACAGCGACTGCGGGTGATCGGCGCGATCATGCTGCAGGACATGCGGACGCGGTTCGGTCGCACCCACGTGTCCTATCTGATCGCCGTCGGCTGGCCGCTCGCCCATCTGCTGCTGATCTTCGGCATCTTCGTCGTGCTCCGGCGGCTGGCGCCGATCGGTTCCAGCCGCGAGGTCTTCATCGCCACCGGCGGCCTGCCCTACATCCTCTGCCTCTATCCGGCGCGGTGGATCTCCTTCGCCATCGTGCAGAACCGGCAGCTCCTCAACTTCCCGGTGATCTCGACGATCGACCTGATCGTCGCGCGCACGGTGGTGGAGTTCCTGACCGCCTTCCTGGTCGCGGCGATCTTCGTCGGCGGCCTCGCGCTCGGTGGCATCGACATGTGGCCGCTCGACCTCGAACGCGCGCTCGGGGCGTCGCTCGCGGCGGTCTATCTCGGGATCGGCTTCGGCGTCTTCAACGTCGTCGGGATCGCGCTCTTCCGCTTCTGGTTCATCCCCTTCGTGCTGTCGATGGCGGCGATGTACGCGAGCGGCGGCGTCGTCAACTTTCTGCCGCTGGTCGGAGACACCGCCCGCGAGGTGCTGTCCTACAATCCGGTCCTGCATCTGGTGACGTGGTTCCGCTCCGCCTATTACGACGGTTACGGCGACATCCCGCTCGATCGCGGCTACATTCTCGTGGTGGCGTCGACGGCGCTGTGTCTCGGATTGGCGGGCAACACGCTGATGCGCGGCCGCCTCCTCACGCCGTGATGGGTTCGCGGCACGACCGACCGGGTCGCCGCCTCTGGGAATGAGCATGCAGGACCTGATCGTCTCGCCCGAATCGGCCGTTCGACGGATGGAAGGGATCTCGCTCGCGCTGCGGCGGGCGGCCCGCAAGTCGCGCGTACCGCAGAGCTTCAGCTCGGGCGGCGGCGGCTTTCGCGCCCGGCGGTCCGACCGGATCTATCGCCTCGCCCTGATCCTCTCCTTCGGGCTGATGGTCCTGGTGCCGCTGGTCGTCGCCTCGATCTATTTCGGCCTCGTCGCCAGTCCGCAATATGCGACCGAGTTCAAGTTCGCGCTGCGCTCGAGCGAACACGGCGTGCTCGATTCGCTGACCGGCCTCGGTGGTCTCGGCGGTTCGCAGCAGTCGCAGGATGCGCAGATCGTCGCCAACTACGTCCGCAGCCGCGGCATGGTCGACGCTCTCCAGACCGAGACCGACCTGCGCGCGGTCTTCACCCGGCCCGACGTCGATCGCTTCTCGCGGCTCGAGGCCGACGCGCCGATCGAGGAATTGGAGAAATACTGGCGCCGCCGGGTCGACGCCACGCTCGATGAGACGAGCGGCATCGTCTCGGTCAGCGTCAGGGCCTTCACGGTGGAGGACTCGCTGCGGCTGGCCAACGGCATCGTCGCCAGATCCGAGGCGCTGGTGAACGACATGTCGATGCGGCTGCGACGCGACGCGCTGGAGCGGGCGACGGCGGAGCTGCGGCGTGCAGAGGGAAATCTGCGCGACGCGACGGCCGCAATGCGCGACGTGCGCACCCGCGAGGGCGTGCTCGACACCGGCGCCGCGGCCAAGGGGCTGCAAGTGGTCATCGATCAGCTGAGGGCGGAGCTCTCGGCCAGGGAACAGCAGCTGTCGCTCCAGGGCGGGGCGACCGACGACGCGCCGCAGGTGCGCCTCCTCAAGGCGCAGATCGTCGAGCTGCGTCGCCAGATCGCCGACTATGTCGGCAAGCTCGCCGGCGGGCAGGGCGGCGACCCGTCGCTGGCGACGCGACAGTTCACGCTCGGACGGGCCGAGACCGACGTGAAGATCGCGCAGGAACAGTATGCCGCGGCTTCCAAGGCCTACGAGATGGCGCGGACCGACGTCGAGACGCAGAAGGCCTATCTCGTCACCTTCCTGAAGCCGATGGCGGCCGAGCAGTCGCTCTACCCGCGCCGCTGGCTCTACTGGTCGGCGACGGTCGGCCCGGCGTTCCTGCTCTGGGTGGTCTTCGTGACGCTGATGACGCTCG
>DBMN01000265.1 GCA_002298965.1 Rhizobiales bacterium UBA697 | reverse complement strand
GCCGAGGACCTCGCCCGCGCCGCCGCCGCCGATGCTCACGGCGAGCGGCCGGCCGGTGCCTTCGAGGCCCACGGCGCCGAGATCGACGATCTCGAGATCATCAAGGGCATCGGGCCGCAGAACCACGCGCGCCTCAACGCTCTGGGCATCTGGAGCTTCGCGCAGATCGCCGCCTGGACGCCGGAGAACGCCAAGTGGGTCGGCTCGTATCTCGCCTTCGCCGGCCGGATCGAGCGCGAGGACTGGATCGGTCAGGCCAAGGCGCTGATCGCCGCCCGCAAGGGCTGATCGCACAAGGGCAGGGGCGGGGGCTTCGGCCCTCGCCCTCACGCCCCGACGCGGTCGAGGAAGGCGACGAGGCCGTCGAGCGAGGCGTCGTCGTCGAAGAGCGGCGCATGACCCTGATCGGGGACGGTCAGGCTCTCGAAGGCGCGGTGCCGCGCCGCCATGTCCGCCACCGTCTCCGCCGTCAGCAGGTCGGAGAGCGCACCGCGCACGACAAGCGTCGGCACGTCGGCGAGCGCGTCGAAGAACGGCCAGAGATCCGGCATCGGCGTCTCGGGCGTCACCGCGTCGAGCGTGCGGGCGAGCGCCGGGTCGTAGTCCATCGCAGGTCTGCCGCCGACGTCGCGGAAGAGCCGCCGCGCATAGCGCTCCCACGCCGCCCGGTCGAGCGCCGGGAACTCGTCGCGATTGGCCTGCGCCAGCACCGCCACCATGGTCGGCCAGTCGATGCCCTCGGGCAGCGCCCGGCCGACGTAACCCTTGATCCGCATCAGCCCGGCGAGCTCGATTCTGGGCCCGATGTCGTTGAGCACGGCGGCGCGCACCAGACCCGGCGCCACCAGCGCCGCGATCATCGTGACGATGCCGCCGCGCGAGGTGCCGAAGGACGTCACTTCCGCGATGCCGAGCCCGGCGAGCGCCACCCGCGTGTCCTCGAGTTCCTGCACCGGCGTGTAGTGGGCGGGATCGGCATCGTATTGCGAGGCGCCGCGGCCGCGGAAGTCGAGGGTGATGCAGCGCCGCGCCGGTGATCCGCCGTCACCGGCGACCAGCCGAGCGATCGCCGGCTCGAAGTCCCGGGCGTTGCGCGTCAGCCCCGGCAGGCAGAGGACCGGCCGTCGATCGGTCGGCCGCGCCGGCGCATAGTCGCGGCCCGCCAGCACCAGCCCGTCGGCGGAGAAGAAGCGGAGCGGCCGATGCGGCGTGCCGAGCCCGTCGCGGGTCGTCGGCCCGAAGGCGATGCCGGAGGGGCCGGATGCGGCCTCCGGCGACGGGAGAGGGGCGGGCGCGGTCAACGGGGCTCTCCGAACGAAAAGGGGCACCTCACGGTGCCCCCAATGATGCCTGCGAGGCAAGCCGTCTCAGTTGCCGCCGAACCACGAGCCGATGCCGCCGCCCGACGACGAGGCCTTCGGCACCGAGCCGGTCTGCGACGGCCGCGCGCCGATGCCGCGCTTGAGGTCGTTGGCGATCTGCAGCTTCTGCCCGTCGAGGCGGAAGCGATAGACCTGCAGGTTCTCGAGCACGCGGTGGACGTAGTTGCGCGTCTCGGAGAAGGGGATGCGCTCCATCCAGTCGACGATGTCGACGTCGCCGGTGCGCGGATCGCCGTAGGCCTGCACCCAGTCGCGGATGCGGCCGGGACCGGCGTTGTAGCCGGCGATCGCCATGACGTAGTTGCCGTCGTAGTTCTCGACCAGCCGGTTCACATAGGCCGCGCCGAGGCGGATGTTGTAGGCCGGGCTGTTGCGCCAGGCGTCGCGATCGTAGGAGATGTTGAGATACTTGGCGGCGTCACGACCGGTGTCGGGCATCACCTGGAAGATGCCGGTGGCGCCCGCCGACGAGACGACCGCCTGATTGAACTCGCTCTCCTGCCGCATGATGGCGAAGGCCAGCGACTTCTCGAGGCCGGAGGTGTCGACGCTCGGCGAGACGCCGATCGGGAAGGCACGGACCTCCATGTCCATGCCGCGCTGGGCGCCCGCCTTGCCGACCGAGACGGCGAGGTTCATCCAGCCCTGCTTCTCCATCATGTCGATCACCGAGGCGATCTGGCCGGAGGACTTCAGCGTCTCGGCCATGTGCTTGGCGAAGACGGTGACGAGGTCCTTGCGGCCGATGCGGGCGAGCCGCCGCATCGCTTCGAAGCGATCGTCGCGGTCCATCGCCGCCTGATCGGCCGAGGAGACCGGGATGGTGCGGTCGAGGCCGAGATCGACCATGCCGAGCTTGGCGCGTGCCATCTGGCCGTAGAAGGTGAAGCCGAACTCGGCCGCCTTGCGATAGTACTCCGACGAAGACCCGCCGCCGCCCGCCTCCGAGGCGCGGCCGAGCCAGTAGTAGGCGCGGGCGCGGGTGACCGGCTTGGCGCTGTCCTCCGCCACGGCGGCGAAATGGCGCATCGCCGATCCGGCATCCTTGAGGAAGCGCAGCGCGTACCAGCCGGCATGGAAGTCGGCTTCGGCCTGATTGGCCGGCGTCGAGCCGGTGTGGCCCTGGACGATGCGATAGGCGGTGCGGGCGTCGCCCATGTCGAGCAGCTTGCGGCTGACGATGCGCTTCTCTTCCCACCACTCGTCGGGACGGCCCATCTGGCGTGGGTCCTTCGGCGCCTTGACGAGCCAGTCGGCCGCCTCCTTCCAGCGCTCGGCGCGGCGGGCGTGCTGGGCGCGGGCGAAGACGTAGACCGGATCGTCGCGCAGCGCGCCGGGGACCGAATCGAGCATCGAGCCGGCGTTGCCCTGCTTCTTCTCCACCGCGAGCACGGCGCGGGCGAGCGTCTCGTAGCCGCCGCCGAGCTTCTTGGCCGCCTCCATGCCGTCGCCGGCATGGCCCTTGAGGATGGCGAGGTCGAAGCGCGCCTTGTAGTCGCCCTGGCCGAGCAGCGAGCCGAACTCGTTCTCGAGGATCTTCTGCTCGTCGTCGGCGAGCTTGTCGTCGCGATAGGCGAAGCGCGCCCACTGGGCGGCGTCCTGCTTGCGGCCGGTCTGCATCAGCGCCCGGGCGAGCATGATCTTGCCGCGGTTGGAATAGGGCTTGGAACCCTGGAACGCCTGGATGACGTCTTCCGGCGAGGGCCGTTCCTTCTCCAGCGCCTGCTCGGCGCGGCGGCGGAAGAGTTCCGGATCGGGCCAGGAGGAATTGGCGATGGCGAAGGCGGTGATCGCCTGGGCCGGCAGGCCCGAGCCCATGCGGATCAGGTACCAGTCGACGATCTTCTGATCGAGCCGGTCGAGATCGGAGCGCATCGAATTGACGGCGGAGACGTCGCCGCGCGCCGCGGCGGCGAGCGCCCGCGTCAGGTCCTCGGCCGAAACCGGCATGATCGAGACGGCCAGGCCGGCGAGGGCGGCCAGTCCGAGGCACGTGGCGCGAGCGATCCGTCTGGTCAGGGCCGGCATCGATGGGTCCTCGTCTGCGGCTCCGGCGGGCTTCCGCCGTGACCGGATCCGTCCAATGCGAATACTCGCGACCGAACGACCGGACGGCATATCCGGCGGGCGCGATGAGAGGCGATGTCCGACCCTAGGTCGCGCACGGTGAACAAAACCTTACTCGCTCGTCGAACGCCGCGGAACCCGCGGTTTTCGCCGCCCCGCGACGGGGCGTCCGAGTTGCGCCTGCGCCCGCCTCGGACTATTGTCGCCGCCCGTCCGCTCGGGGGCCGCCCCGCGTCGGGCGATCATGATGCTCGCGCGCGAGCGATTTTTCCAGGTTCCGAAAGGGTTCCACGATGTTCAAGGGCTCGATCACCGCACTCGTCACGCCGTTTTCGAACGGAGCGGTGGACGAAAAAGCCCTGCAGGACTTCGTCGCCTGGCAGATCGCGGAAGGCACGAACGGCGTCGTGCCCTGCGGCACCACCGGCGAGAGCCCGACGCTCTCCCATGCCGAGCACAAGCGCGTGGTGGAACTGACGATCGAGGTGGCCAAGGGCAGGATCCCGGTCATCGCCGGCGCCGGTTCCAACAACACGGCCGAAGCGATCGATCTGGCGACCCATGCCCAGAAGGCGGGGGCGGATGCCGTCCTCGTCGTCGCGCCCTATTACAACAAGCCCAGCCAGGAAGGGCTCTACCGCCACTTCATGGCGATCGACGCGGCGATCGACATTCCGATCATCGTCTACAACATCCCGCCCCGCTCGGTCGTCGACATCTCGGTCGAGACCATGGACCGGATGTTCCGCGACGGCCGCAACATCAAGGGCGTGAAGGACGCGACCGGCAATCTCGCCCGTCCGGCCCAGCAGCGCATGGTGTCGGGCCCCGGCTTCCTCCAGCTCTCGGGCGAGGACGCGACCGCGATCGGCTTCAACGCCCAGGGCGGCGTCGGCTGCATCTCGGTGACGTCCAACGTCGCGCCGAAGCTGTGTTCGCAGTTCCAGGCGGCGATGGCGAAGGGCGACTATGCCGCGGCCCTCGCTATCCAGGACAAGCTGATGCCGCTCCATCGTGCCATGTTCCTCGAGCCGAACCCGGCGGGTCCGAAGTATCTCGCCTCGGTGCTGGGCAAGATGAAGAACGAGCTGCGCCTGCCGCTGGTCGAGGCCTCCGCCTCGGTCCGCGCCGAACTCGAGGCGGCCGCGAAAGTCGCCGGCATCCTCTGACCGAAAGGCGACCGTCATGTCGGCCGAAAAGGGCGGCGAGCGCTTCAAGCTCGCCGCCGAGAACCGCAAGGCGCGGTTTTCCTATCACATCGTCGACACCTGGGAGGCCGGCATCCAGCTGACCGGCACCGAGATCAAGTCGTTGCGCGGCGGTCGTTCCAACATCACGGACGCCTATGCCGCGCCCTACGGCACCGACATCTTCCTCTACAACTGCTACATCCCGGAATATCTCCAGGCCAACCGCTTCAACCACGAGACCCGTCGTCCCCGCCGGCTGTTGCTCCACCGCAAGGAGATCAACAAGCTGATGGGCGCGGTGGAACGCGAGGGCATGACGCTCGTCCCCCTCGACATCCACTTCAACGAGAAGGGTCGCGCCAAGATCACGCTCGCGCTCGCCAAGGGCAAGAACGCCGCCGACAAGCGCGAGACCGAGAAGGAGCGCGAGTGGAACCGCGAGAAGTCGCGGTTGATGAAGTACAAGGAGTGAGCGGGTCTCAGCGCCCGAGCGTCGGTGTCTGCTCCGCGCTTTCCCGGCGCAGGCGCTCGATCCGATCCAGCCGCTCCGCGCGCTCGAGATCGACGGCCGCCAGATCCTGGGCGCCGTTCGCCGCGTGGAGCCTCGCGCGCAGGTGGAGAGCGGAGACGAGGTCGGGGTCGGATGCGAGCGCGATCTCGGCGAGCCTCATCGCCTCCTTTCGATCCCCTCGCATGAACTGCAGCGCCCCGAGGTTGCAGGCTGCGGCCGCGTAACGCGGATCGATGGCCAGAGCCGCTTCGAAGTCGCGCTGCGCCTCGTCGTCGCGGTCGGCGATGACGTTGACGACCCCTCGCCCCGACAATGCCCGAACCGACCGGGGATCGACGGCGAGCGCCCGGTCGAAGTCGGCGCGAGCCTCGGCGAGACGTCGCGCGCCGATCCGCAGTGCGCCGCGTCGGGCGAGAGCCGCCGCATCGTCGGGTGACTTTTCGAGGATCTGGTCCCAGAGGCGCAGAGCGGTCTCGCGATCACCCATCTTTTCCATCGCTTCGGCGATCGGTCTCAGGATCGTCACCCCTTCGGGCGAAACCGCCGCGAGCCGTTCGAAATAGGGAATGGCGGCGCGAGGGCCTTCGGCACCGGCCAACCGGGCGCGTTGCAGCAGCAGGCCCGGAGAGGCGGGATCGATCGCGAGCCCGCGGTCGAGATCGGCCCGCGCGCCGTCGGCGTCGCCGTCTGCCATCCTCAGATCGGCGCGCAGCGCCAGAGCATCGGTGTCGTCGGGCGCGAGTTCCAGGGCGCGATCGATCGCCCGTCGTGCCGCATCCCGCTTCCATGCCCGCTCGAGTGCGGCGGCGCGCAGGACGAAGTCGCGCGCAGTCGTGGCCGGAGCCTCCGCCACGCTCGCCCACGTCGCCGTCGCCGCATCGGTGTCGCCGACCGCCTTCTGGGCATCGCCCAGCGCGATCCGCGCTTCGCGGTCGTCGGGCGTGCGCGCGACGAGCCGGCGACAGGCATCGAGCCGGCCTTCCGGCGGACCGTCGTGACAGGCGTCGGCGAGCGGATCGTCCGGCTGGACGTCGTCGGCCCGAACCGGTGGGGCGACCACGAAGGCCGCGATGGCGATCGCCGTGAGCCAGCGCTTGATCCGCACGATTTCCCCCCGTCCGGAACGACGGAAAGAGGAAAGCGCGCCTCGCGCGTTCATGCAACTCGAGATTTCAGAATCGTCGCGCGCGGTTGTCTCACCCGCGCATGGCCGCGGCGATCCCGTCGAACACGTCGCGGAACATCGCCCGCGTCAGGCGGCCGGTGTTCGTGTTGTAGCGCGAGCAGTGGTAGCTGTCGTGGAGGCGGAGGCCGTTCTTCAGCCGGTGGATCGCACCATGGGCGAAGGGATGGGCCGAAGGCTTCTCGCCGACCGTCCTGAGGAAGGTCTCGTGCGCGACGCGGCCGAGGGCCAGCACGTCGGTGAGGCCGGCATGGGCGGCCAGCGTCGCGACCAGGAACGGCCGACAGGCGTGGACTTCCGCCGGCAGGGGCTTGTTCTCCGGCGGCACGCAGCGCACCGCGTTGGTGATCAGCGCGCCGACGAGCGCCAGCCCGTCCTGCGGATCGGCGCGGAAGGTGCCGCGCGAGAAGCCGTAGTCGGAGAGCGTCTCGTAGAGCAGGTCGCCGGCATAGTCGCCGGTGAAGGGCCGCCCGGTGCGGTTCGCCCCGCGCACGCCCGGCGCCAGGCCGACGATCAGCAGACGCGGATCGCTGCCGGTGAAGCTCGGCACCGGCGCGTTGAACCACGTCGGCTCCTTGGCGCGCCAGTCCTCGCGGAAGGCGACGAGACGCGGACAGAGCGCGCAGTCGCGCGTCGGATCGAGGAGGAGCTTGGCCGAGGGCATCGCGGAGACTCGTCGATGGAGAGGCGGGAGCCCTCCCTATACGACGACGCGCGCGAGGCGAGAACCACGCGCGCGTCGATGAAGGCAGGCGAGGGATCGCCGACGGGCTCACGCCTCGTCGTCGTAGTCCTCGTCGTCGGCTTCCGGCTGCGGCCGGCGCTGCTGCTGGGCGTCGCGCTCGGCCATGCGGGCCATGCGCTCGGACGGGTCGCGGCCGATGCGGTTCTGCAGCGTGGCGAGGTCGACGAAGAGATCGGCCTGACGGCGCAGCTCGTCGGAGATCATCGGCGGCTGGGTCTGCAGCGTCGAGATGACGGTGACCTTCTTGCCCTTGCGCTGCAGCGCCTCGACCAGACGACGGAAGTCGCCGTCGCCGGAGAACAGCACGATGTGATCGATGTGCTCGGCGAGCTCCATGGCGTCGACGGCGAGTTCGATGTCCATGTTGCCCTTGAGCTTGCGGCGCCCGGCGGCGTCGAAGAACTCCTTGGTGGGCTTGGTCACGACCTTGTAGCCGTTGTAGTCGAGCCAATCGATCAGCGGCCGGATCGAGGAATACTCCTGATCCTCGATCAACGCGGTATAGTAGAAGGCCCGCAGCAGATAACAGGACGCGCGGAACTCCTGCAGCAGGCGCTTGTAGTCGATGTCGAAACCGAGCGCCTTGGACGTGGCGTAGAGATTGGCGCCGTCGATGAACAGCGCGACTTTCTCGCGAGGGTCGATCATTGTGGTTGTACGTCCGTATTCGGGTGACGATGACCCGCCGGCATTCGTTCTGTTGAAATTCGGCCGACGGGCGACAAATGCCTGCCAACGCGCGCGTCGAGGACCGAAAACCGTGGCTTCTCGAAGCAGCAGGCGCTCCTTCTTAACCGAATTGCAGCGCCGCCACCAGTAGTCATTCACGAGCGATTGTTTTCCGCCACGTAAAGAAGTGGGAACGAAAAGTTGTGACGCCGTGCCTATAAACGAAATTCTGGCGCGAATTCGCTTTCGCCTCGCGGGGTGATCGTCGTGGCAGTGGATCGTCGCGGCGTTTCGCTCTATGGTTCCCTTGGGTAAGCCGGTGCTCGCGCCGGTGATCGACGACGACCGGTCGGCGCGATCGAAGAGGAAGAGTTCATGGGGATCGAGAAGATCATCGGCAACTACGACGACGCCCAGTCGCTGGGCTCGCGCTTCCGACGCCGGCGTTTCGCGCCGCTCCTGAAGACGATCGAGCGCATCTCGGCCGCGAAGGGTTCGGTGTCGATCCTCGATATCGGCGGCATGGAGCGCTACTGGAACATCGTGCCGGCCGACGATCTGGCGCGGCTGAACGTCAAGATCACGCTCCTCAACCTCCCCGACGACGTCAAGGCGCCGACCCGGCCGGACATCTTCACGGCGGTGGAGGGCGACGGCCGCACGCTGCCCTTCGCCGACGGCGCCTTCGACATCTCCCATTCCAACTCGGTGATCGAACACGTCTTCGGCTGGCAGCAGAAGAAGACCTACGCCCACGAGGCGATGCGCATGGCCGACGTCTGGTTCCATCAGACGCCGAACTACTGGTTCCCCTGGGAGCCGCACTACGGCCTGCCGATCTTCCATTGGCTGCCCGAGCCGATCCGCATCGCGATCACGCTGCGCCGCCCGCTCGGCTGGACGCCGAAGTCGAAGGACGTCGGCGAGGCGATGGGCGTCATGGAATACGCCACGCTGCTGACGCGCGCCCAGTTCGCCTTCCTCTTTCCCGGCGCCACGGTGGTCGACGAACGCTTCCTCGGCATCGTCAAATCCTTCGTCGCGATGAAGGGGATCGACCCCACGTGAGGGGAGCCGACAGGGCCATCGCTCGAAGCCGCACTCGCGGCTTCCGGCGCCGACCGGCGCCGCGCGCAGCGGGCCTCTCGGCATGGTATTCCACGTCGAGAGGCGCATAGCGAAGCGAAAGCCAAGGCGGCGGATGCCGCCGCCGGCGATTGAGGAAAGCCGGAATCTGGGCAATCGCTTTCGGGCGATTGCCCTGGGAAGGCGATTCGGCGTTGCTTTTCCGCCGCGATCGCCTTATGTGTCCGCTTTCGAATCCCCCGCGCCCCGTCAGGAGAGAAGAATGGCCCGCGTCACGGTCGAGGATTGCATCGACAAGGTCGAGAACCGCTTCGAGCTGGTGCTGCTGGCGAGCCATCGCGCGCGCATGATCTCGTCCGGTTCGCCGATCACGATCGATCGCGACAACGACAAGAACCCGGTGGTGGCGCTGCGCGAGATCGCGGAAGAGACCGTCAGCCCGGAAGACCTCAACGAGGAGTACATCCACTCGCTCCAGAAGTTCGTCGAAGTCGACGAGCCGGAGCCGGAGGCCGTGCCGCTCGTCGCCATCTCCGCCTCGTCCGACGACGATTCGGAAATGCAGTTCGACCGCATGTCGGAAGAAGAGCTGCTGCGCGGTCTCGAAGGCCTCGTGCCGCCGGACAAGGAGGAGGAGGACTGATCTCCTCCCGCCCTTCCGAGAGTTCCGACGCCCGCGCTTCGCGGGCGTCTTCGTTTTCGGGCCCGCCGGGCGTCGTGAACGCCCGGTTTTCGCCCCGACGAGCGCCTCGCTGCCCTCTGCCGCGTGAAGAATGCATGCGCGACGCACTGGCGGGGGCCGTTTCCCGTCTGTAAGATCGCCGACGCGCTCACCGAACACGATCGATCCGAGGTCATCGCCCCCACCATGATGCGTCAGTACGAACTCGTCGATCTGGTGAAGCGATACAATCCCCGTTGCGACGAGGCCCTGCTCGACAAGGCCTATGTCTACGGCATGATGAAGCACGGCTCGCAGAAGCGTGCCTCGGGCGACCCCTATTTCTCCCATCCCCTCGAGGTCGCTGCCATCCTGACCGAGATGCGGATGGACGACGCCACGATCTGCACCGCGCTGCTGCACGACACGATCGAGGACACCGACGCCACCAAGGTCGACATCGCCGCCAAGTTCGGCATCGAGATCGCCGAGCTGGTGGACAGTCTGACCAAGCTGAAGAAGCTCGACTTCGTCTCCAAGAAGACCGAGCAGGCGGAGAACTTCCGCCGCCTCCTGCTGGCGATCGCCGCCGACGTGCGGGTGCTGCTGGTCAAGCTCGCCGACCGTCTCCACAACATGCGCACCCTCCATCACATGCGCGAGGACAAGCGCGTGCGCATCGCCGAGGAGACGATGGAGATCTATGCGCCGCTCGCCGGCCGCATGGGCATGCAGAACGTCCGCGAGGAGCTCGAGGACCTCTCCTTCCGCACCCTCCAGCCCGACGCCTATGCCTCGATCGTGACGCGGCTCGACCTGCTGCGCGAGGAGAACAAGAACCTCATCCCGGCGATCGAACAGGCGCTGACCGAGAAACTCTCCTCCGACGGCATTCCGGCGCGGGTGAAGGGGCGCGAGAAGCGGCCCTGGTCGATCTTCAACAAGGTGCAGCGCAAGGGCCTGTCCTTCGAACAGCTCTCCGACATCTACGGCTTCCGCCTCGTCGTCGAGAGCCTGCACGACTGCTACCACGCGCTCGGCATCGTCCACACGACGTGGTCGATGGTCCCCGGCCGCTTCAAGGACTACGTCTCGACGCCGAAGCAGAACGACTATCGCTCGATCCACACCACCGTGGTCGGCCCCGGCCGCCAGCGCGTCGAGCTGCAGATCCGCACCGAGGAGATGCACCGCTTCGCCGAATACGGCATCGCGGCCCACGCCCTCTACAAGGACGGCGACAAGATCTCCGGCGGCCGCAACATCGCCGATCTCTCCAAGGAATCGGGCGCCTACGCCTGGCTGCGCGAGACGATCGAGCGCCTCAACGATCCGAACCTCAACCCGGAAGAGTTCCTCGAGAACACCAAGCTCGAGCTGTTCCAGGACCAGGTCTTCTGCTTCACGCCCAAGGGCCGCATCATCGCCCTGCCGCGCGGCGCGACGCCGATCGACTTCGCCTATGCCGTCCACACCGACGTCGGCAACACCTGCGTCGGTGCCAAGATCAATGGCCGCGTCCGCCCGGTGATGACCGAGCTCGCCAACGGCGACGAGGTCGAGGTGCTGACCGCCAAGGCGCAGATCCCGCCGGCGGCCTGGGAGCAGATCGCGGTGACCGGCCGCGCCCGCGCCGCCATCCGCCGTGCCACCCGCGACGCGGTGAAGAAGCAGTTCGGCGGCTTGGGCAAGCAGATCCTCGAACGCGCCTTCCAGCGCGTCGGCAAGGAATATTCGGAAGCCGTGCTCGCCGGTTCGGTCTCGCGTCTCGGCCAGAAGCAGGTCGGCGAGGTGCTGGCCGCGGTCGGCCGCGGCGAGATCGCCTCGGAAGTGGTGCTGCGCGCCGTCCACCCCGAACTCTTCGACGACCGCGGCCGTCAGATCCCGCGTCCGGTGCTCTCCGGCGAGGGTTGGTTCGACGCTGGTTCGACCTCGGGCGTGATGAAGTTCCGCGTCCCCGACGGCGGTTCGGACGATCGCACCTCGATCCCGATCCGCGGCCTCTCGGGCGACCTGCCGGTGCGCTTCGCCCCCAACGGCGGCGCCGTGCCGGGCGATCGCATCGTCGGCATCCTGACGCCCGGCCAGGGCATCACGATCTACCCGATCCAGTCGCCGGCGCTGAAGGAGTTCGACGAGGAGCCGTCGCGTTGGCTCGACGTGCGCTGGGACATCGACCCGGCGGCGCCGTCGCGCTTCCCGGCGCGCATCTCGCTGAACTCGCTGAACGAGCCCGGCTCGCTCGCTCAGATCGCCCAGGTGATCGCCGAGAACGACGGCAACATCGACAACATCAAGATGATCCCGAAGGCGGCGGACTTCCACGAGATCCTGATCGATCTCGAGGTGTGGGACCTGAAGCACCTGACGCGCATCATCAACCAGCTCCGCGCCAAACCGATCATCGCCTCGGCGACGCGGGTGAATGGGTGAGTGGCGGTCCCGGCGCGGTACGCGCCG
>DBMN01000300.1:18486-18893 GCA_002298965.1 Rhizobiales bacterium UBA697 | reverse complement strand
GCGCCCTCGGTGATGAAGGAGATGCCGAGGAAGAAGGCGGCGTTGCCGGCCTCGCGCTCGTCTTCGTTGAAGCGGTCGGCGAAGAGCTTGGTGGCGAGCGCGAGCGCCAGCGGCGGGGTCATGCCGGCGGCCATGGCGGCGGCCATCGGGCCGTAGACGGCGTTGTCGGCGGAGGCGATCAGGCCGGTGGCGAAGGTATAGGCCGCCTTGTTGACCGGGCCGCCCATGTCGAAGGCCATCATCGCGCCGATGATCGCACCGAGCACGACCGCATTGGCGGTCTGCATGCCCTTGAGCCAGGCGGTGAGCGCGGCGAGCGCCGAGGCGACCGGCTGGCCGATGACGTAGATCATCAGCAGGCCGACGATGGTGGAACCCAGCAGCGGCAGGATCAGGACGGGCTTCAG